>CALMQI010000039.1 GCA_937871935.1 uncultured Burkholderiales bacterium
CAGCACGTAGAGCCGGTCGACGCCGGCGAGCCCGCCGCTGGCCGCCACCGCGGCCAGCGTGGCGACGGCCACGCCGCAGGCGAGCAGCAGCGACGACTGGCGCAGGCGCCAGGCGACCGCGGCGACGACACCCAGCATCGGCGCCAGCAGCGCGACGACGGCCCACGGCCGCTGCGCCGCATGCACCATCAGCGCGTGCGAGGCGACCGCATAGGCAACCAACGCCACCACCGCGCCGCCGAGCTGCCAGCGCGGCATGTCAGCGGGTGCGGTGCTGCGCGACGTGGGCGGCCAGCGTGCGCAGCGAGAGGAAGATCTGCTGGTTGTTCTCGTCGTCAGCGCGCAGCTGGAAGCCATAACGCTGCGACACCTCCAGCGCCAGCTCGAGGATGTCGATCGAGTCGAGGCCCAGGCCCTCGCCGTACAGCGGCGCCGCCGCGTCGATCTGCGCCGGCGTCAGCTCCAGGTTGAGCGCCTGCACGATCACGCCGGCCAGTTCGCCCTCGAGCGCCGCGGCGTCGCGTGACAGTCCGTCGGCAGGGGCGGATTCGGTGGGTTGGGGCACGGGTACGCAAGGGGCTCGAGACGGGACGCGCGATTGTAGAGGGCGGTGCTCTTCGCCCCGCGCCGCAACGACCCGGGCCACGACAGGCATCAACACAGTTCGACTTGTTACTGCCGGCATGCCGCCGACCCCTTTGCATTGCTTTACGCTTGTCGTGTCGTCCGCGCGCGGGCGTTCGAGCGTTGTCGCCTCATGGAAACTCGTCTGCAGAGCAGTGCCTGGCGTGCAAGTCTGTTGCTGATCTGCGCGACCGCCATCCTGGCCGGTTGCGTCATCGCACCGGCCCATCCGGTGGGCTCGCCGCCACGCTACGGCACGGCGCCTCCGCCACCGCGGCCGGTGGCGTCGCAGCCGATGTACTTCTATCCCGAGCTCTCGCAAGACGATTCCCGGCAGGACCGCGATCGCTACGAGTGCTACCGCTGGGCGGTGCGCGAGACGAGTGTGGACCCCGGCATGACGCCGGTGCGCGAGGTGCCGCCGCCGCGCGCCGCGGTGCGTGACGGTAGCGAGGTGGTGGCCGGCGCCGCCACCGGTGCCGTGGTCGGCTCCGTCATCGCCTCGCGCGGCCATGGTGCCGAGGGCGCGATCATCGGCGCCATCTTCGGCACGCTGCTCGGTGCCGCGGCCCAGGAATCGCGCGCACAGGCGGCTGAGCAGGCCCATGCGCGCCGGCAGGCCTACGCGCAGGTGCCGATGGACAACTTTCGCCGCGCCATGGGTGCCTGCATGAGCGGGCGCGGTTATCGCATCGGATGAGGAGCGAGGCGATGCGCACCACACTTCGTCGAAGCTGTCTCGTGCTGGCCGTGGCGGCCAGCTTCGCCGCCCTGTCGGGTGGCGCCAGCGCCAAGGATGGCGACCGCGACCGCGAACGCTTTCGCCCGCCGCCGCAACCGGGCCAGCGCGCGCCGGCGGTGCCGCCGGGCAAGTGGTGGGACGGCGGCCATGGTCACGGCCATGCCTATCCGGTCACCGGTTCGCGCGTGCGTGCGCTGCCGCCGCGTGTGCACTACGTGCCCTGGGGCGGCGTGCGCTACGGCTACTGGAACGGTGTCTGGTACGCACCGTATGGCGGCGCCTTCGTCGTCGCCCGCCCGCCGATCGGCGTGGTGGTGACCGACCTGCCGGCGTTTCGCACGGTGGTCACCATCGGTGGCATCGGCTACCTGTACGCCAACGGCGTGTACTACCGCGAGCAGCCCGACGGCGCCTACCAGGTGGTGCCGTCGCCGATCGTCGGCCCGGGCGATGGCGCGGCGGCGCGGGTCTACGTCTACCCCAAGCTCGGCCAGACTGCCGAAACGCAGGCCAGCGACGAGTACGAATGCCACCGCTGGGCCGTCGACCAGACCGGCTTCGACCCCAGCACGCAGGCCACCGGGCAGGTCGTGTCGACCGGCGGGTCGCGCACCGACTACGGGCGCGCGCAGACCGCCTGCCTCGAGGGCCGCGGCTACACCGTGCGCTGAAGCGTTCAGCCCGCCGCGAGGCGTGTTCGAATCGCCTCGATGCGGGCACGATTGACGCCGAAATCCTTGCGCCCGATGCGCGAGGCCGAGCGCAGCTGGATCACACCGGCAGCCGGGTCGAGCCAGAACTCCGCGTCGTCGACGAAGCGCAGTGCCCGGGTCTCGAAGCGTGCATACAGGTAGTCGTCGCGCTGCTCGACCACGCTGGCGCCGGGCATGGTCTCGATCAGCTGGCGCAGGCGCTGCATCGCCGCGGGTCCGCCGCCGCCGGCCGGCAGCGGTGCGATGCGCGCGTGCTCGCGCATCGGGTGATCGGCGTGCAGGTCGGCCTGGCTGCTGACGCTGTTGGGCGTGAAGGACGGACGCTTCAGCTTGCCATCGCGCACGCCCAGCCCTTGCGGCGGCTTGCCGCGCAGCAGACCGAGCTGCCCGGCGGCCAGCACGGCCAGCGGCAGCGCCACGACGAGACCGACGATCCAGCGCAGCCAGGTCATCGGTGTCAGCGCCGCTTGCCGCCGCCGAGGATGCTGCCCAGCACCCCGCGGATGATCTCGCGGCCGACGGTGGAGCCGATCGAGCGCATCGCCGAGCGCGCGGCCGATTCGGCCAAACCCTCGTGCTTGCCGCCGCGCGGGCCGGTACTGCCGAACAGCACGTCCTTCAGCCCGCCCATCATGCCGCCGCCCGCATCGGCTGGCGCGGGCATCGCCTTGCCGCCGCCACGTGTGGCGGAGCGCGCCTCGTCGGCCATCGAGCGGCCGCCGGCGCCGGCGGGCGCCGCATCGGCACTGGCCGCGGCGCGGCCCTTGAGCTTCTCGTACGCCGAGTCGCGGTCGACGACCTTCTCGTAGACGCCGGCCACCAGCGAGCTGGCCATCAGCTCCTTGCGCTGGTCGGGCGCGATCGGCCCGATCTGGCTGCCCGGCGGCAGCACGAACACGCGCTCGGTCACGCTCGGCCGGCCCTTCGCGTCGAGAAAACTGACCAATGCCTCGCCGACGGCCAGTTCGGTGATCGCCGCGGCCATGTCGCCGAGCTTGGGGTTGGGGCGCATCGTGTCGGCGGCGCTCTTCACCGCCTTCTGGTCGCGCGGCGTGAAGGCGCGCAGCGCGTGCTGCACGCGGTTGCCCAGCTGCGCGAGCACGCTGTCGGGCACGTCCAGCGGGTTCTGCGTCACGAAGAACACGCCGACGCCCTTGCTGCGCACCAGACGCACGACGAGCTCGATGCGTTCGACCAGCGCGGCCGGCGCGTCCTTGAACAGCAGGTGGGCTTCGTCGAAGAAGAACACCAGCTTGGGCTTGTCGAGATCGCCCACCTCGGGCAGCGACTCGAACAGCTCCGACAGCATCCACAGCAGGAAGGTGGCGTACAGGCGCGGCGCGTTGAGCAGCTTGTCGGCCACCAGCACGTTGACGACACCCTGGCCGTCGACCGTCTGCATGAAGTCGCCGATGTCGAGCATCGGCTCGCCGAAGAACTTGGTCCCGCCTTGTTCCTCGATCTGCAACAGCCCGCGCTGGATGGCGCCGATGCTGGCTGCGCTGACGTTGCCGTACTCGGTGGTGAACTGACCCGCGTTGTCGCCCACGTACTGCAGCATCGCGCGCAGGTCCTTCATGTCCAGCAACGCGAGGCCGTTGTCGTCGGCTATTCTGAACACCAGGTTCAGCACGCCGGCCTGCGTCTCGTTGAGCGCCAGCATGCGCGCCAGCAGCAGCGGCCCCATGTCGGTGACGGTGGCACGCACGGGGTGGCCCTGCTCGCCGAAGACGTCCCACAACGTCGCCGGGCAACTCGCCGGCGTGGGCGCAGGCAGGCCGCGCTCCTTGATGATCGCGGCCACCTTGTCGGGCAGCTTGCCCTTCTGCGTGATGCCGGTGAGGTCGCCCTTCACGTCGGCCATGAAGACCGGCACGCCCAGGCGCGACAGGTTCTCGGCCAGCGTCTGCAGCGTGATGGTCTTGCCGGTGCCGGTGGCGCCGGTGATCAGCCCGTGGCGGTTGGCCAGCGCGGGCAGCAGCTCGCATTCGATGTCGCCGTGCTTGGCGACGAGGATGGGATCGGCCATGGGGCGCTACCTCGCGACGGATTGGGACCAGGCTCAGTCTAATGCGCAGCCGGCCGAGCCCGCCAAAAGGGGGCCTTCGCCCGTCCCGGCGCGGGGAACTTCGGCCGGTCGGCTGCGCGCCACAGCACGGCGCATGCGCTTGATTCAGGTTAAGAAGACGCGCGCTCCCGCGGTGAATGCCGGCTCGGCTTGCACTAGAGTATTTTTGACTTCTGTCGTGTCCGGCTGCCGCGACGAGGGCGCGAGGCGAGGGCGATTTCATTCCCGCAGGTCGTATCGAGAAGAGCAAGAGATGAACACTTCATCGCGTTGGCGTCGTGCCTTCCTGGGTGTGCTGGCCGCGGGGTTTCTTGCCGCGCCGGCGTTGGCGGCCGACACCGCCAAGCTGCCCAACGAAGGTTGCCTCGAGTGCCACAAGACCGGCAAGAAGATCGAAGTGCCGGGGCCCGGCGGCAAGGCGCGCGCGCTGGCGGCCGTGGATCACATGGCGTTCGGCGGCGGCGTGCACAAGAAGATGGCCTGCGTGGACTGCCACACCAACGTGGTCGACAACAAGGCCTCGCACGCACTGGCCGCCGCGTCCACCGTCGACTGTGCGAGCTGCCACGAAAAGCTGTGGAGCGACGCCAAGGCGGCCGGCAAGACCGACGCCGGCTTCGAGCGCGTGGCCCGCAACATCGACGCGTATCGCCAGTCCTTCCATGCCCGCAAGGGCAAGGAGGATCCGAGCAAGCCCCATGCGCAGTGTTCGCAGTGCCACGAGACCCACGGCTTCGCGGTGCCGGCCGACCATGCGAGCCGCGCCTACGTCGACTGGCGGCGCAACATTCCCGAGCTGTGCGGCACCTGCCACGACGAGCAGATAGAGACCTATCGCGACTCGGTGCACGGCAAGCAGATCGCCGAGAAGACCGATGGCAAGGCCGCGGTGTGCACCGACTGCCACACCAACCACGAGATCACCAACACCTCGCTGGCTTCGTTCAAGCTGCTGGTGGCCGAGGAGTGCGGCACCTGCCACAAGCAGAACCTCAAGACCTATCGCGATACCTACCACGGTCAACGCAGCCAGCTCGGCGACCCGGCATCGGCCAAGTGCTACGACTGCCACGGCAGCCACGGCATCCTGAAGGTCGACAACAAGGAGTCGACCGTCCACCCGGACAACCGGCTCGAGACCTGCCAGAAGTGCCACGACGGCAAGAAGCGCCCGCTGGCGACGGCTGGCTTCGCGAGCTTCGGTCCGCACGCCCACGGCGGTGACCTCGAGCGCTACCCGCAGATGTGGGTGGCCGAGAAGTTCATGGTCGGCTTGCTGATCGCGGTGTTTGCGTTCTTCTGGACGCACTGCGGCCTTTGGTACTACCGCGAGTGGAAGGACCGCAAGGACGGCGTGACGCGCGCGTACGTGCACAGCGCGGCCCTGCCGCCGGGCGACACCCGGCAGGTGCAGCGCTTCGCGATCGGCTGGCGCATCGGCCACCTGTTCTTCGCGTTGGTGACCATGACGCTGGTGCTGACCGGCACCACTGCGCTGTACTCCGAGACCAAGTGGGCGCCGGCGCTGGCCAAGATGCTCGGCGGCGCCAACGCACTCGGGCTGATCCACCGGGTGGCGGCGGCGCTGTTCGTCGGCATCTTCCTGATCCACTTCGCCTACGTGGCCTGGAAGCTGATCGTGCGCGACCGCAAGACCTTCCGCTGGTTCGGCCCCGATTCGCTGCTGCCGAACTGGAAGGACTGGGACGACATGGTCGGCATGTTCAAGTGGTTCGTCGGCAAGGGCCCGCGGCCGAAGTTCGAACGCTGGGCCTACTTCGAGAAGTTCGACTACTGGGCGGTGTTCTGGGGCGTCAACATCATCGGCTGGAGCGGCCTGATGCTGGCCTTGCCGCACATCACGGCGACCTACCTGCCGGGCTGGGTGTTCAACGTCGGCACGCTGGTGCATGGCGAAGAAGCCTTCCTGGCGGCGGTGTTCCTGTTCACCGTGCACTTCTTCAACAACCACTTCCGTCCCGACAAGCTGCCGCCGCCCGACGTGGTGATGTTCACCGGCAGCCTGACGGTGGAGGAATTCAAGCGCGACCACCCGGCGCAGTACGAGCGGCTGGTGGCCAGCGGTGAGCTCGAGAAGCACCTGGTGCAGGCGCCGTCGCGGCCGCTCACCGTCGGCTCGAAGATCCTCGGTCTGGTGCTGATCGCCTGCGGCTTCGCGCTGTTGACGCTGGTGGCGATCGGCTTCTTCGGCGGGCATTGATCGCGTTCGGGCCGGCGGCGAGGACCGCCGGCTCGGCCGACGGCGAAGCTGAAACAGCGGCTTGGCGCGCTCGGGGTTCCGGCTCGATTGACAGGGGACACACCGTGTTTTCCCCCGTCGTTCGCGAGCGACGGGCCGCGAACGCGATTTGACCCAGAGCAAGACGCGTGGAATGCATGCGTTCACCATTCGTTTCACGTTCGACGCACGGATCGGCACGGATCGATCAGGCGCTCGGCAACCCAATCAGTCGCTGCATCAGCGTATCAAGGAGAGATTCATGAGCCTCATCCTCAAGGGCGCCGTCGTCGGCGTCGCTTTGGTCCTTTCGACGCTGGCCGGTCCGGCCTGTGCGCAGGGCTTCGACGCCGACGCCGCACAGGCGCTTGCGAAGAAGAACGACTGCATGAAGTGCCACTCGATCGAGAAGGACAAGAAGGCGCCCTCGTACAAGAAGATCGCCGCGAAATACAAGGGCAAGCCCGACGGCGAGGAAAAGGCGATCAAGAACATCACGACCGGCCAGAAGGTGAAGCTCGAGGACGGCACGGAAGAAGACCACAAGATCATCAACACCAAGGACCCGGCCGCGATCAAGAACATCGTGAACTGGATCCTGGCCCAGTAGACGGGTCGTTCGGCGCACTCCGGCGAACGATTCGGAGGCGTCTTGAGGGTCGGCTGGCAGTTCGAAAAAACGGGGCACCACATGCGTGCGGCATGGAGGGCGAGGCACAAGGCGGCAAGCGCATTGATCGCGCGGGCCGCATTGGCACTTGGCCTGCTGATGCCGGGGGTCGCTGTGGCCGCCCTCGACAACGCCGGCTGCCTGGCCTGCCACGACGGCAAGTCGGCCAAGATCGAGGTCGCAGGTACCGACGGCAAGCCGCGCGTGCTGCGCGGCATGGCGGCCGAGCGTTATGCCGCTGCGGTGCACGGCAAGATGGCCTGCGTCGACTGCCACACGGGCATCAGCGACAACCCGGCCGCCGGCCGCGGCCACCAGCTCGAGACCGGCAGGTCGGCGCGTAGCGCTGAATGCGCCGACTGCCACCAGAAGCTGTGGTCCGGCGCCCAGCAGAACAACACCGCCGCGAACAAACCGCGCCTGGGTGTGGTGGTCGAGAACGCGCAAGCCTACAAGGGCTCGTTCCATGCCCGTCCGACCAAGGACGACAAGTCGAAAGTCAACGCGACCTGCGACGGCTGCCACGACACGCACACCTTCGACGTGCCGGCCAAGGGCAGCGCCGCCTTCGACGCCTGGCGCATCGCGAGCGTGCCCGCCATGTGCGGCAAGAGCTGCCACGACGAGGCGCTCGAGCAGTACGCCGAGTCGGTGCACGGCAAGGAAGTGGCGGCCAAGAAGAACGTCAAGTCCGCTGTCTGCGCCGACTGCCACAGCGCGCACGCCATCGGCAATACCTCGGCCAGCCCAGTCAAGCTGGCGATCACCGCCAGCTGCGGCGGCTGCCATGCCGACAACTACAAGTCGTACAAGGCCACCTACCACGGCCAGGTCAGCACGCTGGGTTATGCGTACACCGCCAAGTGCTTCGACTGCCATGGCGGCCACGACGTGCTGGCCGCGAAGGACCCGCAGTCCAAGGTGCATGTCGACAACCGCCTCGAGACCTGCCGCTCGTGCCACGGCAAGAAGGGCGTCAGCGAGGCGCCGGCCAGCTTCGTGAGCTTCCAGCCGCATGGCCGCACCGACGACTTTGCGCGCTATCCGCAGATGTGGATCGGCTACCAGATGATGGTCGGCCTGCTGCTGGGCACCTTCGGCTTCTTCTGGCTGCATACCGCGCTGTGGTTCCACCGCGAGTACCAGGACCGCCGGCACGGCCGCAGCGCGCCGCAGGTTGCGCTTGCCGCGCTGCCGGTGGAGTTGCAGCGCAAGCAGGTGCGCCGCTTCAGCGGGATCTGGCGGCTCGCGCACATCACGTTCGCGCTGAGCCTGATGCTGCTCACGCTGACCGGCATGCCGCTGTTCTATCCCGACGCGGCGTGGGCACCTTGGGTGATGAAGGCGCTCGGCGGCCCCAAAGTGGCGGGCGTCATCCACCGCGTCAATGCCGTCATCTTCGCCGGCGTGTTCTTCTGGCACCTGGCCTACATGGGCCTGAACGTCTGGCGCAACCGCAAGACCTTCCGCTGGTTCGGCCCGGACTCCCTGATCCCCAATTGGCAGGACTTGAAGGACATCGTCGCGATGTTCAAGTGGTTCGTCGGCAAGGGTGCGCGTCCGGTGTTCGACCGCTGGACGTACTGGGAGAAGTTCGACTACTGGGCGCCTTTCTGGGGCGTCACGATCATCGGCGTCAGCGGCCTGATGATGTGGCTGCCCACGGTGACCGGCGCCTTCCTGCCGGGCTGGGTGTTCAACGTGGCAGCGATTTTCCACGGCGAGGAGGCCTTCCTCGCGGTGGTGTTCCTGTTCACCGTCCACTTCTTCAACAATCACTTCCGCCCTGACAAGTTCCCGCTCGAGATCGTGATGTTCACGGGCTCGATGAGCCTCGAGCACTTCAGGCGAGAGCACCCGCTGCACTACCAGCGGCTGCAGCAGGCGGGCGAACTGCAACGGCATCTGGTCGACGCACCGTCGCCGCCGATGACGTTGTTCTCCAAGGTGCTCGGCTTCACGCTGATCGCGGTCGGACTGATCCTGCTGTTCGGCGTGGCCGTCGGTTTCTTCAGCACGAACTAACTCGTTTACCCAATCCAAGACGGAGGCTGTCATGAACGTTTCGTCACTGCGTTGGCCACTGATCGTCTGCGCAGCGCTTGTGCTGGCTGCATGCGGCGGTGGCTCGGGGGATGCCGGCCCGACCGGGCAAACCGGTCCGGCAGGCCCGACCGGGCCCGCGGGCCCGCAGGGTCCGCAGGGGCCCACCGGTAGCGTGGTGACGATTCCCGGCAATGCCGCGCCGGCCAGCGACGCGGCGGCCGCGGCCTGGGCGGCGCTGGCGCCGAAGGTGACGATCAGCAGCGTCACCATCGCCAGCCCGCCGGTCGTGAACTTCACCGTCACCGACGCCAACGGCGCGCCGCTGAAGGGTCTCGGCAACACCTCGCAGAGCGCGACGGCCACGTTGCCCGGCCTGACCAACTTGTCGTTCGCATTGGCCAAGCTGGTGCCCGGCACCAACGGCAGCCCGAGCAAGTGGGTGAGCTACCTCGTGACCACCGTGCCGACCAAGAACGCGAACACCGGTGCGATCACGGCCTCGGCGCCGACACGGCCGACGACCGACAACACCGGCACGCTGGTCGATCATGGCGACGGCAGCTACACCTACACCTTCTATCGCGACATCACGCAGGCCAAGGCGCAGGTCGATGGCATGACGGTGAGCGGCAACAACGTCAAGGCCGACCTCGGCGACCTGACCTACGAACCGAACCTGGTGCATCGCCTGGCGATCCAGTTGTCCGGCAACGCGCCCGGCACGGGCACCAACACGCCCAACGCGGTCGAGGTGGTCGGTTTCCCCGGCGTGCCGATCCAGAACCCGGTCGACATGATCCACGACTTCGTGCCGGCGACGGGCGCGCCCGCCGCGTCCGGCCGCGAGATCGTCGCCACCGCCAAGTGCAACGAATGCCACCGCAAGCTCGGCGGCATCCCCGGTGACGATCCGGAAAGCTCGGCCGCCAGTTTCCACGGCGGCAACCGCAACGAGGCGCGCTTCTGCATGGTCTGCCACACCGACCAGCGCAAGTACGGCCGCACCGAGGCGGTGATCAACCCGACGACGCTGGCGTTCACGAGTAACACCGAGCGGGTGGATGGTCGTGCCGTGGGCAACATGCCCAACAACATCCACAAGGTGCACATGGGCACCTTCCTCGCGAAGAAGAACTACAACTACGGCGGCGTGCAGTACAACGAGGTCAAGTTCCCGCAGGACCTGCGCAACTGCACCAAGTGCCATGACGGCTCCGTCACCTCGACGGCGCCCACCGCGCAAGGCGACAACTGGAAGAACCTGCCGAGCCGGCTGGCCTGCGGTGCCTGCCACGACGGCATCAATTTCGCCACCGGCCTGGGCGTCACGATCGGCGACGCGGCCAAGGGCCTGACCTCGACGACGAGCTTCAACGGCTTTGCCCACGGCGGCCAGTCGCAGGCCGACGACTCGCTGTGCACGACGTGCCACACGCCGGGCAACATCGACCTCAACCACCTGCCGGTCACGCCGCCCAACCTGCAGAGTGCACTGCACGTCGTCGGTGGCAGCGCGAACTCCAACTCGGCGTGGATCGCCTCCAACACCAGCCGCCTGCCGGCCGGTGCGATCAAGGTGAGCTACGAGATCCAGAGCGTGTCGCGCAACGCGAGCAAGCAGCCGGTGATGGTGTTCCGGATGTTGCAGAACGGCACGCGAGTGAATCTCAACGACTTCGCGACGACAACCCCCAACCCGCTCACAGGCTCCAAGGAGATCTGGGACAACTTCATGGGCTCGCCGAGCGCTCAGTTCGTGTTCGCGGTGCCGCAGGACGGCGTCAGCGCGCCGGCCGACTTCAACGGCAGTGTGTCGGGCTACCTGAAGGGCATCTGGGCCGGCACCGCCACCGGCGCCGGCGCCGGCACGCTGACCGGGCCCGACGCGAACGGCTTCTACACCGTCACGTTGACCGGCGTGCAGGTCCCCGACAACGCGGTGATGCTCACGGGTGGCCTCGGCTACTCGTACAACATCAGCAGCACGCTGCCGCTGACGCAGACCAACCTGCCCGACTATCCGGTGGCGGCATCGCCCGCCGGCGCGGCCAACGAGATCGGCGGGTTGATCGTCATCGCGCCGAACGTGCAGAGGGTTGCCACCGGCTACACCGGCCGCCGGGCGATCGTCGAGGACGCGCGCTGCAACAAGTGCCACCAGGAACTCGGCACCTTCACCGAAGAGGCCTTCCACGGCGGACAGCGCAACGACGGGACAACCTGCGCGTGGTGCCACACACCCAATCGCGCCAGCAGCGGCTGGTCGGCCGACTCGACGAGCTTCGTGCACGCGATCCACGGTGGAGCCAAGCGGCAGGATCCATTCACCTGGCACGCGCTCGGTACGGCGGCTCCCTTCGAGTCGTTCGCCGAGATCGGCTTCCCCGGCGTCTTGAAGGAATGCGAGGCCTGCCACGTCCCCGGCACGTACGACTTCCGCGCCACCGCCTCGGCCAACGCGCTGCCGAACCGCCTGCACCGCACCGCAGCCACCGGCATCTTCAACGGCACCGCCGGCACGACGATCACGACCTACTCGGTGAGCGGCGGGGCCTGCGTCGCCGGCACGTCGTCGGCGCAGACCGACCTGGGCGTGTTCTCGCTGTCGCCGTACATCACGGCGCTGGCGAACTACGGCATCGGTTTCTCGTACAACGCCGGACTGACGACGTCCAATTCGTGCAAGCCTGACGGCACGCTGGTCGCCAACCCTGCCGGCGGCACCGTGCCAGCCGATCCGACCAGCCTGGTCAACTCGCCGATCACCGCGGCGTGTGTCGCCTGCCACGACTCGCCGCTCGCCCGCAGCCACATGGAAGTGAACGGCGGCTCGATCTACGCACCGCGCAGCACGGCGTTGCTGAAGATCGAGACCTGCATGGTCTGCCATGACTCGGGCCGCATCGCCGACATCAAGGTGATGCATGCGAAGTAGCCAGCCATGACAGCCACCCGCGCCATGACGACCCGTTGGGCGCGGGGCCTCGCGGTCCTCGCCGGCCTGTTGGCCGGCGGGGCTCTCGCGGCCTCGGCGCCCGCATCGCCGCATGCGTCCATGCGGGCGCCGAGCTCGCCGACGGCGGCATCGGCCGCCGCCAAGGCGGCGGTGAAGGCAGCGCCACCGGTCGACGTGAACAGCGCCGATCGTGTGCAGCTCAAGCGCCTGCCGGGCATCGGCGACGCCGAGGCCGAGCGCATCGTCGCCGGCAGGCCGTACCGGAGCAAGGCCGACCTGGTCACGCGCCAGGTGCTGCCGGCCGGCGTCTTTCAGACCATCCGGCATCAGATCGTGGCGGTGCAGAAGAAGGTGCCCGCGCGCCCGCGTGCCGGGCCTGCCGCGACCGCGAGTGGCGCCAGATGACTCCCTACCCAACGAGGGATCCGCAGCGATGAAAACCCGATCAGCAATCCTGGCGCTGCTGGCGTCCGTCGCGCTGGCCTGGTCCGGCGGTGCCGCGGCGCAGGCTGCGAGCGCACCCGCACCCGCGCCGGCGGCCTCGGCTCCGGCGAAGGCGAAGAAGGTCAACCCCAACCTGCCGTACAGCGAGAAGGGCGCCGACACCTGCCTGGGCTGCCACGACGAGGAGGCCGACTCGCTGACGTTCACCACGGCGGGCGTGTTCAAGACCCGGCACGCCCATCGCGGCGACGCACGCGGGCCGTTCGGCCCGGGCAAGCTGCAGTGCGAGGCCTGCCACGGCCCCGCGGGGCGCCATGCCGCCGATGGCAAGGAGATCGACACGATCAACAGCCTGAAGGCCAACTCCAAGCTGCCGGTCGAGAAGCGCAACGAGCCGTGCCTGGACTGCCACCAGGGCAACGCGCGCACGGCGTGGCATGCGGGTGCGCACGATCGCGAACGGCTCGCATGCACCGACTGCCACCGCCTGCATGTCGAACGCGACGCGGTGCTTGCCAAGACGAGCGAGCCCGAGGTGTGCCTGCGCTGCCACAACAAGCAGCGCGCCGACTTCCAGAAGGCATCGTCGCATCCGGTGCGCCACGGCCGCATGGGCTGCAGCGATTGCCACAGCGCGCACGGCTCGGCCAGCGCGTCGACGCTGAACAAGCCGACGGTGAACCAGACCTGCTACAGCTGCCACGCCGACAAACGCGGTCCGCTGCTGTGGGAGCACGCACCGGTGGCCGAGGACTGCACGCTGTGCCACTCGAGCCACGGCTCGGTGCGCGCCGCGCTGCTGACCAAGTCGCCGCCGCTGTTGTGCCAGCAGTGCCATTCGGTGGCCGGCCATCCAGCCGTGGCGCGCACCGGCGCCGCCTTGCCCGGCGGTGCCGGCGGCGGCCAGATCTTCCTGCTGGCGGGCAGCTGCACCAACTGCCACTCGCAGGTGCACGGCTCCAACCATCCGGCCGGCGCCAAGCTGATGCGATGAGGACACGATCATGAGAACCTGTTCCTCGATCTTTGTGCTGGTCTCGCTCGGCGTCCTGCCGGCCCTGGCCGGCGCGGTGGACACCTCGAACTGGACATGCGAGACCTGTCCGTTCGACAAGGCCGGCACCACCGGCACCGTCGAGGCCGGCGCCGGTGCCGTCAGCGACGACTCGGCGCGCTTCGGCGATTACCGCGGTCTGCAGAAGAAGGGCGCCTTCGCAGTGCTCGGCGGCAGCGTGCGCTACCGCAGCGAAGACGGCCGCTACGCCAGCGTGGAGGCCACCGACCTGGGCCTCGACGTGCGCGCGCTGTCGGCGATGTACGGCAAGGAAGGCCTCTACACGCTGAAGCTCGGCTATGCCGAGACGCCGCGCAGCGGCCTCGACGGCGCCCGCACGCCGTTCCTCGGCGTCGGGGGCGCGAGCCTCACGCTGCCGGCGGGTTATCCCGCGCCGACCACCACGGCGATGCCGCTGGCGGGCACGCTGCAGCCGGTGGACGTCGAATCGAAGCGCTCGCGCCTGGACGTTGGCGCGACCTGGAACGTGGCGCCCGAGTGGACCACGCGGCTCACCGTGCGGCACGATGTGCGCGACGGCCTGCAGCGGATGGCCGGGTCTTTCTTCTCGAGTTCGTCGCACTTGCTCGCGCCGGTCGACCAGGTGACCGACCAGCTCGAAGCGTCGGCCTCCTACGTCACGTCGCGCCTGCAGGCGACGGTCGCCTACCAGGCCTCGCTGTTTCGCAACGGGCCCGACGCGCTGACCTGGGCCAATCCGTTCACGCCGGTCGTGGCGGGCAGCACCAGCGGCCAGCTCGCGCTCGCGCCGGACAACCAGTTCCACCAGCTGCGGGCCAGCGGCGCCTATGAGCTGGCGCCGCAGATCCGCGCCAGCGGCGACATCGCGATCGGCCGCATGACACAGGACAGCGCCTTCCTGGCGACGACGCTGAACACGGGTCTATCGGTCGGCGCGCTGCCGGCTCAGTCGCTGGACGGGCAGGCCGATACCTTCAACGCGAGCGCGCGAGTCACCGCCACGCTGAATCCGCAGTGGCGGCTGAACGCGAGTTATGCGCGCGACGTGCGCGACAACCAGACGGCAAGTCTCGCCTACCCTGCGGTGTCGACCGACATGTTCGTCGGCGCGGTGCCGCGCACCAACCAGCCGTTCAGCTTCACGCAGGACCGCTACAAGTTCAACGCCGAGTTCCGCGGCCCGTTCGGCATCCGTGCCAGTGCCGGCGTCGACGAGGACGATCGCGAACGCACGCTGCAGGAAGTGGTGACCACGCGCGAGACCACGCTGTGGGCACGCGCCGGCATGGTGGTCAACGAGAACGTCACGCTGACGCTGAAGGGTGCCCACGGCGACCGGCGCAGCTCCACCTACGGCATCGCCAGTTGGGTGGTGCCGGCGGAGAACCCGCTGCTGCGCAAGTTCAACCTGGCCGAGCGCAACCGCGACAGCGTCGGCGTGCGCACCGACGCCACCGTCGGCGACAGCGTCAGCGTCGGCCTGTATGCCGACGTCGCCCGCGACGACTTCGACCAGTCGACGATCGGCCTGCTCAACGGGCGCAGTGTCGCCGTCGGCGGCGACGTGTCGGCGGCAGTGAACGACGACACGCAGCTGCATCTGTTCGCGCAGACCGAGCGCATCCGTTCGAGCCAGGCCGGCAGCCAGCTGTTCGCACAGGCCGACTGGTGGGCCACCACGCGCGACCAGGTCGAGGTGCTCGGCGTCGGCCTCAAGCACAACGCGCTGAAGGGCAAGCTCGAGCTGGCCGCCGACGTGGTGTTCTCGCGCGCCCGCAGCAGCGTGGTCGTCGACACGACGACGCTCGATCCGCCGTTCCCGGGCGCGCGCACGTCGATGGACAGCCTGCGCCTGCAGGCGACCTACAAGCTGCAGGAGAACCTGACGCTGCTGGGCAGCTGGTGGTACGAGCGCGTGACATCGCAGGACTGGCGGCTCGAAGGTGTGGCGCCAGACACTGTGGCCAACCTGCTGGCGCTCGGCGACTCGGCGCCGCGCTACAGCGTCAACGTGCTGCGGCTGGGCGTACGCTACCGGTACTGAGGTGAGGACGTACGATTCCCCGTGCATCAGAAGCTGCCGTCCGTTGTAGCCCGACCGGGAGGATCCTTCGCATGAACGCGCCGTTTGTCGCCACCGCCGATCTGGCCAAACCCTGTGATGGGGGCTGCGCGACAGCGGCCGGAGTCGCACCACTGCCGGTGCCGGGCTACCTGCAGCAGGTCTACTGGTGGGCCTACGTGCATCCGAACGCCGTGCAGGTGTTCGAGCGCGACTGGCTGGTCAACGCAATCCTGTTCGGTCACTACTCGCGTCTGCGTGACGATGCGCTGGCCGACCTGGGTTGGCCGGTGCAGGGCCGCACGCTGCAGCTGGCCTGCGTCTATGGCAACCTGACCGCGACGCTGCAGCGCCGCCTGGCGCCTGACGCTTCACTCGACGTGGTCGACGTGTTGCCGGTGCAGCTGCAGAACCTGCGCGGCAAGCTGCCGCTGGACGAGCGCGTGGCGCTGATCCACGGTGATGCCTCGGCGCTGGCCTGTCCGGACGGCAGCTACGACCAGGTGCTGCTGTTCTTCCTGCTCCACGAGCAGCCTGAAGGCGTGCGCCGCGCCACGCTGGCCGAGGCGATGCGCGTGGTGCGGCCCGGCGGGCGGGTCGTCATCGTCGACTACCACCGCCCGGCCTGGTGGCATCCGGTGCGCCCGCTGATGTGGCTGGTGTTCCGCCGCCTCGAGCCCTACGCGATCGACCTCTGGCGCAGCGACTTGCGCGCCTTTCTGCCGGCGGGGCTGGTGCCGGCGGCAGTGCGCCACCGCACCTACTTCGGCGGCCTGTACCAGAAGCTGGTGCTGACGCGCTAGAGGCTCGCACATGCTGCCGCTCGAGATCTTCGAAGCCGACGTCGCCATCATCGGCGGGGGTGGTGCCGGCCTGCGCGCGGCCATTGCAATCGCCGAGGCGCACCCCACCTTGCGCATCGCGCTGCTGTCCAAGGTCTACCCGATGCGCAGCCACACGGTGGCCGCCGAGGGCGGCGCGGCCGCCGTGACGCAGGCGCACGACAGCCTGGACGCGCACTTCCACGACACCGTGGCGGGCGGCGACTGGCTGTGCGAGCAGGACGTCGTCGACTTCTTCGTGGCGCAGGCGCACGACGAGCTGGTGCAGATGGAGCACTGGGGCTGCCCGTGGAGCCGCAAGCCCGACGGGCACGTCAACGTGCGCGCCTTCGGTGGCATGTTGATCGAGCGTACCTGGTTCGCCGCCGACAAGACCGGCTTCCACATGCTGCACACGCTGTTCCAGACCTCGATGAAGTACCCGTCGATCCGCCGCTTCGACGAGCACTTCTGCATCGACCTGGTGGTCGACGACGGCCGCGTGCAGGGCGTCGTCGCGATCGACATCGCCAGCGGCGGCTTCCGCCTGATCCGCGCGCGCGCGGTGGTGGTCGCCACCGGTGGCGCCGGCCGTGTGTTTCGCGAGAACACCAATGGTGGCATCGTCACCGGCGACGGCATGGCGCTGGCCTACCGGCACGGCGTGCCGCTGCGCGACATGGAGTTCGTGCAGTACCACCCGACCTGCATGCCGGGCACCGGGCTGCTGTTCACCGAGGCCTGCCGCGGCGAGGGTGGCTTCCTGCTCAACAAGGACGGTTACCGCTACCTGCAGGACTACGGCCTCGGGCCGGCTACGCCCGAGCCGCGCAACAAGGCGATGGAACTCGGCCCGCGCGACCGGCTGAGCCAGGCCTACTGGCACGAGAAGCAGAAAGGCCGCACGATCGCCGGCCCGCACGGCGCGACCGTGCACCTCGACCTGCGCCACTTGGGCGAGCGCAAGCTGCGCGAGCGGCTGCCGCAGATCTACGAGCTGGCGCTGCAGTACCTGGGTGTCGACCCGGCGCGCGAGCCGATTCCCGTGTTGCCGGCGGTGCACTACACGATGGGCGGCATCGTCGCCGACGGGCGCACCGCGTCCACCCTGCCGGGCCTGTACTCGGCCGGCGAATGCTCCAGCGTCGGCATCCACGGCGCCAACCGGCTCGGCTCGAATTCGCTGACCGAGCTGCTGGTGTTCGGCAAGGTGGCGGGCCTGCAGGCCGCACGCCACGCGCAGGCCAGCGTGCCGGGCCGCGCCGATGTGCTGCGTTCGCTGGCCGAGCAGGCCTGCGAGCGGGCGCTGGCCGTCGTGCGGCGCGAAGGCGCCGGCGAGCGCATCGCCGCGTTGCGGCGCGAGATGGCACAGAGCATGGAAGAGGGTTGCGGCATCTACCGCACCGCGGCGGCGATGCAGGCCACCTGCGACAAGCTGACCGAGTTGAAGGAGCGCTGCGCCGGCGTGCGGCTCGACGATCGCTCGAGCGGCTGGAACACCGAGTGGTTGCTGGCGCTGGAGCTCGACTTCCAGCTCGACGTGGCGCGCGCGATGGCGCACTCCGCGCTCGAGCGGCGCGAGTCGCGCGGCTCGCACCAGCGGCTCGACGGCTTCGAGAAGCGCGACGACGCGAACTACCTGCGGCACAGCCTGGCCTACCACCAGGCCGTCGGCGTGCCGCGCATCGAGTACGGTCCGGTCAGGATCACGCGCTCGCCGCCCGGCACACGCGCCTACGGCGCTGCCGGCGAGGCGGCCGACGCTGCGCTCGAGCAGCACAAGGCATCCCATGTCTGAGTCGCCCGGCAGTGTGACGATCGACGTGCTGCGCTACCGCCCCGAGCAGGAGGACGCGCCGGTGTGGCAACGCTTCGAGGTGCCGTACCGCGACGACATGTCGGTGCTGCAGGCCCTGCAGTACATCAAGGACGAGCTCGACGGCAGCTTGAGTTTCCGCTGGTCGTGCCGCATGGCCATCTGCGGCAGCTGCGGCATGATGGTCAACGGCAAGCCGATGCTGTCGTGCCAGACCTTCGTGCGCGACTTGCTGCCCGGTCCGGTGAAGGTCGAGGCACTCGCCCACCTGCCGATCGAACGCGACCTCGTCGTCGAGGTCGACGGCTTCGTCAAGAAGCTCGAGGGTGTCAAACCCTACCTGATACCGCGAGAGCCGCGCACGCTCGCCGAAGGCGAGTATCGGCAGACGCCGGCGCAGCTGGCGCAGTTCGAGCCCTTCAGCTCGTGCATCAACTGCATGCTGTGCTACGCCGCCTGCCCGCAGTTCGGCCTCAACCCCGAGTTCACCGGCCCGGCGGCGATCGCGCTGCTGCACCGCTACAACGCCGATTCGCGCGACGGCGGCAAGGCCGAGCGCATGGCGGTGCTCAACGCCGAAGAGGGCGTGTGGAGTTGCACCGCGGTGGGCTATTGCTCGGAGGTCTGCCCCAAGGGCGTCGACCCGGCCAACGCAGTGAACCAGAACAAGCTCGAGAGCGCGAAGGACTACTTCCTGCGCCTGCTGCCGGGCAAGGGGACGCCGCGATGACGGCGCGCGGCAAGCCCTACCGCCGGCCGATGCAGCGCTGGTGGCAGCGCGATCCGTTCTTCGTGCGCTACATGGTGCGTGAGGCCACCGCGTTGGCCGTGCTCGTCTATGCCGTGGTGCTGTGCGTCGGCCTCGTGCGCCTGGCGCAGGGCGAAGCGGCGTGGAACGGCTGGCTCGCTGCGCTGCGTTCACCGGCATCGCTGCTGCTGCATGCGGTGCTGCTGATCGCGATGGTCGTGCACGCGAAGAGCTGGTTCGAGATCATGCCGAAGACGATGCCGCTGGTGCGCGCCGACGGCAGCCACCTTTCGCCGGCGCTGATCCGGCGCGGCGGCTGGGCGGTGACCGCGGCGGCGTCGTTGGTGCTGCTGGTGCTGGCGGGATGGTGGCGGACATGAAGCGCCGCACGAACGCGCCGATCTTCTGGCTGCTGTTCGGCGCCGGCGGCATGCTGTCGGCGTTGCTCGGGCCTGCACTGGTATTCATCACCGGGCTCGCAGTGCCGCTCGGCTGGCCGTTGCCGGGTGACTTGCTGAGTCATTCGCGCGTGCTCGCGCTGGCGCAAGGCGTGGTCGGCAAGGGCTTGCTGTTCGCCGTCGTCATGCTGTTCGCCTGGCACGCGGCGCACCGCCTCTTCCACAGCCTGCACGACGTGGGCATTCCGCTCGGCTGGCCGGCCCGCATCGCCTGCTACGGCAGCGCGCTGGTGATCACGCTCGTCGCCGCCGCCAGCCTGCTGGCCATCGGCTTCTAGGCCCTGCGAGAGCCGCCGCTAAAATCGCCGCATTTCGGCGCGCTCCGGCTCGGCGCCGAGCGAGGAGAAGAGGGCATGGCCGGACATTCCAAGTGGGCCAACATCCAGCACCGCAAGGGCCGGCAGGACGAGAAGCGCGGCAAGGCCTGGACACGCGTGATCCGCGAGATCATGGTCGCGGCCCGGCTCGGCGGCGGTGACCCGTCGGCCAACCCGCGCCTGCGGCTGGCGATCGAGAAGGCCAAGGCGGTGAACCTGCCGGTCGACACCGTCAAGCGCAACATCGACAAGGCCACCGGTAACCTCGAAGGCGTGAGTTACGAGGAGATCCGCTACGAGGGCTACGGCATCGGCGGCGCTGCGATCATCGTCGACTGCATGACCGACAACCGCGTGCGCACCGTGGCCGAGGTGCGCCACGCCTTCAGCAAGTACGGCGGCAACCTGGGCACCGAGGGCTCGGTGGCGTTCCAGTTCAAGCACTGCGGCCAGCTGATCCTGGCGCCCGGCACCAGCGAGGACAAGGTGATGGAGGTCGCGCTCGAGGCCGGCGCCGACGACGTGATCACCGGCGACGACGGCGCGATCGAGGTGCTGTGCGATCCCGCGGTGTTCGAGTCGGTCAAGGCCGCGCTCGAGGCCGCCGGCCTAAAGCCGGAGCTGGCCGAAGTGACCATGCGCGCCGAGAACTCGATCGATCTGGCCGGCGACGACGCCCAGCGCATGCAGAAGCTGCTCGACGTGATCGAGGACCTCGACGACGTGCAGGCCGTGTATCACAACGCGGTGCTCGAGTGAGCGTGGAGCGCGTTGCTTGTCGGCGCTGATCCAGCCGATCGTCCTCGTGCGGGCAGACGACGTGACGTGGTCGCTTCTCTGGTCCGAGGTACTGACGTGAGGGCCCATCGAGCGGCTGCTTGCGGGCCTTTGCTGCCATTCGCGGGCGACCGCTTGGAGTACTGCGCATCGCGCCAGGCGGTACCCGCCCGTGGCTCATACTGTGTCGGTCCTCGCCTGCGGCGAGGACTGCGCTGCGATGCTCGCG
>CALMQI010000040.1 GCA_937871935.1 uncultured Burkholderiales bacterium
CGATCGACGGCGCATCGAGTTGCACTTCGCGGAAACGCGCCACCCCGCGCTCGATCTCCACTTCGCCGGAGAGCCGGGCGCGCACCGGGTGGGCGCGCGGCAACGTGACCAGAATGTCCTCGACCCGGGCCTTGCCGCGCAACTTCAGATCGTCGACGCCCAGCAGGGTGCCCTCGGCGCCTCGAGCGTCGACCTCCACCGGCCACCGCACGTCGTCGAGCTGGAACTCGCCGCCCGAAATCTGCAGGTGCTCGACGCGCACGGTGAACCGCCGAGGGGCCGGATTCACCGCCGTGCCGGCCGGCCGGCGGGCGAACTTGAAGCGCGGCCAGTTGTCGCGGCCGTCGGCATCGAAGGTGTAGAGCATTCGTGGCCGATCGACCTGGATGGTGCGGATCTGGATCCCCGGCCGGCGCCAGCCGTACCAATCGACCTCGACGTAGGCGTGCGGAATGGTGAGCGCCGGCGGTTCCTCGGGCAGGCGGCCGGCCAGCGTCATGTCCCAGGCCTCGAGGCTGAGCGGGAAGAAGCCCAGGCGGACCCGACCGATCTCGACCGGCCGTCCGGCGAAATCCTGGAGCCGGGCCACCAGCAGCGCCCGAGCCCGTTCCTGCAACAGCTCGCTGCGCAGGAACAGCACAAGTGCGACGATCGCCAGCAGGAGGAGAGCCGTTCCCCAGGCCACGGGTCGGACCACGAACCGCAGGAACCGCTTGGCCGTCGGCTGGGCCATGTCGAACTACTCGCCCCAGTGCAGCTTGCCGCGCAGGTTGTCGAAGAACGAGCGATTGCCGATGCGGACCAGTCGCGCCGTGGCGTCGCCCTTGGTCACCCGCACCACGTCGCCGTCCGCCAGGGACGCGCCCTCCTGGCCATCGAGGGTCAGAAAGACCTTCTCGCGAGGCGTGTCCAGCCGAATCTCCAGGCGGCTCGAATCCGGCACCACGATGGGCCTGAGCGAGAGGGTATGCGGGCAGATCGGACTGATCACCATCACCGGCAGTTGCGGCTGGAGGATCGGGCCACCCGCCGACAGGTTGTAGGCCGTGGAGCCGGTGGGCGACGCGATGATCAGACCATCGGCGCGCAGGTTAGCGACGAACTCCTCGCCGATGTCGACGCGCAACTCCACCATGCCGGCGGTGGCGCCACGGCTGACCACCACGTCGTTCATCGACAGACCTTCGAAGATGCAGCCACCGTCGCGCCAGACCTCGCTGGCGAGCATCGCGCGGTGCTCCTCTTCGAAGTCGCCCGCGATCAACGGCTCGAGCGCCTCCTGCATCTGACCCACCGGCACGTCGGTGATGAAACCCAGCCGGCCCTGGTTGATGCCCACCAGCGGCACGTCGTAGCGGGCGAGTTCGCGCGCGATGCCGAGCATGGTGCCGTCGCCGCCCACCACGATGGCCAGGTCGCAGCGCTCGCCGATCTCGGCCGGCGACAGCGCGCCGTAGGCATCGACGTGGGTCGAATGAGCCGTCTGCCGCTCGAACGACACCTGCAGACCCTGCTGCACGAGAAAGGTGGCGATGTCCTCCAGCAGCGGCCGGATGCCTTCGGCCTGATGCTTGCCCACCAGCGCAGCATGACGGAATCGCCTGCCCATGCGCGGGATTACACCACAGGGGGTTTGCGCGACGGTCCCTCTCGCGACGCAGCTTCGTACAATGAAAATCACGATGGACGAGCGCGCGCGATCCCTTCTCAAAACCTTGGTCGAGCGTTATATCGCCGACGGCCAGCCGGTGGGATCGCGCACGCTGTCGCGCGCATCGGGGCTCGAGCTGTCGCCGGCCACCATCCGCAACGTGATGGCCGACCTGGAAGAGATGGGCTTGATCGCGAGCCCGCACACCTCGTCCGGGCGCATTCCCACGGCGCGTGGTTACCGGCTCTTCGTCGACACCATGATGACGGCGCGCTCGCTCGACATGGACCCGATGACGCCGGAGCTCGCCAACGCGCGCGAGCAGTTGCACCCCGATCAGCCGCAGCGTGTGATTGCGCAGGCTGCTCACTTGTTGTCGAACCTGTCGCACTTTGTCGGCGTGGTCACGGCGCCGCGGCGGCCGGCGGTGTTTCGCCACATCGAGTTCCTGCGCCTGAGTGAGCGGCGCGTGCTGGTGATCCTGGTATCGCCTGACGGCGACGTGCAGAACCGCGTTGTCGTCACCGCGCGGGATTTCTCCCAGGCCGAGCTGGTGGAG
Organism: uncultured Burkholderiales bacterium; assembly: GCA_937871935.1. GTDB lineage: Bacteria > Pseudomonadota > Gammaproteobacteria > Burkholderiales > Burkholderiaceae_C > JAEUPI01. The sequence continues at coordinate 2,211 of CALMQI010000040.1, forward strand.
GCCACCAACTACCTGAACACGCACTACGCGGGCCTGGCGATCGACGAGGTGCGCGAACGGCTGCGCGGCGAGATCGATGCGCTGCGCGACGAGATCGCGCAGCTGATGCAGGTGGCCGTGCAGGCCGGCGCCGAGGCGATCAACGAGAGTGAGCAGCTCGTCGTCTCCGGCGAGCGCAATTTGCTGGGCGTGCAGGACTTCGGCAACGACCTCGGCTCGCTGCGCAAACTGTTCGATCTGTTCGAACAGAAGACGCAGCTGATGCGGCTGCTCGAGGTGTCGAGCCGCGCCGATGGTGTGCGCATCTTCATCGGCGGCGAGAGCGGCGTGGTGCCCTACGAGGAGTTGTCGATCGTGTCGGCGCCCTACGAGGTCGACGGCCGCATCGTCGGCACGCTCGGCGTGATCGGGCCGACCCGCATGGCCTACGACCGCATGATCCAGATCGTCGACATCACGTCACGACTGGTCAGCAATGCGCTGTCGCAGAAGCCCTAGGGCCGCAAGCGCCGCTCCTACAATCGCAGGCCTTCCGCAAGACGGGCCGTTAGCTCAGTTGGTTAGAGCAGAGGACTCATAATCCTTTGGTCGCTGGTTCGAGCCCAGCACGGCCTACCAAGTCGCACAGCATTCAGCCGGGGGCATCACGCCGGTGGTGCTGGCGCAGACTCCGCATGATGCAAGGCCCGCCGCGTGCGCCGCAGCGCCCAGATGACGGCCACCGCGACCAGCGGAATCGACAGGCCCACCGCCAGGTCGGGCTCGATCTTCGCGCCGGCGGCCTTGGCGGCCTTGGCGCCGTAGCCGACCAGCCCCACCACGTAGTACACGATCGCCGCCACCGACAGACCCTCCACCGTCTGCTGCAGGCGCAGCTGCAGCTTGGCGCGGCGGTCCATCGACGACAGCAGTGCCTGGTTCTGCCGTTCGCGCGCGATGTCCACACGCGTGGACAGCAGGGCACTGGCCTGCGCGACGCGTTCCGACAGTTGGTGCAGGCGTTGCGATGCGGTGAGGCAGGTCGCCACGGCCGGCGACAGGCGCCGCGCCATGAATTCCTCGATGGTCTGCACGCCCGGCAGGCGCCGTTCGCGCAGCTCGGCGATGCGCGTGGTTACGAGTTCGTGGTACGCCCGGCACGCGCCGAAGCGGAACTGGCTCGCCGCGAGGCTGCTCTCCACCTCGGCCGCCAGCTTGGTCAGTTGCTGCAACAGTGCCTCGTCGTCGCCAATGCCGGAGGCGATGCGCTCGGTCAGCGAGGCCAGCGCGTTTTCGATCGCCACCGTGCGCGGCGACAGGCTGCGTGCGATGGGCAACGCCAGCAGCGCCATCATGCGATAGGCCTCGATCTCGAACAGCCGCTGCAGCATGCGCCCGGCCTGCCGTGGCGTGAAGCTGCGGTTGACCAGCACGAAGCGGCCGAAGCCGTCGTCCTGGATGCGAAAGTCGGTGAAGGCCATGCCGGCGCCTTCGCCGATCTCGGCGCCGACGACGATGGCCCCGCCGAATCGTGCAGCGAGCTGCGCGGGCTGCTCGGCCCGCTCATTCGCATCGACCAGTTCGGCATGCGCCGCCACCATGGTCTGCCCCGGCCAAGCAGCGAGCCAGCCCGCCGGTAGCTGCGCCGCTGCGGTATCGGCGAACGGCGTCGCCCCGAGGCCGGGCAGAAACAGCGTGACACCGGAGAACTCGCCGTGGCGCTCCCACTTGATGCGCAGGTGCTCGCCGAGCCAGGCGCTGAAGTGCGTGGCGTCCTCGCCCGGCGGGTCGACCGCGAAGCGCCGGCACAGCGATGCCAGGTGCTCGCGCTCCGTCGCACGCTGCTCGGGTTCGACGCGCAAGGCCACATAGGTCACTCGCGACGGCGTGCCCAGCGGTTCGGGTGGCCGTGCATGCACCTCGTCGGCGAGGCTCCGGCGCAGCGGGTGGTCGCTCGGCAGCATCGGTGGCGCGGCGCTCACGGCGCCGTCAGCGTCACCAGAATCGGGTTGTGGTCCGACGATTTCACTTCCGGTGCATGGGCCTTCACGATGCGCAGGCCGCGCACGAACATGTGGTCCAGGTGGCGGCCGAACGTGCGCCGCCGGCCGTCGGGCACCAACTCCACCGCTGTCATGCCTAGACGGGTGGCGATCTCGTCGAGCACCAGGTGGCGGTCGACGCTCCAGGTGTTGAAGTCGCCGGCCAGGATGGCCGGGCCGGCGTGGGCGGCCAGCACGTCGGCCACGTCCTCGAGCTGCGAGCGAAAGCTTTCCAGCCCGAGCGTGAAGTTGATGCCGTGCAGGTTGGCCACGGCCAGCGGCGCGTCGCTGCCGGCGAGGCGAAAGCGCGCGACGATCGCCGACTTGGGCAACCGTGCCAGCGGCTCGAAGGTGCGCAGCGTGCAGGCGTCGATCGGGCGCGCACGCGCGGCCACCATCACGCCACGCTCCTCGCCGTTGTAGGCGAACGCGCCGGCCATGCGCCAGCCGTGGCCGGCGCGCTCGAGAACATCGCGGACGGCCGAGGTGAGCACGGCCTCCTGCAGCAGTAACACGTCGTACTCGCCGGCAAAACGCGCCAGATCGGCTTGCCAGCCGTCGTCCACGCCCTTGTGCAGGTTCCACGACACGACGCGCAGCGTGCGCGTGTCGAGCGCGTCGCCTGTCGGCAAGCCGACCGGCACCGCGCGCGCGGAGCGCGTGGCCTGGCACGACTGCGTGGTCACGCCGATCTGGCCGTCGGCCTGCGGCGCCAGCAGCCGCTCGTCCTTCGGCACCGTGCCGCAAGCCGCCAGCACGGCCGCCAGCGCAAGAGCGCCGGCTCGGCGCTGCCAGCTCGCTGCGCGGGCAGGGGTCGGCCAGGCCGGCCGGTCAGCCACGCGGCGCCTTGACCACGCGGGCCTTGCCGCCCGTGGTGACGATGATCACCTGGTCGCCGACGTTGATGGCTTCGCTACCCTTGGCCTGCACGATGGCGCGGCGTTCGCCGCTCTTCAGCTGCACCAGGATCTCGAGGGCCTCTTCCTTGGTGGCGCCACGCTCGATGGCATTGCCGGCCACCCCGCCGGCCACTGCGCCCAGCACACCGACGATGGCCGATTCGCGCCGCCCGCCGACCGACGAGCCGGCGATGCCGCCGACCACACCGCCCGCCGCGGCACCGATGCCGCTCTGCGAGCCGTCGACCGTGACGGTTCGCGTCGACAGCACCACGCCGTCGAGCACGTTGGACATGCGCTGCGCATCCTCGCGCTTGATCACGTCGGGGCTGGTGGTCGAGCAGGCCGCCAGCGTGGCGGCCAGGACTGTTGCGAGAACGATGCGTTTCATGACGACTCCTGTCAACAAAGATGCCCGAACTGCGACCGTGATGGCCGCCTCAGGCGTGCAGTCTGCTCGAGCGCGGCACGCTGGCCAGCAGGAACTCCATCTGGTCGGCCAGGATGCGCCGGCCGCGCAGGATCATGTCCTCGTGCAGGCTCGGGATGTAGGGCAGGTACATCAGGCTCATGCGTGCCTCTTCGGGCAGACGATTGCCCTTGCGGCCGTTGCAGCCGCGGCAGGCGGTGATGCAGTTCATCCAGGTGTCGCGCCCGCCGCGCGAGATCGGCACCACGTGCTCGCGCGTCAACGTGTCGAAGCCGAAGCGGCGGCCGCAGTAGGCGCAGACATGGCGGTCGCGCACGAAGAGCTTCGAGTTGGTCAGCGCCGGCGTCTGCCGCCAGGCGCGCGTGGGCACCGCGCCCTTGACCGCGATAATCGGGTGCACCTCGATGCGCGACTGCAGTCCGGTGGTGCGCTGGATGCCGCCGCGCAGCACGCGAAAGGCACGGCCCAGCGTCCAGGCGACATCGTCGCTGGCATACAGCACGGCAGCCTCGTTCGGCGAGATCCACGCCTGCGGGCGGCCGGACACATCGAGCTGAAGTACATCCACGGGTGGCGGCGCTCCTCAACACCCCAAGGGTATCAAAACCGCGTGACCGGCCCGAAACCGGTCGTCCGCGGTCGCCGGCGGCCACTTCTAGAAGAACAGGCCTAGAAAAAGTGCGGACCTTTCGGCACCAGGGGTAGCGGGATTCAGGTAAAAATAGAACGATCGTTCGTATTAATGCCAGCGCGATCCACCGCCCACCCACCCGTGCCGACGACTCCCGCAGACGCTGCCACACGCGCCGCCGCCCAACCCAAGGGCCGGCAGACGCGCGCGGCGATCCTGGAGGCCGCGCTCGGTCTGGCCTCGCACATGGGGCTCGAAGGGCTGTCGATCGGCGCGCTGGCCGAGGTGACGCAGATGAGCAAGTCGGGCGTGTTCGCCCACTTCGGCTCGCGCGAGGAACTGCAGATCTCGGTGATCCGCGAGTACCACGCGCGCTTCGAGGACGAGGTCTTTCGCCCGTCGATGGCCGAGCCGCGCGGCCTGCCGCGGCTGCGCACCTTGTTCGAGCGCTGGATCCGCCGCGTCTCGGTGGAGATCGACTCGGGCTGCATCTACATCAGCGGCGCCGTCGAATTCGACGACCGGCCCGGCGCCGTGCGCGACGCACTGGCGGCCATGGTCAAGGCCTGGCATGCGGCGCTCGAGAAAGCCATCCGCCTGGCCGTCGACGAAGGTCACCTGCGTCCCGACACCGATGCGCACCAGATGCTGTTCGAGATCCACGGCCTGATCCTGTCGCTGCATCACGACGCCCGCTTCCTGCGTCTGCCCGGTGCGCTCGACCGCGCGCATGTCGCGTTCGACCGCATGTTGTCGCACTACCTGACCAACCATCCGGCGGCAGCCGTCGCCGCCCCGCCACTCGCCCGCCGAGCTGCGCCGCGCAAGGCCGCTCGTCGCTGACGCCACCCGCTTTCCCTGCACCAGGAGTCCATGCCATGCCGCAATACACCCCGCCGCTGCGCGACATGCAGTTCGTGCTGCACGAACTGCTTCACGTCACCGACGAGCTGAAGGTGCTGCCGCGCCATGCCGAAGTCGACGCCGACACCATCAACGCGGTGCTGGAGGAGGGCGGCAAGTTCTGCGCCGAAGTGCTGGCTCCGCTCAACCAGACCGGCGACGCCGAAGGCTGCACGCTCGATCGCGAGACGCATGCCGTGCGCACCCCCAAGGGCTTCAAGGAGGCGTACGCCAAATTTGTCGAAGGCGGCTGGCCGTCGCTCTCGTCGGACCCGACCTTCGGCGGTCAGGGCCTGCCGCACGTGGTGAACCAGTGCTTCTACGAGATGCTCAACTCGGCCAACCAGGCCTGGACCATGTACCCCGGTCTGGCCCACGGCGCCTATGAATGCCTTCATGCGCACGGCACGCCAGAGCAGAAGACGCTGTATCTGCCCAAGCTGGTGAGCGGGCAATGGATCGGCACGATGTGCCTGACCGAGTCGCATTGCGGCACCGACCTCGGCCTGCTGCGCAGCAAGGCGGAGCCGCAGCCCGACGGCAGCTACAAGATCACCGGCAGCAAGATCTTCATCAGCGGCGGCGAGAACGACCTGGCCGAGAACATCGTGCACCTGGTGCTCGCGCGCCTGCCCGATGCGCCGACAGGCAGCAAGGGCATCTCGCTGTTCGTGGTGCCGAAGTTCCTGCCCAAGGCCGACGGTTCGATCGGCGATCGGAACCCGATCTTCTGCACCGGCCTGGAGCACAAGATGGGCATCAACGCGAGCGCCACCGCGCAGATCGCACTCGACGGCGCCACCGGCTGGCTGGTGGGCGAGCCCAACAAGGGGCTGCCGGCGATGTTCGTGATGATGAACGCCGCGCGCATCGGCGTCGGCATGCAGGGCCTGGGCCTGACGCAGGTGGCCTACCAGAACGCGGTGGCCTACGCGAAGGATCGTCTGCAGATGCGCAGCCTGTCGGGCCCGAAAGCGCCGGACAAGCCGGCCGACCCGATCATCGTGCACCCCGACGTGCGCAAGATGCTGCTCACCGCGCGCGCCTATGCCGAAGGCGGCCGCGCGCTCGCGATGTTCACCACGCTGCAGATCGACAAGGCGCTGTCGAGCGACGACGAAGACGAGCGCAAGCAAAGCGAGGACCTGGTCGCGCTGCTGACGCCGATCGTCAAGGCCTTCCTGACCGACAACGCCTGGATCTCGACCAGCCATTGCCAGCAAGTCTTCGGCGGCCATGGCTACATCAAGGAATGGGGCATGGAGCAGTTCGTGCGTGACTCCCGCATCAACATGATCTACGAGGGCACCAACACGATCCAGTCGCTCGATCTGCTGGGCCGCAAGGTGCTGGGCGACAACGGCGCCAAGCTCAAGAAGTTCGGCAGGCTGGTCAGCACCTTCATCGAGGACGAGGGCACCAACGAAGCGATGCAGGAGTTCGTCAACCCGCTGGCTGATCTGGGCGACAAGGTCACCAAGCTCACCACCGAGCTCGGCATGAAGGCCTTCGGCAATGCCGACGAAGTGGGCGCCGCGGCGGTGGACTACCTGCGCGTGTGCGGGCATCTGGTGTACGGCTACTTCTTCGCCCGCATGGCCAAGGTGGCGCTCGAGAAGCAGAGTTCGGGCGATCCGTTCTACACCGCCAAGCTGGCGACCGCGCGCTTCTACTTCGCCAAGCTGCTGCCCGAGACGGCGGGTCTGATCCGCAGTGCGCGCGCGGGCCTGAAGCCGCTGATGGAGATGGACGAGGCACTGTTCTGAACCTACAGTGATCCGCTTTCACAAGACAACTCGCTAGGAGACCGAACATGAAGATGCTGATCGTGGCCGCGGCGCTGGTGGCCTGCGGTGGCGCCTGGGCGCAGAACACCCCGGTGGGCCTGTGGAAGACGATCGACGACGACGGCAAGACCGAGAAGTCGCTGGTGCGCATCACCGACGGCGGCGGCGGTGTGCTGAGCGGCAAGATCGAGAAGATCTTCGACGCCGCCAAGCAGGACTCCAAGTGCGACAAGTGCACCGACGAGCGCAAGGACAAACCGGTGCTCGGCATGGTGATCCTGCGCAACGCGAAGCAGGATGCCGACGACAAGGAAGCCTGGACCGGCGGCGAGATCCTCGATCCCAACAACGGCAAGACCTACAAGACGCGCCTCAAGCCCGTCGAGGGCGGCAAGCAGCTGCAGATGCGCGGCTACATCGGACCGTTCTTCCGCACGCAGGTGTGGCAGCGCGTCGAGTGAACGTGAACACGGCGCGCGCGCATTCGCGCGCCATTCAGTGGAGCAGACATAGTGAATCGATTCCCCGTGCGCAAGGTCGCCGTGCTCGGCGCCGGCGTGATGGGCGCGCAGATCGCCGCCCATCTGGTCAACGTGAAGGTGCCCGTGGTGCTGTTCGACCTAGCCGCCAAGGAAGGGCCGAAGAACGGCGTCGTCACCAAGGCGCTTGACGGGCTGAAGAAGCTCAAGCCCTCGCCGATCGGCGTGACCGGCGACCTGGCCCTGATCCAGCCCGCCAACTACGACGAGCACCTCGATCTGCTGAAGACCTGCGACCTGGTGATCGAAGCGATCGCCGAGCGCATGGACTGGAAGCTCGATCTGTACAAGAAGATCGCCGCCCACCTGGCGCCGCATGCGATCGTCGCGTCCAACACCTCGGGCCTGTCGATCACCAAGCTGTCGGAGGCGCTGCCCGCCGAGATCAAACCGCGCTTCTGCGGCATCCACTTCTTCAACCCGCCGCGCTACATGGCGCTGGTGGAGCTGATCCCCACTCCGACCACGCGCGGCGAGATCCTCGACCAGTTGGAGACCTTCGTCACCTCCGCGCTGGGCAAGAGCGTGGTGCGCGCGAAGGACACGCCGAACTTCATCGCCAACCGCGTCGGCATCGCCGGCATGCTGGCCACGATGGTCGAGGCCGAGAAGTTCGGTCTCAGCTACGACGTGGTCGACGACCTCACCGGCAAAAAGATGGGCCGTGCCAGCAGCGGCACCTTCCGCACCGCCGACGTGGTGGGGCTGGACACCATGGCCCATGTGGTGAAGACCATGCAGGACAACCTGCAGGCTGATCCGTTCTACCCGCACTTCGCCACACCCCAGGTGCTGGCCGGGCTGATCGAGAAGGGTGCACTCGGCCAGAAGACGGGTGCCGGCTTCTTCAAGAAGGTGGGCAAGGACATCTTGCGCCTGGACCCCGCGAAGGGCGACTACGTGGCCGCCGGCGGCAAGGCCGATGCGATCGTCGAGCGCATGCTCAAGAAGCCGGCCGCCGAGCGGCTGAAGCTGCTGCGCGAATCGACCAACCCGCAGGCGCAGTTCGTCTGGTCCATCGTGCGCGACGGCTTCCACTACGCCGCCGTGCACCTGGAGGCGGTTGCCGACACCGCGCGCGACGTCGACTTCGCGATGCGCTGGGGCTTCGGCATGAAGCAAGGCCCGTTCGAGCTCTGGCAGGAAGCTGGCTGGAAACAGGTGGCCACGTGGATCGCCGAAGACATCGCCGCCGGCAAGACGCTCAGCGATGCGCCGCTGCCGGCCTGGGTCACCGACGGCCGCGATGGTGTGCATACGCCCGAGGGCTCGTGGAGCCCGAGCCAGAAGCGCTATGTGCCCGGCAGCACGCTGCCGGTCTACCAGCGCCAGCCTTTCCCGGAAAGCGTGCTCGGCTCAGGGGCCGCGGCGCCGCTGAAGAGCGGGACAGAACTCTTCAAGAACGAAGAGGTCCGCGTCTGGACGTGCGACGGCGAGGTGGCCATCGCCAGCATCACCGCCAAGCTGCATCTCATCAGCCCGGCAGTGATCGAGGGCCTCGCCAAGGCGCTCGAGATCGCCGAAGAGAAGTTCAAGGGCCTGGTGATCTGGTCGCCCGACGACGTGTTCTCGGCCGGCGCCAACCTCGAATCGCTGATGCCGGTGTTCATGAAGATGGGCTCCAAGGGCATCAACCCCGAGGTCAAGAAGCTGCAGGACTTCATGCTGCGGCTGCGCTACGCGCAGGTGCCGGTGGTGAGTGCGATGCGCGGCATTGCACTCGGCGGCGGCTGCGAGCTGGCGCTGTATTCGTCGCGCCGCGTCGCTCATATGGAGACCTACGTCGGTCTGGTCGAGGTGGGTGTCGGCCTGGTGCCGGCCGGTGGCGGCCTGGCCGCCATCGCGCGTCGGGCCGCCGAACAGGCCGCCGCCGCCCCGGGCACCGACCTGCTGGCCTTCATCAAGGAGCCGTTCACCGCGGCCGCGATGGCCAAGGTGGGTACCAGCGCGATCGAAAGCCGTCAGCTCGGCTACCTGCTGTGGAGCGACCTGATCGTGCCGCACAAGGACGAGCTGCTCACGGTCGCGACAGCCCAGGTGCATGCGATGGCCGACTCCGGCTGGCGCGCGCCGCACAAGGCGCTGATCCCGGTGGCCGGGCGCGATGGCATCGCGACCATCAAGGCCTCATTGGTCGGCCTGCGCGACGGCGGCTTCGCCAGCACGCACGACTTCCACATCGCCAGCCTGATCGCCGACGTGGTGTGCGGCGGCGAGGTGGATGCCGGCTCGCTCGTCACCGAGGAATACCTGATGACTCTCGAGCGCAAGCACTTCTGTGCGCTGCTCGATCACCCCAAGACGCAAGAGCGGATCATGGGCATGCTCCAGACGGGTAAACCTGTTCGCAACTGACGGCGGAGACACAACACATGAGCAAGCAAGTTCAAGAGGCCTACATCGTCGCCGCCACGCGCACGCCGATCGGCAAATCCGGCCGCGGGGTGTTCCGGCACACGCGGCCCGACGATCTGCTGGTAACCGCGATCCAGGGCGCGCTGAAGGCCGTGCCGTCGCTGGACCCGAAGGCGATCGAGGACGCGATCATCGGCTGCGCGATGCCCGAGGGCGAACAGGGCCTGAACATGGCGCGCGTGGCCGCGCTGCTGGCCGGGCTGCCGCACACGGTGGGCGGCGTCACGATCAACCGCTTTTGCGCCTCCGGCCTCACGGCCGTGCAGATGGCGGCCGACCGCATCCGCGTCGGCGAGGCCGACGTGATGATCGCCGGCGGCGCCGAGAGCATGAGCCTGGTGCCGATGACCGGCAACAAACCCTCGTTCAACGGCCACATCTTCGACCGCGACGAGAACATCGGCATCGCCTACGGCATGGGCCTCACCGCCGAGCGCGTGGCCGAGCAGTGGAAGGTGAGTCGCGAGGCGCAGGACCAGTTCGCGCTCGCCTCGCACCAGAAGGCGCTGAAGGGCCAGGCCGCCGGCGAATTCGATGCCGAGACCACCGCGGTCGAGGTCGAGGACCGCACGCCCGATCTCGCCAGCGGCGAGGTGGTGGTGAAAACGCGCAGCGTGGCGCGTGACGAAGGCGCGCGTGCCGACACCACACTCGAGGCGCTGGGCAAGCTGAAACCGGTGTTCGCGGCCAAGGGCAGCGTCACCGCCGGCAACTCCAGCCAGACCAGCGACGGCGCGGGCTGCCTGATCCTCGCCAGCGAGAAGGCCGTCAAGCAGTTCGGCCTGAAACCGCTGGCGCGCTTCGTCAGCTTTGCCATCAAGGGCGTGGCGCCGCACATCATGGGCATCGGCCCGATCGAGGCGATCCCGGTGGCGCTCAGGTCGGCCGGCCTGAAGCTCGACGACATCGGCTGGATCGAACTCAACGAAGCCTTCGCGGCGCAGTCGCTGGCGGTGATCAACAGCGTCGGGCTCGACCCGGGCAAGGTGAACCCGATCGGCGGCGCCATCGCACTCGGCCATCCGCTCGGTGCCACCGGTGCCATCCGCTCGGCCACTGTGATCCATGCGCTGCACCGACGCAACCTCCGGTACGGCATGGTCACCATGTGCGTCGGCACGGGGCAGGGCGCCGCAGGCATCTTCGAGCGCGTGTAGTCCGGCGTGGCCGAGCATCTTCTCGAGCTGCCGGTGCCCGGCAGCGCGGCGACCATCGTCGCCCGCCGCTTCGATGCCCAGGGCGCACCGCGTGGCGCTGTGCTGATCGCCGGCGCGATGGGCGTCAAGCAGGCCTTCTACGGCGAGCTGGCGCGCTGGCTCGCCGCGCGGGGTTGGCAGGCGATGACCTTCGACTACCGGGGCATGGGCGAGTCGCGTCCGCCACATGCGGTTCGCAGCCTGCGCGGCTTTGCCGCCGACCTGTTCGACTGGGCGCGCGACATGGACGCCGCGCTCGCCGCGCTGGCCAGCGCGACACCCGGCGTGCCGCTGCTGGTGGTCGGCCACAGCCTCGGCGGACAACTCGCCGGCATGCTGCAGCTTCGTGAACGCATTGCCGGCCTGGTCATGCTGGCTTCTGGCAGCGGCTACTGGCGCGACAACGCGCCGCCGCTGAAGCGCAAGGTGCATTGGTTCTGGCACGTGATGGTGCCGGTCGGCGTCGCGCTCACCGGCTACTTTCCGGGGCGGCGCCTCGGTGCGGTGGGCGACCTGCCGCGCGGCGTGGTGCTGCAGTGGCGCCGCTGGTGCATGGATCCGCGTTATCACGTGGGTGCCGAGGGCGAGACGCTGCGGCAGCAGTTCGCGAGCGTGCGCTGCGCGGTGGTCGCCTTGTCGATCAGCGACGACGAGATGATGACCGAGCGTGGCATCCGCGTGCTGCTGGACTGCTACGAAAACGCGCCGCGCGAACTGCGGCGCATCACGCCGGGCGACGCCGGTGTCGCGCGCATCGGGCACTTCGGCTTCTTTCGCAGCAGCGTCGCGCCCACGTTGTGGCCGCGATTGCTGGACACACTGGCTGCGATGGTCACCCCACGCGAGACGGTCGCCGCTTGAGGCTTGTGCGCGGCGGACTCGTCGCCTGATGCGTAAGATGCCACGCTGCTCAGGAGCGTGACGATGACCAACGACAACCGCGACATTCCGGTCGATCCCACCGCCTGCTTGCCCGACGACGGCACGGCCGGCACCTTGGTCGGTCGCGCCTGGCTGCCCGGCGCGAACGCTGGCCCCGCCGTGGTGGCGATCCGCGCCGAAGGCGTGTTCGACCTGAGCGAGCGCTTCGCCCTGATGAGCGACCTGCTCGACGAGGCCGATCCTGCGCGGTCGGTGAAGGCTGTGCCGGGCCGGCGCATCGGCTCGCTCGCCGAGCTGTTGCGCCAGACCGGCGGCGCGAACCGTGCGACGAACGTGCCCCACCTGCTGGCCCCCATCGACCTGCAGGTCATCAAGGCGGCCGGCGTGACCTTTGCGCTCAGCCTGCTGGAGCGCGTGATCGAAGAGCAGGCCAAGGGCGACCCGGCACGTGCCGACGCCGTGCGTGCCGAGGTGCAGAGCGCCATCGGCGCCAGCCTGCGCGAGGTGAAACCCGGCTCGCCGCAGGCCGCCGCGCTGAAGGCGGCGCTTCAGGCCAAGGGGCTGTGGAGCCAGTATCTCGAGGTCGGCATCGGCCCCGACGCCGAAGTGTTCACCAAGGCGCCGGTGCTGTCGGCACTCGGCACCGGGGTGGCCATCGGCGTGCGCGGCGACTCGGCCTGGAACAACCCGGAGCCCGAGGTCGTGCTCGCGGTCGACAGCAAGGCGCGCATCGTCGGTGCCACACTCGGCAACGACGTCAACCTGCGCGACTTCGAGGGCCGCAGCGCGCTGCTGCTCGGCAAGAGCAAGGACAACAACGGCTCGACCGCGATCGGCCCGTTCATCCGCCTGTTCGACGACACGTTCACGCTCGACGACGTGCGCCGCGCCGACCTCTCGCTCACCGTGCACGGCACGGACGGCTTCGTGCTCGAGGGCCGCAGCACGATGCGCGAGATCAGCCGCGACCCGCTCGAGCTCGTGGCGCAGACCACCGCGATGCACCAGTACCCGGACGGCTTCGTGCTGTTCTGCGGCACGCTGTTCGCACCGACGCAGGACCGCGGTGCGCCCGGCAGCGGCTTCACGCACCATGTGGGCGACATCGTGCGCATCCGCAGCGGCCGGCTCGGCGAGCTGGTCAACCGCGTCGAGAAGAGCGAGGCGCTGGCTCCCTGGCGCTACGGCGTTCGCGAGCTGATGCGCCACCGCGCGGCCCGCAACGCGTAAAGCCGCTCCAGCCAAGGTCTTGCGCGGATCCGGCTTCGCCGGTCCGCCGCAAGGGCCCCCTCGGGGGGCAGCGACCGGAGGGAGCGTGGGGGCTCACAAGGCACCGCGCCCCTCCTTGGCGTGGAAGGCCTGCGACGTCTCCCAGGCCACCGCCTGCAGATGCGCCGCCACGTCGGCCGGCAGGCCGGCGGTGTACTTCAGGCCCGTCGGGTTGGTCTTGTAGACCGAAGCCAGCACGGTACAGGCCGCAAGGTAGGTGCCCATCAGACTCGGATGGCGCTTGTCGGCCACGTACAGGTTGAGGTCCGGCCGTTTGACGATCGACTGCGCGAAGGCCAGACCTGCCGGCACCACCAGCGCGTTGTTCTGCTTGCCGGCCTTCACGTACTCGGCCGCCAGTTGTGCCGTCATCTCGGGCTTGTCCTGGTAGGCCCACGACATGAACAGAATCGGCGCGGCGCCGCGCCGGCGCGCGGTGGCGCTGTGCTTGGCCGCGTACTCGTAGAAGATCGGCTGCAGCTGCGGATGGATGGGGCACTGGCTGCAGTCCATCATCATCACGCCGTCGAACGGCTTGTCGAAGGAGTTGAAGCGCACCTCGTTGTCGCCGACGAAGGAATAACTCGCCATGCCCTTGTTGAAGTAGGCGTCGATGTCGTGCCAGTTGATGCCCGAGCCGCTGATGGTCAGCGAGCTCGCGCGCATGCCCTTGGCGCCACTGTCCGTGAGCAGTCGCCCCACGTGGCCGTGCATCGAGTTGTTGTAGTAGAAGAAGCTGTTGCCGACCCACAGCAGCGACTTGATCTCGGTCGACACCTGGAGTGCCGGTTTGGCGGCGGGAGGCGTCGTCGTGCCGCAGCCGGTGACTCCGGCGATGGCGAGTACGGCGAGCAGGGCAGTGAGCAGCTTCATGGGGTCGTCCGGCAGTGGTGGGCGGGGCGCAGTCTAAGCCCCCGCGCGACCTGTCTCTAGAACGCTTCGTAGCGGCCCAGGCGCACCTGCGTGTTGCCGGGGCGCAGATGACCGAGCGACGGCATCACGAGCACGGTGTCGTCGTAGGGCGCACGCCACACGTGGTCGCCGTCCTGCGCGATCGGCGTGCCGGCTTTCGGCACCACGCCCAAGCCCTCGATCGGCACCAGGAAGCGAAAACCCGTCGAGCGGGCCACCACCGCCTCGGTCACGCGCACCAGGCGTTGCACGGGCGGCGGCGTGAGCACTGTGCGGGCGAGCGCCCAGCCGCGGTCCACGACACCGGTGACCGCCAGAAAACGCATCAGCGTGTCCACCGCCACGTCGCGCGCCGCGCGCTCCCAGTGCTGGCCGCATTCGATCAGCAGTGCGCGCCTGTCGCTCGCCGGGTCGCCGAAACCGCCGCGCTCGATCATGCGCAGGCCAGCGGGATGGCCGGTGTCGATCAGCAGGTCGGCCGGTACGCTGAGCTCGCGCGCATAGGCTGCGTTCTTGTCGACGCGCCCGCACACCATGATGGGGCGACACGGCTCGTGCATCGAGTGGATGTCGAGCAGCCGGTCGGCGGCGTCGACGAACGGACGCAGCGCCCGCGCGCGACGCAACTCCACCGAATCGCGCGGGCCGTTCATCGCCTCGTCGCCCCAGACGCGGTTGTAGTCTTCGTCGACGAAGCGCGAGCGGTGCGGGTCGGCGGTGTCGAAGCGCGCGAACGCGTCCACGTTGGCAAACGCCAGCGTCAGGCTGCCGCGGCGGATCGCCGGCATCTCGCCGAGCAGCGCCACCAGCGCCAGCGCACCGCAGATCTCGTTGCCGTGCGTGAGGGCCTGCACCATCACCGCCGGCCCGGGGCGCCCGCTGTCGAAGCGGTGCACGTAGTCGACGCCGGTGTTGCCGGTCTTCCAGCGCGAGATGTCGGGCGCCTGCAGTTCGATCGCGGGTGTGTCGGACATGGGCTCAAGCCTTGGCAAAGGTGTCGACGATGCCGTCCAGCAGTTGCATCAGGCGGCGCTGCAGCGGCTCGAAACCCTCGTGCGGCTGCAGCGTGGCCTCGTCCATGTAGAGGCGCTTGTTGATCTCGAGCTGCAGGCTGTGGCGGCCGGCGGCGGGGTTGGAGTAGGCCTTGACAAGCTCGACACCCTTGAACGGGTCGTTGACCTTGACGTCGTAGCCCCAGCCGGCCAGCGTGGCGCGCACGAACTCGGTGAACGCCGGCTCGCAGGTGGTGCCGTCGCGGTCGCCGAGCACGAAATCGGCGCGCGCTCGGCCGGCGCCGCCTTCGCCCATCGTGCCCGACACGGCGTTCATCGAGTGGCAGTTGATGTGATAGACGACGCCGAAGCGCTGGTGTGCGTCGGCTAGCAGCGTCTGCAGCCCGCGGTGATACGGCGCGTGATAGCGCTCGATGCGCCGCTGCACCTCGTCGACGGCGAGGCGGCGTGCATAGATCGGCCGTCCGTCGTCGAGCGTGCGCCAGATCAGCGCCTTGCCGATGCGGGCCTTGCCGCTCGGCCGGTGCTCGTGCGGCCAGTGGCCGTCGATCAGCTCGAGATCCACGTCGCCGGCATGCCGGTTGGCATCCAGATAGGTGCGCGGAAACTCAGCCGCCAGCAGCGGAATGCCGCGCGCCGCAGCCGGCCGGTACAGCGTGTCGATGAAGCAGTCTTCGCCTTCGCGCAGCTCGGCCGGCGTGAGCACCGAGCCGAAGTCGGCCGGCAGACGCTGGCCCGAATGCGGCGAGTCGAGCACCAGCGGGCACGCGGCTTGCGTTGGACCATGCAGGGTGAGGATGTCGTCGTGCGTCAAGGTCAGTCGTACAGGATGGATCGGACGGTCAGTATCGGCCATCGCGTGCCGGCGTCGTGGCCGCTGGCAAGGGTGCCGCGGTTGATACGATCGGCGCGCCATGATGGCCGACATCGACATCAACACCGGCAACGACCCCGCCACGCAGCACCTGCGCATCCACCGTTTCGCCGCGCTGCACAGCGGCCCGCGGCTGATCGTCACCGGGGCCGTGCATGGCAACGAGGTGGCCGGCACGCGCGGCATCGAGCAGGTGCTGCAGGAGCTCGCCACGGGCCAGATCCGCATCACGCGAGGCACGGTCACCTTCGTGCCGGTGTGCAACCCGCTGGCCTATGCGCGCGGCGAGCGCTTTGGCCAGCGCAACCTCAATCGCCGCCTGTTGCCCAGCGCCGCGCCGCGCGACTACGAAGACCATGTCGCCAACGTGCTATGTCCGCTGCTCGCCGAGCACGACGTGCTGCTCGACCTGCACAGCTTTCGTTCGCCGGGCCTTCCGTTCGCCCTGCGCGGGCCGGCCGACAACACCGGCACGCTGGAGCCGTTTGGCCACGCCCGGGCCGAGGCGCGGCTGTGTGCGCACCTCGGCGTGCAACGTGTCGTCGACGGCTGGATGCCGGCCTATGCGGCCGGCGTGGCGTTGCGCCGGCAGCGAGCGCTGGCGAGCGACACGGTGCAGGAGGATCCGTCCTATGGCGTCGGCACCACCGAGTACATGCGCTCGGTCGGCGGTTATGCGGTGACGCTCGAGTGCGGCCAGCACCAGGACCCGGCGGCGCCCGCGGTGGCGCGGCAGGCCATCCGGCAGACGCTGGCGCTGCTCGGCCTGGCCGCGTTGCCGCTGGCACCGCCGCCGCCATCGATCGAGTGCCTCACGCTGGCACAGGTGGTCGATCGACACGATGCGGGCGACCGGTTCGTCAAGCCCTGGACCAGCTTCGACCCGCTGGCGGCAGGCGAGTTGATCGCGCATCGAGGCGACGGCAGCGAGGTGCGCGCCGCGCACGCCGGCTACATCGTGTTCCCCGACCATGCGGCCCGGCCGGGCCACGAGTGGTTCTATCTCGCCCGGCCGAGTGGTCGAGCGCTGTAACGCCGGCTGCCGACGCGCCGGTGCCTGTCCGGGCAGAACCCGATGGCGGCATCGTCGCGGGTGGTTAGCATCGACTTCATCCCGGTAAACCCTGATCGGGCGGATCGCTTTTCAGAGGAGCTATGAGCATGCAGGAAAAACAGTTGCGTCGAATGATCGAGCCCGTCCGCGAAGGCCGCCTGCCGCGCCGTTCGTTCATCCAGCGCATGGTCGGCCTGGGCCTCAGCGCCCCGATGGCTTCGATGATGCTGATGCACGAGGGCATTGCGCAGACCACGCCGACCATTCCCTACAAGCCCACCAAGCGCGGCGGTGGCGGCACGCTGAAGGTCATCTACTGGCAGGCCGCCGTGCACCTGAACCCGCACTATGCCGGCGGCACCAAGGACCAGGACGCGAGCCGCGTCTTCTACGAGCCGCTCGCTGGCTGGGACACCGAAGGCAACCTGATCCCGTTCCTCGCCGCGGAGGTGCCCACGCGCGCCAACGGCGGCCTGTCGGCCGACGGCAAGAGCGTGACCTGGAAGCTCAAGCGCGGCGTGAAGTGGCATGACGGCAAGGACTTCACCGCCGACGACGTGGTCTTCACTGCAGCGTACGCCGGCGATCCTGCGGCGGCGATGACCACCATCGGCACCTACAAGGACATCAAGGTGACGAAGGTCGACTCGCACACCGTGCGCGTCGAATTCCCGAAGCCGAATCCGTTCTGGGCCGAGCCGCTGGTGGGCAGCGTCGGCCTGATCCTGCCCAAGCATGTGTTCGAGGGCTACATGGGCGCCAAGTCGCGCGAGAACCCCGCCAACACCAAGCCGGTGGGCACCGGGCCGTACAAGATCGTCGACTTCAAGCCCGGCGACATGCTGCGCGCCGAGGCCAACAAGGACTACCACGTCGCCAACCAGCCGTTCTTCGACGCGTTGGAGATCAAGGGCGGCGGCGACGCCACCAGCGCCGCGCGCGCCGTGCTGCAGACCGCCGAGTTCGACGTGGGCTGGAACCTGGCGGTGGAAGACGAGATCCTCAAGCGGTTCGAGGCTGCGGGCAAGGCCAAGATGACCTTCCATGTCGGCAGCGACATCGAGTTCGTGATGCTCAACGTCACCGACCCGTGGAAAGAGATCGACGGCGAACGCGGCAGCGCCAACAGCAAGCATCCGGCCTTCAGCGACAAGGCGGTGCGCACCGCGATGAGCCTGCTGATCGACCGCAAGGGCATCGCCGACGTGATCTACGGTCGCGGCGCCATCACGACGAGCAACTTCCTGAACAACCCACCGCGGTTCGTCAGCAAGAACACCAAGTACGAGTTCAACCCCGAGAAGGCCAACCAGGTGCTCGAGGCGGCGGGCTGGAAGAAGGGCGCCGACGGCATCCGCGCCAAGGGCGATGTCAAGCTGAAGTTCGTCTACCAGACGTCGGTGAGCGGGCCGCGGCAGAAGTGCCAGGCGATCATCAAGGACGCCTGCACCAAGGCCGGCATCGACCTCGAGCTGAAGAGCGTGGTGGCCGCCGTGTTCTTCGGCAGCGATTTCGCGAATCCCGACACCTACCAGAAGTTCTGGTCCGACATGCAGATGTTCACGACCACGATGACGCAGCCGGACCCGCAGTACTTCATGAACCAGTTCACCTCGGACCAGGTCTCGCAGAAGGCCAACAAGTGGGCCAGCCGCAACCTGGTTCGCTGGCAGAACAAGGAATACGACGCGGCCTTCGCGGAGGCGCAGGTCGAGCTCGATCCCGTGAAGCGGGCGGCGCTGTTCATCAAGATGAACGATCTGGTGATCAACGACGGCCATGTGATCC
>CALMQI010000041.1 GCA_937871935.1 uncultured Burkholderiales bacterium
AGCCAAACAGCGACTGGATCTGCTGATCGCTCAGGATCCGAACAATGTGGCAGGCGCGCGGCCTCTTGCGCGGCCGCGTCGCGTGCGCTCAGCGCGTCGAGCGCGAGCTTCTCGTCCTGCGTTTCGAACAGCGCATCGATCAGTTCGGGCCGATGAAAGCGCGCGCGAAAGCGGTTCAGCGAATAAAAGTCCATCGTGCGGCCCGCCGCGTCGGCGAGCGCCCAGCCGACCAGGCGGTCGGCGCCGGCACTGGCGTCGAAGTAGCCACCGGGTGTCCATACGACCCAGCGGCCCTCGGCATCGACCAGCAGCGTCAGCACATGCACGCCGTCGCGGCCACGCCACCAGCGCAGCGTGCCGTCGGCCAGCGCGCCGACGATCCAGCGCCCGTCTTCGCTGGCGTGCACGGCGCGCAGCTCGGTGTCGACGGCGGTGCGCCAGCGGCGCTGGCCCTGCTCGTCGACCTGGTACAGCGCCCGGTTGGTGCCGATCACCGCGACCTTGGTCGCGCGCACGACGGCCAGCGCGCGCGGCCGCTCGTCGGCCGCCAGCTCGAGCGGCTTGCCGCCGACGATCGGCTGGCCGCGGCTCAGGTTCCAGTCCGACGGCCGGTTGAACAGGCTGAAGCTCGTGTCGGGTGCGCGCAAGACGGTGCCGATCCGCGTGCCGACCTGGCGCCGCAGGAACTGAAAACCGCGGCCGGCGCCGCTGCTGCGCACGCCCCAGCGCAACGCGGAGGCATCCGCGCTCAACTCCAGATCGTCCGCCATGCCACCGCGCACGGCCGCCACGCCGGGTGCCACGCGGCGCTGCACGCGGCCGCCGCGCCACAGGCCCCAGGAGCCGTCGAAGCTGCTGAAGGCCACTGCGCCGTCGGGCAGGCTCAGCAGGTCGGTGACGCTGTCACCGGCGGCGGTGGCGACCTCGACGGCGCGGCCGCTGGCGACGTCGAACCGCACGATCGGAAACCCGTAGTCGCGCGTGTAGCCGGTGCCGCCGGCGTGGATGCTGGCCCCGTCGGCCGACCAGGCCAGCACGCGCAGGTCGCCGCCATGCAACGGCACGACCTGCATCTTCTGCAGCGAGCGGCCGCTGGCGACGTCGACGATCTCCACCGGCTCGTGCAGGCTCTCGCGGCCATTGGCGCCGATCGTCACATCGGCGTAGGCGATCGCCAGCCGCTGGCCGTCGGGGCTGAAGGCCAGGCCCGCGGCGCGGCGCGCACCCATCGCGTGCGCATGCAGCGGCGCGGCTGTGCCGCCGGCGGCGCGCAGGACGCGCACGCTGCCGGCGAGCGCCGCCGCAGCGGCCAGGCCCTGCGCCGACACCGCGAGGCCGAACACCGGCGCGGCCAGCGGCAGCTCGAGCAGCACGCGGCCGTCGGGCGCAAACGCGCGCACCGCGTGCTCGCCGGCACGCTCACCCGCGTAGGCGGCCAGCAGCACGCTGCCGTCGGCCGACCAGGCCAGCTTGCGCACATGGCCGCCGCGCGCGTCGATCGTGCGCAGCAGGTTGCCGGAGGCCAGATCGAACAGATAGATGCGGTGCGCATGACCTTCGCCGCCGGTGGTGCCGCCCACCGCCACCAGCAGCTGCTGCGGATGGATCGCCACGCCGTACAGGCGCCCGCCCTCGGCGCCGAAAGCCAGCGGCCGCAACACGTGGCGGAGCTCGCCGCTCGGCCAGTCCCACACGCGGGCGCTGCGATCGTCTGCCGCGGTGACCGCCACGCCGTGCGCGATGCTCACGTCGATACGGCGCACCGGCGCGCTGTGCGTGCCCTGCTCGACCATCAGCAGCGGCGCGTTCTGGCCGAACGCAGGCACGGCCAGCCACGCCAGCGCGAGCAGCCACAGCGTGCACAGCGAACGACAACGGTGGATGGATGGCAGGATCATGTTCGGCGTCGTTCTAACACCCGCCGCGCGCAACGGCGATCCCACGATGGCATCCCTCGAAAGATGGATGCGTCATTGCGAAACTGGGGAGTGCATTGCCGTTCGGCTTGCGCCAGCATGGCAACCTTAGGGTCGCCGCACGCCTTCGCATACCGACGCGCGGCGCAGGCGTCCCGCTCGCAGGAGACCTGCCATGCCCGTCGCTCGCATTGCCTTTCGTGGATCTCGCTCGCACCGTCGCCCGCGGTGGGTCGTGCTCATGTTCGCGGCCGCACTCGCCGGTCTGGCCAGTGCGCAGAGCTCCGACGTGCTCAGCGGCGCCGCGCTCACCGAAGACCGGCTGCTGCAGGCGCTCACGCCCGATGGCGGCGCCACCAAGCGCAGCCTGCGCGTCAAGGCCACCGATGGGTCAGGCTCGCTGCAGCGGCCCGCGCGGCCCAGTGCGTCGTTGCTGGTGACCTTTCACACCGCGTCGTCCGAGCTGACCGAGCAGGCGCGGCAGCAGCTCGACATCGTGGGCGCGGCGCTGAAGAACGAGCGCCTGGCCCGCTACAGCTTCACCGTCGAGGGCCACGCCGACCCGCGCGGCGACCCGCAGTCGAACCTGGTGCTCTCGCAGCACCGCGCCGGCAGCGTGCGCTCGTATCTGGTGGACGCACACGGCATCGACCCGCAGCGCCTGATTCCCGACGGCAAGGGCGACCGTGAACTGATGAACCGCACGCAACCCGCGGCGCCGGAGAACCGGCGCGTCACGATCGTCACGCAGCTGCAGTGAGCGGCGAACGCGCTGGAGGTGCTCAGTTCCGCGCCTTGGCCGGCGCGGCCACCTCGTCGACGGTGAGCAGAGTCGCCCCATAGGCGTCCGGGCAACCCGGCGTCACGCACACCGGCACGCCGGCAAACGGGTTCGTGCCCGGCGCACGTTGGCGCCACAGCCGCTCGGCCTCGGCGAGGTCGAACGCGCGAATCGGCTCGTCGGTCGCGCGCAGGCCCGCGCGCGACAGATCACGCTCGTGGCGCGACACCAGCACGACCAGATGGTTCGTGCCCGGCGGCCCGGCCGCCGTGATCTCCCAGCCTTTGCGCGGCAGGCGCAGTTCGGCGCCGGGCTCGATGCGGTTCGCACGGTCGAGCCGGTTGGGAAACAGCAGGTGGAAGTGGCGCTTGTCGGTGCCGGCGAAGAACACGTAGACGTGGCCCGCCTCGCTGGCGCGTACGCGAAAACGCAGCGCGTCCTGGTCGATCACCAGCGAGGGCTGGTCGACGCGGCTGCTGACCTGGATCGCCGGGTCGGCGTGCGCGACGAGATCCTGCAGGGCTGCGAGCACGCTGAACGCCGCCGCTGCTGGCGCGACGCCGGCGGTCGGCGGTGGCGTGGCCGCGGCCGGAGCCTGCACCGGCGTGCTGCCGACGGGGCCGCTGGTTCTGCCGAGCGCCACGGGCGCGCTCGCGGCGCCTGCCATGGCGCCCTCCACCTTCGCCACAGACCCGGTATCCGCCGGCCGCAGCAGCCACCAGGCGGCCGCCGTGGCGACGAGCGCCGACGCTGCGACCGCGCCGGCGCCGATGCGTGTGCGGCGCCGCGATGACCCGTCAGCCGCTGCCGCCGACGCCGTCATCGCCGCACCGGTCGCTGCGCCATCGGTGAAGAGCCGGCGAAACGCCTGCATGGACTGCGGGCGCTCTTCGGGCCGCAGCCGCAAGCCGGCATCGATGGCGAGCAGAAAGCCGGGCGAGTAACGGCCCGCACCGGCCTGCGCCGCGGGAACCAGGTCGTCGGCGAGCACGCGGTCCACCGACGCCATCGGCGCCTTGCCGGTGATGCAGGCATACAGCACGGCGGCGAGCGCATAGACGTCGGTCCACGGGCCCTGCTTGAGCGACTGCACTTCGCCGTATTGTTCGATCGGCGCATAACCGGGCTTGAGCATCACCGTCAGCGTGCGCGTCATGTCGCCGATGACCTGCCGCGCGGCGCCGAAGTCGAGCAGCAGCGGCTGCGGATGATCCGGCAGCCGCGCCGGGTCGGTGCGCGAGGGCCCGAGCAGCAACACGTTGTCGGGCGCCACGTCGCGGTGCAGGCAGCAGGGCTCGGCGCGGTGCAGTTGCTCCAGCGCCGCGCTGAGCGGGCGCAGCAGCTCCAGCAGCCAGCCCTCGCCGGGCTGCACGCGGGTGTCGCGCAGCCATTGCTTCAGCGTGGCGCCGTTGTACAGCGGCATCACCATGTAGGCGGTGCCGTTCTCCTCCCAGAAGCGATGCACCTTCACCAGCGACGGGTGATCGAACGAGGCGAGCAGCCGCGCCTCGTTGACAAAGCTGCGCAGGCCGACCTCGAACGGCTCGCGCTGCCCCTCGGAGCGCGGCCATACATGAAAACCACCGTCGCGCGTGGCCAGCGTCGCGGGCATGTATTCCTTGATCGCCACCGGGCGCTGCAGCACGGTGTCGTGGAAGCGGTAGACGATGCCGAAGCCGCCCTCGCCGAGCACGCCTTCGTTGACGAACTCCTGCAGCTTGTAACCCAGCGGCAGCCTGGCGCCGCCGCTGGCGCTGCCCATCAGCGTACGTTCGTCTCCGGACTCGGGCGCGGACATGCCGCGAGTATCGCCGCGGCGGCCCTCCCGCGAGACAGGGGCCGCGCGCGCTTCCCGGACGCGTTTCAGCGCTTGCGCGCCAGCGACAGCCCGTCGCCGACGGTCAGCAGCGCCAGGTCGATGCGCGCGTCGTCGCGCAGCTTGCGGTTGAGCGCATGCAGCGCGGCGGTGTCGGCATCCTCGGCCGGCCGCGCCACGGCGCCGGACCACAGCGTGTTGTCCAGCGCGATCAGTCCACCGGGCCGCACGAGCGACAAGCAGCGCTCGTAGTACACGTCGTAGTTCACCTTGTCGGCGTCGATGAAGGCGAAGTCGTACGCGGCCGCCTCGCCGGCGGCGAGCCGCGCGTCCAGCGTGTCGCGGGCCGGCGCCAGCACCAGCTCGATCTTGTGGGCCACGCCGGCCTGGGCCCAGAACGGCCGGCCGATGCGGGTGTAGTCGTCATTGATGTCGCAAGCCAGCACACGCCCGTCGTCGGGCAGCGCCAGCGCCACCGTCAGCGCGCTGTAGCCGGTGAAGGTGCCGACCTCGATCGTGCGCCGCGCGCCCAGCAGCTTGACCAGCAGCGCCATCAGCTGGCCCTGGTCGGCACCGATCTGCATGCCGGCGTGGGGGTGTCCTGCGGTGGCGGCACGCAGCGCCGTCTGCGCCGGATGTTCGCGCACGGCATGGGCCTGCAGGTAGTCGAACAAACGGTCGTCGATCTGCAAGGTGCGCATGGCGGGCCTCGGTCGCAACGGTGCGAACGGGCCACACTGTAGGGCCCTCGCCGTACTGCCACCGGAGCAGGGCCTTGATCTCACCGAGGCGCACGCGGTCGGTCTTCGGCCAACCTGGGCTGCACCGTGCCCGCGCCGGATGGCGGTAAGCTGCACCCCCGCCGCCGCTACGCCGCCACCATGACTCAGCGCAACAAACTCCACGAGCGCAACTTTCCCACCGCCGAGGAGGAGGCGCTCGGCGCCGAGCCGCCGTCGCGCTACGGCGGGCCCGAGAGCAGCTTCCGCCTCGCCTTCACCGACGAGCGCTTCCTGCTGCGCGAGGAGCTGCGCCCGGTGCGCATGCAGCTCGAGCTGCTCAAACCCGAGATGGTCCAGCAGGAGCAGCGCATCGAGTCGACGATCGTGCTGTTCGGCAGTGCGCGCATCGTGCCGCCCGAGGTGGCGCAGGCGCAGCTGCAGGCGGCGCGCGACAGCGGCGACGCCGCCGCGTTGCGCCGGGCCGAGGTCGCGCTCGAGATGAGCCGCTACTACGACGAGGCGCGCCGCTTCGCCGCGCTGGTGACGATCCGCTCACGCACGCTCGACACGCCGATCTACGTGGTCACCGGCGGCGGCCCCGGCATCATGGAAGCGGGCAACCGCGGCGCGCACGACGTGGGCGGGCGCAGCATCGGGCTGAACATCGTGCTGCCGCACGAGCAGGCGCCCAACCCGTACATCACGCCGGAGCTGTGCTTCCAGTTCCACTACTTCGCGCTGCGCAAGATGCACTTCGTGATGCGCAGCATCGCGCTGGTGTGCTTCCCCGGCGGCTTCGGCACGCTGGACGAGCTGTTCGAGACGATGACGCTGGTGCAGACCGGCAAGAGCCGCGCACGCCCGATCCTGCTGTTCGGCCGCGCATTCTGGGAGAAGCTGATCGACTTTCAGCACCTGGTCGACAGCGGCATGATCAGCGCAGAAGACCTGGGCCTCTTCCACTTCGTCGAGACCGCCGAGGACGCTTGGGAACGCCTGGCCGAGCACTACGGCTTCGACGCGCCGGCCACCGAGACAGGGGAGTTCGCCGACGACATCTGAGCGTGACCGCGTCCCGATGAGCTCGACCGACCCGACCTCCGTCGCCGCTGATCCCGCTGCGCACCACCGCTCGCTGTGGCGCGAACTGCGCGACGCGATCCGTGGCACCGGCGCCGACTACACGAAGATCCCGCTGCGGCGCGCCGTGTTCCTGCTCGCCGTGCCGATGGTGCTCGAGCTGGTGCTCGAGTCGACCTTCGCGGTCGTCGACATCTGGTTCGTCGCCCGGCTGGGTGCGTCGGCGGTCGCCACGGTCGGGCTGACCGAGACGTTCCTGTTCCTGCTGTACTCGATCGGCATCGGCCTGGCGATGGCGGTGACGGCGGTCGTCGCGCGACGCACCGGCGAGGGCGACCGCCCCGCTGCCGCCGTCAGCGCCGTGCAGGCGATCTGGATCGCGGTGCTGGCCTCGCTGCCGTTCGCGGTCGCCGGCATCGTCTTCGCGCGCGAGCTGCTGCAGCTGATGGGCGCCGATGAGTGGACACTGACGCACGGTGTGCGCTACCTGCAGTGGATGCTGGGCACCAACGTCGTCATCATGCTGCTCTTCGTCTGCAACGCGATCTTCCGCGGCGCCGGCGACGCGGCGGTGGCGATGCGGGTGCTGTGGGTCGCGAACGGCCTGAACATCGTGCTCGACCCGATCCTGATCTTCGGGCTCGGGCCGATTCCGGCGCTGGGCGTCGAGGGCGCGGCGATCGCCACCGTCATCGGCCGCGGCGTCGGGGTGGTGATGCAGCTGTGGATCCTGCTGCGCGGCAGCGAGCACATCCGCGTCGCCGTCGCGCAGCTTGCGCTCAAGGCCGACACGTTTTGGCATATCGTGCGCACCTCGCTCGGCGGCATCGGCCAGATGATCGTGGCCATGACGGCGTGGATCTTCCTGATGCGCATCCTCGCCGCCATCGGCAGTGAGGCGGTGGCCGGCGCGACGATCGCCATCCGCCTGATGATGTTCACGCTGATGCCGGCCTGGGGCATGTCCAATGCCGCGGCCACGCTGGTGGGCCAGAACCTCGGTGCCGGCGAGCCCGGGCGTGCCGAAGCGTCGGTGTGGCGCATCGGCTGGTACAACATGGTGTTCACCGTCGCGGTGTCGGTGGTCTTCTTTGCCTTTCCGCGCGAGCTGATGGGGCTGTTCACCGCCGAGCGCGCCGTGGTCGACATCGGCGCCGAGTGGCTGCGGGTGCTGTCGTACTCGTACTTCGTCTACGGCTGGTGGATGGTGTCGGTGCAGGCCTTCAACGGCGCAGGCGACACCATCACGCCGACGAAGATCAACTTCGTGTTCTTCTGGCTGATCCAGATTCCGCTGGCGTGGCTGCTGGCGCTGCAGCTCGACCTGCAGGCCACCGGCGTCTTCTGGGCGGTGTTCGTCTCCGAGACCTCGGTGGGCCTGTTCACGCTGTGGCTGTTCAGCCGCGGGCGGTGGAAGACGGCGCGGGTCTGAAGCCTGCTGAGGCAGTTCGGATGCAGTGGAGGGTTGCGCTTCACTGCAGCGTCAGGCGACCCTTCCCCTCGATGAGCGCCGGCCGCTTGGGTGTTCCAACGACATGGCGCCTCTCACATGCTGTGCGTACTGCAGGATCGCGTCCTTGATCGCGACGAAGCTCGGATCCTCCAGGAGTGTCGCGCGACACCACAAATGTATGTTGCGCTGCTTTGGCCGCGCCGCCAGGGAAAGTTCGACGAGCGGGAAGTGGGGCAGCAGCAGTCGCATCGGGAAGCGCGGCAGCACCGCCAGGTGCGCCCCTCGCGCCAACGTGCTCAGCAGCATGAACGCCTCACCCAGCACGGTGATTTCGACGCGCGGCGTCTTCACACCCGCCTCTTCCAGCATCTCGCGCACGTCCTGGTCAAATGGCGAGGTCGTCCCGAGGCTGAGCCACGGCTGTCCTTTGGCCGCGCCGCCGGTCAGCACACCGCCGGCGGCCAATCGATGGGCGCGACCGCAGAACACGCCGAGGTCATCCTCAACCAGCAGGAAGCGCTCGATGCCGCGGGGAGGGCGATCGAGCCAGGACGGGGCGACCACCAGGTCGTGCCGGCCGTCGACCAGTTGATCCACCAGCACGTTGGGCCGGTCGCTTTGCAGCGTGAGATGGATGCTCGGCTGCGCGCGCAGCAGTTCATGCGCCAAGCCGGGCAGCAATGCCGCTCCAACAAGAGGCCCGGTGCCCAGGCGTACGGTGCTGCGCAACCCGCTGCGCTGGCGCGCGGTGACCTCCACCGCCTCCTGCAGCCGGCGGGCGATCGCGCGACCTTCCCGGGCCAGCATGTCGCCAAGCGGCGTGCTGCGCACCCCGAAGCGGCTGCGCTCGAACAGCCTGCCGCCAGACTGCACCTCGAGTACCTGCATGTTGTGCGTAAGGGTTGGCTGCGTGAGATGCAGGTGGCGACTCGCCTGGCTGATCGATCCGTGTTCCAGGATCGCCGCCAGCTGGATCAAGTGACGAGGGTCCATAGGAAAACTCAAGTTCAAACACGCAAATATCGATTTTACGGACGCCGCGACTCTGCCTATGCTGACGCGCAATGTGCCCGAACCTGATTTACATCGTCGCCGATGACCTCGGCTATGCCGACCTGGGCTGCTATGGCGGCCGCGACGCAGCCTTCGGCAAGGTGTCGCCGAACATCGACGCCCTTGCCGCCGCAGGCCTTCGCATGACGCAGGGGTACTCCAACTCTCCGGTGTGTTCGCCCACGCGATTTGCCCTCATGACCATGCGCTATCAGTATCGGCTGCGCGGCGGCATGGAGGAGCCGATCAACAGCAAGAGCAGGGGCAGCTCCGTGCTTGGACTTCCGCCGGCCATCCCGACCTTGCCCTCGCTGCTTCGCGACGCGGGCTACGGCACGGCGTTGATCGGCAAGTGGCACCTGGGCTACCCGCCCTCCTTCGGACCTCTGCGCTCCGGGTACGACGAGTACTTCGGGATCATGGCCGGTGGCGCCGATTACTTCACGCATCGCTCTGGCAAGGGCGATCACGATCTCTATCTCGGCGAAGAGGCTCACCATGACGAGGGCTACCTCACCGATGTGTTGTCGCGCCGGGCAGTGGACTACGTGGAGCGCATGGCCGCGGGCGCGAAATCCGGCAGGCCATTCTTCCTGAGCCTGCACTACACGGCGCCACACTGGCCTTGGGAGACACGCGAGGACCACGCGATCGCGGCGCAGGTCGCGCACAATCTCTTCCACCTCGACGGCGGCAACGTGGACACGTACCGCCGCATGATCCACCACATGGACGAAGGCATCGGGTGGCTGGTGGCCGCCTTGCGGCGGCAAGATCTGCTGAAGGACACGCTGATCGTCTTCACCAGCGACAACGGCGGCGAGCGCTTCTCGGACAACTGGCCGCTCGTGGGCGGCAAGATGGACCTCACCGAAGGCGGCATCCGCGTACCCTGGATTGCGCACTGGCCCGCGGTGATCCCGGTCGGCAGCGCGAGCTCGCAGCACTGCATGACGATGGACTGGTCGGCCACCCTGCTCGACGTGGGCGGCGGCGTGCCAGACCCGGCGTACCCCATCGATGGCGTGTCTGTCGCCTGCGTGCTGCGCGATCCGGCGCGCACCTTCGAGCGGCCCCTCTACTGGCGCATGAACCACCGCCGACAACGTGCATTGCGCATCGGGAACTGGAAGTACCTGAAGGTTGACGACCACGAGTACCTATTCGACCTGGCCGCCGACGAGCGCGAGCGAGCCAACCTCGTCCGCCGGCAGCCGGAGCGCCTGGCGGAGATGCGCGAGGCGTGGTTGGCGTGGGACCGGACCGTTCCGGCCGTCCCCGATGACGCGAGCGTGAGCCTGGGTTATTCGTCCGCAGACATGCCACAGCGATGATCGTGCGGTGCGAACTCAAGCGACGCGCCCATCCGCCCATTCAAGGAGACAAGACATGAACGTGAGAACCACGCACCGCTACCCCTCGCAGGTGCGGCGAGCCCTGTGCGTGCTGTGGCTGATGGCGGGCGCCTGCCCGCTCGCACCGGCCCTTGCACAAGCCTGGCCGAGCAAGCCCGTCACCTTCGTGGTGGGTGTGCCGCCCGGCGGCGCGCTGGATCCCTTCGCGCGGGCGCTGGCGGACCAGATGGCCAAGACGAGCGGCGGCACGTTCGTCGTCGACAACAAGCCGGGCGCCAACGGCAACCTCAGCGCAGAGGCGGCCCTCAGGGCGCCGGCCGATGGCCACACGCTCTGGATCGGCACGCAGTCGATGGTCACCATCAACCCTGCTGCCTTCTCGCAGTTGCGCTGGAAAGCAAGCGACTTCAAGCCGATTCTCAAGGGCGTCGAAGCGCCGCTGGTGCTTGTGACCCACCCCTCGGTGCCGGCCAGGAACTTTGCAGAGCTCGCGAAGTGGATCCAGGATCCCGCAAACAAGGCGGCCTATGCCTCGTTCAGCCCGGGCACGCCGTCGCACTTCCTGGGCTACCAGCTCAACGATCGGCTGAAGGCGAACATGCCCCACGTTCCGTACAAGGGCTCCGCTCCGCAGACGACCGACCTCCTGGGCAATCAGGTGCCATTGGGGTTTACGCAATTGGCGAGCGCGGTGCCACACATCAAGGAAGGCAAGCTGCGGGCAGTGGCCGTCACGGGTCCACAGCGCTCGCGCTTCCTGCCGGACGTTCCCACGCTCGCGGAACTGGGCCACAAGGACCTGACCACGACCATCTGGTTCGGCCTGTTCGCGCCGGCCGGCATCCCGACGACCACTTTAGAAGTGATCCGCGCGGCGGCCATGAAGGCGCAGGCAGATCCCGCTTACCGTGCGCGGCTGGAAAGCCTGAACTTCGACATACCGAACGAGGACGGCGCGGCGTTCGAAAGGACGATCGCGACGGAGACCGCCCGCTGGTCGGGACTGGTGAAGGCCACGGGGTTCAAGGCGAGCGAGTAGCTGGCGCCTACTGCCGGTCGCACGCTGGCCGACGACGGCCTCGAACGCGGCGGGCAGCGTGGTGTCCACCGGCCTGCGCCCGGCCTCCACCTTCGGGCAGGACGCTCGCAAACAGCTCCAGCATCTTGATAGGGCCAGGCGCTATGCCGCAATCGCCACCAGCCCCGCCCTCACCCGCGCCATGAACCCCGCCAGGTGCGCCGAGTCGTGCCAGCGCACGACGATCACCGCATCGAACTCCGGCTCGATCCAGATGTAGTGGCCGCCGGCGCCGACCATCAGGCTGGCCTGTGCCGAGGCACCGGGGAACGTGCGTCCACCCGGGTTCAGCCACATCAGCCAGCCGTAGAACGGTGCGATCGCGCACGGCTCGCGCATGCGGCGCACCCAGTCGGCGGGTAGCAGCGCGCGGCCTTCGTGGCGCCCGTCGGCGAGCAGCAATTGGCCTAGGCGCGCCTGGTCGCGTGCGCCGATCGACACGCCGCCGCCCCAGTGCGTGCCACCGGGCACCGACGTCATGCGGCGGCCACCGATCTCGACCTGCGCATCGTCGTAGCCGCGCCAGGCCCACTCGCTGGTGGCGCCCAGCGGCTGCATCAGGCGTTCGGCAAACACCTCGGGCAACGGGCGGCGAAACAGGTGCAGCAGCGCCAGCGAGAGCTGGTTGATGCGCACGTCGTTGTATTCCCAGTAGCTGCCCGGCGTGCGCAGCGGCCGTGCGCCGCCCTTCGGGCCCCAGGCCGGCGCTCCGCCGGCCTTGCCCGCGTGCTGCGGGCGCGGGTCGAACGACACCACGCGCCAGCGGTCCACCGTGTCGGGCAAACCCAGGCAGCTGCCCTCCCACTCGCTGGTCTGCTCGAGCAGATGGCGCCAGGTAATCGCGCGGTTGTGTTCGCCCTCGAAGCCGATGCCCTTCACACGCGCGAGCACGGGTTCGTCCACATCGGGCAGCAAGCCGTCGCCGTGCGCCACGCCGGCCAGCAGCGCGAGATAGGTCTTGGCGACGCTGAAGGTCAGGTCGGCGCGCTCGGGCTCGCCCCAGGCGGCGAGCTCTCGGCCGTGGCGCCAGATCACGCCACTGACACCGCCGCGCGGGTGCACCGGCCCACGCAGGCCGTTGTAGGGCGGTGGGTCTTCGTGATGCACGCCCCAGCGCGACGGATCCGCCGCCGGGTCACGTGGCCAGCCGACCTCGTGGACGATTGCGAAATCGATGGCGTCGGACAGGAAAGAGGTCGTGCTCATGCGCGCACTGTAGGGCACGCATCGCGCGCAGGGTGGCGCCGGCTCGCGCTCAGGTCCAACCGCCGTCGACGATGAACTCCTGCGCCGAGCACATGCGCGAGTCGTCGGCAGCCAGCCACAGCACCATCGCCGCGATGTCCTCGGCCAGCAGCCGGTCGGGCAGGCACTGGTTGCGTTCGATGTCCTTCTCGCCCTCCGGTGTCAGCCACAGCGTCTTCTGCCGCTCCGTCATCACCCAGCCCGGCGTCACCGTGTTGACGCGGATGCGGTGCTTGCCCAGCGGCGTGGCGGTGCCGCGCGTCAGGCCGTTCATCGACGACTTGGCCATCGTGTAGCACGGGAAGTCGCCCGTCTTCATCTTCCAGCTGCCCGAACCGAGGTTGACGATCGAGCCATGGCCGAGCCGCTTCATGCCGGGCACCACCGCCTGCAGCGCGAACAACGCGGCGCGCTGGTTGATCGCCATGCGGTCCTCGTAGTACTCGGGCGTGATCGACTCCAGGGGGTGGCGGTCGTCGTTCGCCACGTTGTTCACCAGCACGTGAAAGTCGCCCTGGGCAGCCGCGGCTTCGCGCAGCGCGGCCTGCAGCGCGGCGATGTCCTTCACGTCGCACCGGCGCCACCAGGGTCTGGCGTGGCCCTGCGCCGCGATCGACTCGGTCAGGGCCTGGGCGGCCGCCTCGGCGACGTCGATGAACGCGACTTTCGCGCCCTGCGCCGCAAACATCGAGACCATGCTGGCGCCGATGCCGGAGCCACCGCCGGTGACGAACACGCTGCGGCCGCTCAGGCTCGGGTATCTGGCTGTGTATGAGTTCATCTTCTGTCCTTGTCTGTCCATCTACTTCGACACGTCGGAGCTGCGCTCGGTGCTCGATCGCGCCACGCGCTCCTGCGACGAGCGCATGCGCGAGGCGTGGGCCAGCGAGCGTTTGCGGTAGCCGGTGATCTGCTGGTCCGCCAGCACACCGAGCAGGATCACCGACCCCATCACGGCGAAGTTGAGCGAACTGGGGATGCCCAGCAGGTTGACCAAGTTCTGCAGCACCTGCAGCAGCACGGTGCCGAGCACGACGCCGACGATCGAGCCCTCGCCGCCGCGCAGCGAGAAGCCGCCGAGCACCGCCGCGGCAATCGCGTACAGCTCGTAGAAGTTGCCGTGCACTGCCGGCGAGATCGAACGCGTGTACATCGCGAACAGGATCGCGCTGAACGCCGTCAGTGCGCAGCACACGACGTAGGCCACGATGGTCACGCGGCCGGTGGCGATGCCCGAGTAGCGCGCCGCCTCTTCGTTCTTGCCCACCGCGAACAGGTAGCGGCCGAACACCGAGCGATGCAGCGCCACGCCGGCCACGAGCATCACGACGAGCAGCGCGATCAGCGTGTGCGGCACCGCGATCGTCGGCCCGTCGTGGCCGACCAGGCGCGCCAGCGGCGCGAAGACCTCCGAGCGCCCCGCGGTCAGCCACTCCAGCGTCGGAAAGCTCGCGCCAAAGCCGAAGCCGACCGTGGCATCCTCGGTGTAGTAGCGCGCGGTGCCGCGGTAGATCAGCAGCGCGCACAGCGTCACCACGAAGGGCTGCATGCCGAAGCGCGCCACCAGCGCGCCATGCACCAGGCCCATCAGCATGCCGGCGCCGATGACGATCAGCGTCGCCACCGCCCAGTGGATCTCGTGCGTGACGATCAGGTCGACGAACAGCACGCCCAGCAGCGCGACGATCGCCCCCACCGACAGCTCGATGCCGCCGGTGACGATGACGAAAGCCTGTGCGATGGCGATGATGCCGAACAGGCCGATCTGGTTGGCGGTATTGGAGATGTTCGCGGCGAGCAGGAAGCGCGGATTGATCACGGCGACGACCGTCCCGACGAGCAGGATCAGGATCAGCAGGCCGAGATCCTTCTTGAAGATCACGCGAACGCTCGCTCTTCGATCTCATCGCAGGCCGTGGTTGCGCCCACGGCCAGGCGCAACACGTTGTGCTCGCTGAACTGCGCCCGCTCCAGGATGCCGCTGATGCGTCCCTCGTGCATCACGGCCACGCGGTCGGACACGCCGATCACCTCTTCCATGTCGGACGAGATCATCAGGATCGCCACGCCCGAGTCGGCCAGCGCACGCAGCAAGGCATAGATGTCGGCCTTGCTGCCGACGTCGATGCCGCGCGTCGGTTCGTCGAGGATGATGATCCGCGGGCTCATCGACAGCCACTTGGCGAGCACGACCTTTTGCTGGTTGCCGCCCGACAGCACCCCCGCCTCGGTGCCGACGTCCGGCACGCGGATGTCCAGGCTGCGTTGCTGGCGCCGTGCGTTCTCATGCTCGGCGGCCGTGCGCACCAGCAGGCGGCGTGCGTAGGCGCGCTGGTTGGGCAGCGAGATGTTCTGCGCCACCGGCACGTCGAGCAGCAGACCCGAGCGCTTGCGGTCTTCGGGCACCAGGTACAGCCCGCGCGCGATGGCCGCGCGCACCCCGCCCGGCGCGACCGGCAGGCCGCCCACGCGCACCGTGCCCGACACCAGCCGGTCGATGCCGAACACGGCGCGCGCAAGCTCGGTGCGTCCCGCGCCGACCAGCCCGGCCAGGCCGAGGATCTCGCCCTCGTGCACGCGCAGATTCACCGCCGTGGCGGGATAGGCGAGCGTGCGCGCGTCGACCACTTCGAGCGCCACGGCGCCCGGCGCCCGCGCGGCGCGTGCGTGATCACCATCGAGATCGCGCCCGATCATCAGCCGGATCATCGCGGCATGGCTGATCTGCACACGGTCCAGCTCACCGGCGACGGTGCCGTCGCGCAGCACGACCACGCGGTCGGCACAGCGTTCCACCTCGGCCAGCCGGTGCGAGATGAAGATCACGCTGACACCGCCGGCCTTCAGCCCCGCGATGACGCCGAGCAGGCGATCGGTTTCCGACAGCGTGAGGCTCGAGGTCGGCTCGTCCATGATGACCAGGCGCGCATCGAGCGACAGCGCCTTGGCGATCTCCACCAGCTGTCGCTGAGCGAGCGACAGTGTCTCGACCATCGCATCAGGCCCGAAGTCGCAACCCAGCCGGTCGAGCAGCGGCTGCACGCGCCGGCGCAGCGTGCGCGTGTCCACCAGCTTCAACGGCCCGCCGTGCAGCGCCTCCCGGCCGATGAACACGTTCGCCGCGACGTCCATGTTGTCGAACAGGTTGAGCTCCTGGTGCACGAACGCGATGCCGCAGGCCATCGCGTCGTGCACCGTGAGCGCATGCCGGTTCGCGCCATCGGTGCGGATGACGCCCTCGTCGGGCGCGACGACGCCGCCCAGCACCTTCATCAGCGTCGACTTGCCGGCGCCGTTCTCGCCGACCAGGCCGACCACTTCGCCGGCACCC
The DNA here is from genome assembly GCA_937871935.1 of uncultured Burkholderiales bacterium. Lineage (GTDB taxonomy): Bacteria > Pseudomonadota > Gammaproteobacteria > Burkholderiales > Burkholderiaceae_C > JAEUPI01. The sequence goes on from CALMQI010000041.1 coordinate 15,831, forward strand.
ACGCTCAGGCTCACCCGGTTCAGAGCCACGACGCCGGGGTAGCTCTTCCGGATGCCGATCAACTCGAGCAGCGGCCGCATCGTTCGGGTTCGAGGCAACGGCGCGTCGGACCTACTTGCCCATCATCTGCTTCATGCCCGCGGTGAACGCATCGACGTTCGACTTGTCGATCACCTTGCCCGGCACGATGATGATGCCGTCCTTCGGCACGCCGGTCTTGTTGCCTTCGAGGTACGCGGCCATCAGCTTCATGCCGCGGTAGCCCCATTCGAACGGCTGCTGCACGACCGTGCCGACGATGGTGCCCTCCTTGACGCCGCCGAGCGTGATCGGGTCCTCGTCGAAGCCGATGACCTTGATCTTGCCCAGCTTGCCGGTCTCCTTGAGGACCTCGTAGATGCGCGGCGTGTTGTACGAGTAGAAGCCGACGAGGCAGGCCACGTCGGGGCTGGCGGCGAGCGCATCCTCGACGTTGCGCTTGGCGCGGCCCTGGTCGATCTCGTCGCCGCGCACGTCGACCAGCTCGACCTTGGAGCCCTTGATCGTCGCGCGCACACCCTCGATGCGTTCGCGCGCGTTGTCGGCGCCGGGCAGGCCGACGAAGCCGATGCACTTGCCGCCCTGCGGCAACGCCTTGAGCATCAGCTTGCCGGCGTCCTTGCCCAGCTCCACGTTCGACGAGCCGATGTAAGCCACGCGCTTGGACTTCGGCGCATCGGAGTCGGTGGTGAAGAGCACCGTCTGTCCGGCCACCTTGTTGAGGCCGTCGGTCTGGTTCTTCGGATCGACCGCGCTGACCATGATGCCGGCGGCGCCGGCGGCGACCAGATCCTCCATCACGCGCTGCTGCACCGCGGCAGCGGCCTGCTCCGGGTACTTGAACTGCAGGTTGTACTTCGGCAGTTCGCCCTGCGCCTTCTTGACGCCCGCTTCGGCGATCTTCCAGAAGTCGGACGCGCCGTTGACGACGAAGACCAATGCCTTCTTCGGCTGGGCCGTGGCTTCGGGGGCAGCGCCCAGCGCGATGACCAGGGCGGCCAGCCCGGTGGCGGCTGTCACCAGGGTGGAAAGGGAGCGGAATCGATATCTCATGGACAGATCTCCTTGTTCGCCTGAACTCGCTTTGCAGCCGGCCCGCCCATCCACGGGCATCCGCCGGCTGCAGTACGTTCCTCATTGCGGTCGGCGACGCGCTCCGTGAGCCCTACGCTCGTTGGTTTGGCTCATTCGAGCGCGGCGTCTACGTGATTGGGCACCAGAAATGAGGAACGCACCTCCGGGAATCCACGGAGTGCGAGAGCGGCCGCGGATGGGCCCAATCGTGCCCAGGCAGCCAGCCTCGGCATGGCCGTGGCGACCGCGACGGCGCTGGCACCGCAAGACCGGACGTCGCTCCCGGCGCCCGGCATCGCCACGTCAACAACGGAGACACCATGAACCATCGCACCCGATTCATCGCCGTGGCCGGCCTCGTGACGGCCGGCCTGGTACACGCCGCCCCGCCCAAGGTGGTGACGGCACCGAACGCCGATCCGAAGTGCTTCGCGCCCTGGGCGTCCGGCACCAAGCTGTTCCAGTACCCGGCCAAGAAGGGCCCGTACCGGGTCGCGCTGGCCAATGGCTACATCGCCAACACCTGGCGCATCCAGATGATCAAGACGGCCAAGGCCTATGCGTCGCAGCCCGAGGTGGCCGCCAAGCTCAAGGAGTTCAAGGTCGTGTCCACCGGCGAGGACGTGGCCGCGCAGATCGCCGCGGTGAACAACTTCATCGACTCGGGCTACGACGCCATCGTCGTCAATGCGCAGAACCCGGCCGCGTTCAAGCCGGTGATCAAGCGGGCCAACGACGCGGGTGTGGTGCTGGTGGCGTACGACAACATCCTCGACACCGAGGAGGCCATCAACGTCAACGTCGACCAGAAGGGCCTGGGCATGTACTGGGGCGACTGGGTGGTCCGGCACGTGCCGGCCGGCGGCAAGCTGCTCGAGGTGCGCGGCGTGTCCGGCACCTCGGTCGACCGCGACCGCCACGAGGGCCTGCACGAGGTGCTCAAGAAGTCCGGCAAGAAGTGGGACGTGGTCGAGGTGATCGGCAAGTGGGACGATCCGACGGCGCAGAAGGTCACCGCCGACGCGCTCGCCGTGCACAAGAAGTTCGATGCCATCGCGGCACAGGGCGGCGACACCGGCGTCGTGCAGGCGATGCTCGATGCCAAGCATGCGTTCGTGCCGTTCGGCGGCGAGACGGAGAACGGCTTTCGCAAGTTCTGCGCGAAGTACGGCGCGCAGGGCCTGAAGTGCGCTTCCGCCGGCACCGGCCCGGCGCAGGTGGCCGTGGCCATGAAGGTCGCCATCGCCGCGCTCGAGGGCAAGGTGCTGCCGCAGGCGATCAAGCTGCCGCTGGCACGTGTGGAGCACCCGAACCTGAAGGAAGGCGCCGACTTCTACGAGAAGCAGTCCGACAACTTCTTCGTCGGCAACGCCTTTCCCACCTGCGGCATCAACTTCACGGCGCAGGAGATCATGGGGCAGACCGAAGCCAACAAGTAGGCGGGCCGTTGCCCTCGCGCAGTGCCGTCGAGCGCCATGACATGAGCCTGCTGGAGGTGACGGGCCTCACCAAGCGTTATGGCGGGGTGACGGCCCTGCAGGGCGCCGACCTGGTGGTCGAGGCCGGCCGCATCCACGCGGTGCTGGGCGAGAACGGCGCCGGCAAGTCCACGCTGATCAAGATCCTGGCCGGCGTGGTGGCGCCCGACGAGGGCCGCATGCTGCTCGACGGCAAGCCGGTGGCGTTCGCCTCGCCGGCCGCGGCGAGCGCGGCCGGCATCGTCTGCATCTTCCAGGAGTTGTCGCTGATCCCCGATCTGTCGGTGGCCGACAACATCTCGATCAGCCAGCCGCCGCGTCGCTTCGGCCTGATCGACCGGGCGGCGCAGCGGCGCCGGGCCGAGGAGGCGCTGGCGCGCGCCGGCGCGCACGACATCCACCCGCTCGCGCTGGTGAAGGACCTGTCGCTGTCGCGCCGCCAGATGGTCGAGATCGCCAAGGCGCTGTCGCGCCGGCCGCGCATCCTGATCCTCGACGAGGCCACCTCGGCGCTGACGGCGGCCGACGTGACCAAGATCTACGCGGTGCTCAAGCGGCTGCGCGCCGAGGGCCTGGCGCTGATCTACATCTCGCACCGCATGCACGAGATCACCGAGCTGGCCGACGAGTGCACGGTGTTCTGCAACGGCCGCAGCGTGGCCCGCTACGCCGCCGGCAGCGAAAATCTGCGCCGCGTTTTGCTGCGCCGCATCGCCCGCGCGGCGGCACAGCACCCCGAACTCGACGCCCCAAGACAGGCCCAGCTGCGGGCCGAAGCGGAGCAAATCATCGCTTCCTGCATCGCTAAAAATATTATCGACGACGACGCCTATGCCGTAGCGCAAGCCCGTCGCGCCCGCGCCCAAGGTAAATCCGCCCGTCTGGTCACGGCCAAATTGCGGCAGAAGGGCCTGACCCAACCCCAGATCACCGCCGCGCTGGCTACCGCCGACACGAGCGAGAGTGTGGGCGTAGATCCGGACCAGAATTCCGCCGGTGACGCCGAATACCGCGCCGCCCTCGTCTCGGTCATGGCCAGCCGGGCGGTGGCCTGACAGGTGGCGCTCCTCTCGCCAAGGGCGCCTGAAAGCCGCTTCAATGGTTAAATCGCGGCTGGATATGTAACCATTGCCAGCCGTGGTCATGGCCGCTATAAGCCCTGCATCTCAAGGACTGAGATCCTCGCGTGCGCGCACCCTTGGAGGCCGCGCGGGGCCGATCCAACAGGCCTTCCGGCGCAAAGGATGCGTCCGGTGCACAAATCCGTGCGCCGGACGATACTGGTTGTGAGCATGACGAGCTTCTGACCGGCGCGATTGGCCGCATTTCCCATTCGGAGCGCAGACCATGGCACAGAGCATTGAGCTGAAGGCCTCGGCGCGCAGTGGTGTCGGCAAGGGGGCCGCACGTGCTGTCAGGCGTCAAGACAGGGTCCCAGGCGTCATTTACGGCGACAAGCAGCCGGCGGAGGCCATCAGCCTCGACTACAAGGAGCTGCATCTGCAGTATCTGAAAGGCGGCTTCCGCTCGACGATCATGACAGTCAATGTCGACGGCAAGACGACCCGCGTGATCCCACGCGACATTCAATTCGACCGCGTCCGCGATTTTCCCATCCACGTCGATTTCCAGAGGCTCGGTCCCGGCGCCACGATCCGCGTCGCCGTGCCGATGATCTTCATCGACCAGGACAAATCGCCCGGCATCAAGCGTGGCGGTGTCCTCAACATCGTACGGCGCGAGGTGGAGGTGATCTGCCCGGCCGATGCCATCCCGGAATCCTTGACGGCCAGCCTCGACGGCCTCGAGATCGGTACGTCGTTACACATCTCTGCGGTAACGCTGCCGCCCGGCGTCAAGACGGCCATCCAGAATCGCGACTTCACCATCGCCACGATTGCCGGAGCGAAGGCCGAGGAGGAGGTCAAGCCCGCAGCCGGCGCAGCAACGGCCGAGGCGGGCGCTGCGGCAGCTGGTGGCGATGCCGCCAAGGCCGACGCCGGCAAGAAGGCCGAAGCCGGCAAGAAGGCAGCCGGCACGAAGCCGAAGACCGTCGCCTCGGCCGACGGACCGACCGGACCATCGCCGATGACCGAGCCGTCCGATCGCCCGCGCTCGCCGTACCCTGGGTGTACCAGGGGGAACCGATGGCTTCCGAGACCACGCGCCTGCTCCGCCGCGCCATCGCGCTGCGTCATTCGCCCGAGGCGCGAACCTTCTGGGCCGCGGTGCTCGAGGCGCTGACCGCCGGCACCGCGGATCCGGAGGCGGCCTGTACGGCCCTGCTCACCGCGCTCCGCGACCCGGGCGGGATGGCGGCCGAGACGGTCAGTGACTGGCTCGCGACCCTCGCCCTGAGCGGCGGGG
>CALMQI010000042.1 GCA_937871935.1 uncultured Burkholderiales bacterium
GCTGCACGGGGACGCCCGGCTCGCGTTTGGCCTGGCGGATGGCAAGCGAAGTTTTGACGCTCGCCACGTTGGGCGCGGCGGTCAATTGGTCGAGCAGGAAATCCTGGAAGGCGGCGAGGTCGGGCGCCACGCACTTCAGCATGTAATCGCTCTCTCCCGACAGCATGTAGGCTTCCCGGACCAGCGGCCAGCCGAGCACGCGATTCTCGAACTGGCGCAGGTCCGCCTCAGCCTGCCTGTGCAGTCCGACCATCACGAACGCGGTAAGCTCGAACCCGAGCCCCTTCTCGTCGAGCAGTGCGGTGTAGCCGGTGATGAACCCCGCCTCCTCCAGCGCCCGCACGCGCCTCAGGCAAGGCGGCGGCGAGAGCCCGACGCGCGCGGCGAGCGCCACGTTGGTGATGCGTGCATCCGCTTGCAACTCGCGTAGGATGCGCCAGTCGGTCGAATCGAGCAGATCGCGGCGGGGCACGGGGGTTGGCCTCGGTGTCGGCGGCCTCGGTCGGGGCGGCATCGGCGCTGGATACCCGTTCGCGTGCACTGGCGCAATATTCGCGAAGTGCGAGGCGGCATTGCCGACACATTCAATCACCATTGCGCGGCGTGATGGCTGCAGATGCCAGCATCGGGGGTGAGCGCATGGCGGTGATGGACGAGAGCCCGGATGCGCTCGCCGCCGCCGGCGAGCCGGTCGATGTCTGGTTGTTCGACGGATTGGTCTGACCGACTCGCCGCACCGGCGTCCGATATGCAAGGCGCTGCATAGGGGTATTTGCCTTGATGCACGGCCGATCGGTTTCGAGGGAGTATGTTCGCCGCCGCCCCACGACCGCGCCGCGGTCCCGACAAGACGGCATCGAAGGAGACACTATGGGTATCAAACTCACGCTCACCGTGAATGGAGCGTCGGTCACGCGCGAGGTCGAAGCACAGACCTTGCTGTCGGAGTTCATCCGCGAAACGCTGCGCCTCACCGGCACGCACATCGGCTGCGACACCTCGCAGTGCGGCGCCTGCACGGTGCACCTGAACGGGCGCGCGGTGAAGAGCTGCAACATGCTGGCGGTGCAGGCCGCGGGCATGGAGCTGACCACCATCGAGGGCCTGGCCGCGGCCGACGGCACGCTGCACCCGATGCAGGCGGCGTTTCGCACCTGCCACGGCCTGCAGTGCGGCTTCTGCACACCGGGCATGGTGATGAGCGCGGTCGACCTGGTGAAGAACCACAAGTGCAGCACCGAGGCGCAGATCCGCGAGGGTCTGGACGGCAACCTGTGCCGCTGCACCGGCTACCAGAACATCGTCAAGGCCGTGGCGCAGGGCGCCGCGGCGATGAAGTAACAGGAGGCCGAGCATGAACGCACGACAAGGTTTCATCGGCCAGAGCGTCGAGCGCCGCGAGGATGCGCGCTTCCTCACCGGCAAGGGTCAATACACCGACGACATCTCGCTGCAGGGGCAGACCTACGGCTACTTCCTGCGCAGCCCGTATGCGCATGCCCGGATCAAGAAGCTCGACACCGCGGCGGCCGCCAAGGCGCCGGGTGTGCTGGGCATCTTCACCGGCGAGCACTTCAAGGCCGTCGGCGGGCTGCCTTGCGGCTGGCTGATCAACAGCCTGGACAGCACGCCGATGAAGGAGCCCAAGCACCCGGTGCTGGCCGACGGCAAGGTGCGCTACGTCGGCGACCGCGTCGCGCTGGTCGTCGCCGAGACGCTCGAGCAGGCCAAGACCGCAGCGTCGATGATCGACGTCGACTACGACGAGCTGAAACCGGTGGTCGATGCCGCCAAGGCGATGAGCATCAAGTCGGCGGTACACGACGAGGCGCCCGACAACCGCTGCTACGTCTGGGGCATCGGCGACAAGGACGGCGCCGACGCCGCGATCAAGGGCGCCGCGCACGTGACGACGCTGACCTTCCGCAACAACCGGCTGATCCCCAATGCGATCGAGCCGCGGGCGGCCAATGCCAGCTACGACGTCAATGCCGACAACTACACGCTCTATGTCGCGAATCAGAATCCGCACGTCGAGCGGCTGCTGATGTGCGCCTTCGTGCTCGGCATCCCCGAGCACAAGATGCGCGTCGTCGCGCCCGACGTCGGTGGCGGCTTCGGCAGCAAGATCTTCCTCTATGGTGAAGAGACCGCGCTGGTCTTCGCCAGCAAGCAGATCAAGCGGCCGATCAAGTGGACGGCCGAGCGGTCGGAGTCGTTCCTGTCCGACGCGCATGGCCGCGACCACCTCACCACCGCCAAGCTGGCGCTCGACAAGGACGGCAAGTTCCTGGCCCTGCGCGTCGATACCACCGCCGCGCTGGGCGCCTACCTGTCGACCTTCGCCTCCTGCGTGCCGACGATCCTGTACGCCACGCTGCTGGCCGGCCAGTACAAGACGCCGAAGATCTATGCCGAGGTCACCGCGGTGTTCACCAACACCGCGCCGGTCGACGCCTACCGCGGCGCGGGTCGCCCGGAGGCGACCTACGTGGTCGAGCGCATGGTGGAGACGGCGGCGCACGAGATGGGGCTGGACCCGGCCGAGATCCGCCGGCGCAACTTCATCACCGAGTTCCCGTACGCCTCGCCGGTGGGCCTGACCTACGACACCGGTGACTACAACGCGACGATGAGCCGCGCCATCGAGCTCGCCGACGTGGCGGGCTTTGCCAAGCGCAAGGCGGCCAGCGAGGCCAAGGGGCTCAAGCGCGGCATCGGCTACTCCGCCTACATCGAGGCCTGCGGCATCGCGCCATCGTCGGTGGCCGGCGCACTCGGCGCGCGGGCCGGCCTGTTCGAGGCCGGCGAGGTGCGGGTGCATCCGACCGGCAAGGTGACGATCTTCACCGGCAGCCACAGCCACGGCCAGGGCCACGAGACCACGTTCGCGCAGGTGGTGGCCGACAAGCTGGGCATCCCGATGGACGACATCGTGATCGAGCACGGCGACACCGGCAACCCGTTCTCGGCCCGAATGCTCTACAGCTTCGACGCCAACGTCGTCCAGGTGTTCCTCTCCCTCTGGTTCTGACGCCTTAACCAGCGGTACCATTCGGCGCACTGCGGCCGGGAATCAACTTCGTGCGCATCACTTTTCTGTGCGGCCTGCTGTTGCTGCTGGCCTCCGCGCCGTCCAGGGCGGAGTGGTATTCCGACACCCGGGAAATGATGGGCACCCGCGTCGAGATCCAGCTCTGGACTGCCGATGAAGCCACGGGACGCAAGTTGATCGCCGCCGGCATGGGTGAGTTTGCCCGGATCGAGGCAGCCATGAGCACCTACCGGGAAAGCTCCGAGATCTCGGCGGTGAACCGGGACGCGGCGCTCCATGCTGTCCCGGCGTCCGCTGAACTCCACGACCTGGTGCGCCGGTCGCTCGAGCTGTCCGTTGCGACAAATGGCGCCTTTGATATCACCTTCGACAGCGTGGGCCGGCTCTATGACTTCCGGAAGCGCGTGCGACCGGACGAGGACTCTATTCAGGAGAATCTGCCGGCGATCGACTACCGGCACGTTGTACTGGGTGCGAATCCTGCCACGATCCGGTTCACCAG
>CALMQI010000043.1 GCA_937871935.1 uncultured Burkholderiales bacterium
GACGATGATGATGGCGGGTATGGCATCGAGGAAGCAGCCGACCACCAGGAACACGCCGGCGATGAAGAATGCGGTGGTCGTCGGCCCCATGTCCCAGGTGGCCACGTTGGCCAGCAGCGCCTTCGGGATCTGGTAGTACGCGAGCAGCCAGCCGAAGGCGCTGGCCGTACCCACGCAGAACAGCGTCACGCCGGCCAGCTTGCCGGTGTCGAGCAACGCGTGGTGCAGGCCCTTGAGGCCCATTTCGCGGTAGACGAAGAGCGTCAGCGCGCCGGCATACAGCACCGCGATCGCGGCCGACTCGGTGGCGGTGAACCAGCCGAAGATCTTGCCGCCGATGATGATGAAGGGCGTCATCAGCGCCGGGATCGACACCAGCATCGACGCGCCCAGCTCGCGCAGCGTGGCGCGCGGATAGGTCGGGTAGCCGCGCTTCTTGGCGTAGGCGTGCACCGTGGCCATCTGCGCCAGGCCGATCAAGAGGCCGGGAATGATGCCGGCCAGCATCAGCGCGCCGATGCTCACCGTGAGCACACCGCCCCAGACGATCATCATGATCGACGGCGGGATGATCGCCGCCATCACGGCCGAGACGGCGGTGATGGCCACCGAGAAACTGAGGTCGTAGCCCTCCTTGGTCTGCGCCTCGATGAAGATCTTGCTCTGGCTCGCCGCGTCGGCGGTGGACGAGCCCGACACGCCGGCGAAGAAGATCGACAGGACCACGTTGATCTGCGCGAGGCCACCGGGAAAGTGCCCCACCAGCGCACGCGAAAAACGCACCAGGCGATCGGTGATGCCGCCTACGTTCATCAGGCTGGCGGTGAGCAGGAAGAACGGCACCGCCAGCAGGATGAACGAGTTGAAGGCGTTGAAGGTCTCCTGCACCAGGCCTTGCGTGTCCAGCCGCGGCTCGAGGTAGTACATCGGCAGGCAGGCCAGGCCGAGCGCGAACGCCACCGGCACGCGCAGCAGCAGCAGCGAGAAGAAGATGCCGAAGAGAATCGCCGCGGCGGTGCCGGGGTCGAGGGCGGCGTTCATGAGCCGCTCCCTGCAACTGCTTCGGAGTCACGCCCCATCAGCACGCGCAGCGCGTCGGCCATGTGTTCGGCTTGGAACACCAGCCACGTGAGCCCGGTGAGCGGCCAGGCGATGTGGATCATCCACAGCGGCAGCTCGGCCAGCTCGGAGAAGCGCTTGAAGGCAAAGCTGGTGAACAGCCAACCGCCCCACACGAACACCAGCGCGAAGCCGAGCACGAATAAGCCCGAGACGATGCGCAGCAAGGCGTTTGCGCGCGGGCCCAGCCGCGGCCAGACATCGACCTCGAAGTGCGCGCTGTCACGCACACCGATCATCGCGCCGATCATCACCATCCACACGAACAGGAAACGCGCCATCTCCTCGGTCCAGATGTAGCTCGGGATCAGCGCGGTGTAGCGCGAGAAGATCTGCAGGCTCACCGGGATGATCAGGATCGCGACCGAGAACACCAGCAGCCACGAGAGCAGCCGGCTGTAGGCGGCGTTGAAGATTCTGAAGAGCTGCATGCGAAAAAAACGGCGGCGCTTTCGCGTCGCCGCATTGGAAGGGACGGTGCCGCTACTTCAGGTTATTGATCTTCGCGAAGATCTGGTCGGCACCGATCTCCTTGGCGTAGGCGTCCATCACCGGGTCGGCCAGCTTCTTCATCGCGTCGCGCTCCGTAAACGGCACGCGCTTCAACTTGCCGCCCTTCTCGAGCGCGTCGAGTTTGGCGGAGTCTTCGGAGCTTTCCACCTGGCGGCCGTAGGCGCCGGCTTCCTTGCCGGCCTTGACGATCGCGTCCTGCAGGTCCTTGGGCAGCTTGGCGAGCGTCTTGCCGGAGAAGCAGATCGGCCGGATGGTGATCGCGTGCTGGGTCATCGACAGGTGCGGCGCGACCTCGAAGAACTTCATCGCCTCGACACCCGCGGCCTCGTTCTCGCCGGCGGCGATCACGTTGTTCTGGATCGCGTTGTAGACCTCGTTGTAGGCGATCACGGTCGGGCTCATGCCGATGGCGCCGAAGGTGCGGCTCCAGATCGGCGCGCCCTGCACGCGCACCTTCAGGCCCTTCATCTCGGCCAGGTTGCGCACCGGCTTGTTGACGAAGATGTTGCGTGTGCCGCCGCCGGCATAGCCGATCAGATGCACCTCGGCGTTCTTGGCCACTTCATCGGCGATCGGCTTCAGGATGTCGGAGTCGAGCACCTTGTTCCAGTGCGCGAGGTCGCGGAACAGGAACGGCGCGTCGATGAACGGCGCTGCCTTCGAGAACG
>CALMQI010000044.1 GCA_937871935.1 uncultured Burkholderiales bacterium
TCGGCCACCGTCAGGTCCAGCACATCGGCCACTGACAGCTGGCGCGGGCCGCGCACCAGCCGCACCTCGAGCAACTCGGCGCGGAAGCGCCTGCCGTCGCAGTCGGGGCAGCGCAGGTACACGTCGGACAGGAACTGCATCTCCACATGCTCGAAGCCCGAGCCGCCGCAGGTGGGGCAGCGCCCGTCACCGGCGTTGAAGCTGAACATGCCGGCGCCGTAGTGGCGCTCCACCGCCATCGGCGCGGCGGCGAACAGCTTACGGATCTCGTCGAACGCGCCCACGTAGCTGGCCGGGTTGCTGCGCGCCGTCTTGCCGATCGGCGACTGGTCGACGAACACCGACTCCGACAGCCAGTCGGCACCGAGCAGTCGCTCGAATGCGCCGGGCGACTCGGTGGCCTTGCCGAAGTAACGCGCCAGCGCCGGCACCAGCACGTTCTGCACCAGCGTGCTCTTGCCCGAGCCCGACACGCCTGTCACCACCGTCAGTCGTTGCAGCGGAAAGCCGACGTCCACGCCCTTCAAATTGTGTTCGCGCGCGCCTTCCAGCAGCAGCTTGGGCGTGTTCTCCGACACGAAGCGCCGGATGCCGATGCCCACGTGCTTGCGCGCACCGAGGTAGGCGCCGGTCAGCGTGTCGGCCTGGCGCGCCGCCTCGGGCGTGCCGTCGAACACGATGCGCCCACCCAAAGCGCCGGGACCCGGGCCCATGTCGATCAGCCGATCGGCGGCCAGCATCACCGCCGGATCGTGTTCGACCACCACCAGCGTATTGCCGGCGTCACGCAAGCGGTGCATGGCCTCGACGATGCGGTTCATGTCGCGCGGATGCAGTCCGATGCTCGGCTCGTCGAGCACGAACAGCGTATTGACCAGCGAGGTGCCGAGTGCGGTCGTCAGGTTGATGCGCTGCACCTCGCCGCCGCTCAAGGTGCGGCTCTGCCGGTCGAGCGTCAGGTAACCGAGGCCGACATCGCACAGGTACTTCAGCCGCGTGCGGATCTCGTCGAGCAGCAGCTTCAGGGCCTCGTCGAGCAGCGTCGACGGCAGGCTCAAGCCATCGAAGAAGCGCCGCAGCCGGTCGATCGGCAGCAGCATCAGATCGTGCAGCGTGAGGCCGGGCATCGCCTCCAGCTGCGCCCGCGTCCAGGCCGCGCCGGTCGGCAGGATGCGCCGCTCGGGCGCCATCGCCGCGTCGGCATCCTCGCGCGAGCCCAGCCGCCACAGCAGCGCGTCGAGCTTCAACCGCGCGCCGCCGCACACAGTGCACGGCGTGTAGCTGCGGTACTTGGACAGCAGCACGCGGATGTGCATCTTGTACGCCTTGCTCTCCAAGTAGCCGAAGAAGCGGCGCACGCCGTACCACTGCTGGTTCCACTTGCCCGTCCATTGCGGCGAACCTTCGATCACCCAATGGCGCTGCGCCTCGGTGAGCTGGCTCCACGCGGTGTCGCGCGGAATGCCGGCGGTGCCGGCGTGGCGCATCAGGTCGTCCTGGCACTCGGCCCAGGCCGGCGTCTGCAGCGGCTTGATGGCGCCGTTGCGCAGCGTCTTGCGGTGGTCCGGGATCACCAGGCCGAAATCGATGCCGATCACGCGGCCGAAACCGCGGCAGGTCTCGCAGGCGCCATACGCGGAGTTGAACGAGAACAGCGCCGGCTGCGGCTCGGCATAACGCAGGTCACTCTCCGGGCAGTGCAGCCCGGTGGAGTAGCGCCAGAGGTCGGTCGCCTCGTCGTCGCCCAGCACGTAGACGTTTACGCGCCCGGAGCCGCGGCGCAGCGCGAGCTCGATGGCCTCCATCACGCGCACCCTGTCGGCGCCTTGCAGCCGCAGCCGGTCTGCCGCGACGTCGAGCACCTTGCGGTGACCGACCACTCGCTCGGCCTGCACGCGCGTGAAGCCGCTCGCCGACAACCACTGCTCGACCTCGGCGCCCGTGACGTTCTCGGGCAGCTCGACCGGGAAGGTGATGGCCACCCGCGGGTCGCCTCGAGCCGCGCTGCGCGCCATCAGGTCGGCATGAATCGTCTCCGGCGTATCGTGGCGCACCGGCAGCGCAGTCTGGCGGTCGAACAGCTGCGCGGCGCGGGCATACAGCAGCTTCAGGTGGTCGTTCAGTTCGGTCATCGTGCCGACCGTCGAGCGCGACGTGCGCACCGGATTGGTCTGGTCGATCGCGATCGCCGGTGGCACGCCATCGACACGGTCCACCGCCGGCCGGTCCATGCGGTCGAGGAACTGCCGTGCATAGGCGCTGAAGGTCTCGACGTAGCGACGCTGGCCCTCGGCATAGAGCGTGTCGAACACCAGGCTCGACTTGCCCGAGCCCGACGGCCCCGTCACCACCGTCATCTCGCCGGTGCGGATGTCGAGGTCGAGGTTCTTCAGGTTGTGCTGGCGGGCGCCGCGGATGCGGATGGCACCGGACATGACAGAGGCCTTTGCGCGACAGGGCCGAGCATTCTAAGGACCGCGAGAACCATCGACGACCCGCGCGCGTACGGCCGCACCGTTGTAACGCGCGGCCACTTTGTCACGACACCGGCAGCGGCAGGGTAACCGCGGCCGTCGCAACAGCATCGTTCGCCCACTGCTGCGCGTGCCGCGCAACCGTGGCATGACATGATTTCGCGCATCGCATCAGTCGTCGCCGTCCGCACCATGACCGCCAACTCCGCACCCGCGCCGTTCAAGGCATCCGGCATGATCGAATTCGAGATCACCGACCTGAAAGTGGCCCGCGAGGAAGTGGCTCGCCCCGAGGCGGTGATCGCCATCGAGCGGCTGATGCCCGGCTTCTGGGAGGAGCAACGGCGACCGGCAACGGCCACCGATCGGGCGCTGAGCGGCAGGGGCATCGACTGGATGCTGTCGCTGCCGCCCGAGTCGCGCCCGAAGGCACTGTGCGAGCACTTCCCCCGCATCGCCAACCACCTGGCCGAGCGCTGGTCCGATCTGGCCAACACGCGGCTCGCGCTGATGCGCCTGCTGGCCGACGAGCGTGGCCAGCGCAAGGGCTTCTCGCTGCAGATCGAGCAAGAGATCGGCCGCCTGGCCGCGCATGTTCAGTCGGTGCTCGACCAGGCGCCCACCGAGCCCGCTGCGCTCTAGAAGCGCGCAGCCCACGGGCGCGCTGCCCTAGGCGAAAACCCCAATCCGCCGGAACGCATCCGGTTATCGGATGCACGCGTAGTTCCGCGACGTATACCTGGCTTGCGCCCGGTCCGCGACGGCCGGGTGTGCCGTGACCAACGTCGACAACCACGGCCGCCTTGAGCGGGCCGCCACGCATTCGGGAGACCTCGCATGAAGAAGACCGCACTCGCGCTCGCCCTGGCTTCGGCCGCCTCGCTGACGATGGCCGCCGATGCCGGCGCCGGCAAGGCCAAGGCCGAGGCGGTCTGTGCCGCCTGCCACGGTGCCAACGGCATCAGCGTGAGCGACACCATTCCCAACCTCGCCGGGCAGCGGGCAGCCTACATCGAAGGGCAGCTGAAGGCCTTCAAGGGTGGCATCCGCAAGGCGCCCAGCGCGACCAGTCCGATCGCCACCATGGCCGCGATCGCGATGCAGCTGAGCGACGACGACATCGCCAACGTGGCGGCCCACTTCTCGGCTCAACCCGGCGCCAGCGGCAACGCCAAGTCGGCGCAGTTGGCCAACGTCGCCAAGACCAGCGTCGGGTTCCCGGAGGGTTATCAGTCCAGCTTCACCAAGTACCACACCATCAGCTTCCCCGCGACCAAGCAGGTGCGCCACTACTTCGCCAACCCGGTGGCGCTGAAGGCCGCCAAGGAGGGCAAGGCGCTGCCCAACGGCTCGTACCTGTTCGCGGAGATCCATTCGGCCAAACTCGGCGCGGACGGCGCACCGGTGAAGGGCGCCGATGGCCAGTTCGTCGCCGACAAGCTGGTCGGCTACACCGCGATGGGTCGCGACGCGGGTTGGGGTAAGGACATCCCCGACATGCTGCGCAACGACGAGTGGAACTACGCGGTGTTCACGGCCGACAAGCAGCACCGCCCCGGCATCAACCAGGCCGAATGCCTGGGCTGCCACAAGCCGCTCGACAAGGTGAGCTACACCTTCACGCTGCAGCAGCTCAGCGCGAAGGCGGCGCAGTAGCGGGCCCCGCCCCATCGCCCGCCTCACGGCGCGGCGTCGACCCGGCGGCCGGCAGGCGCAGGGTGACGGTCGTGCCACGGCCGGCACGGCTGTCCACGCTCACGTCGCCATGGTGCAACTCGACGATGCGCTTCACGATCGCCAGCCCGAGGCCGGTGCCGCCTTCGGAGGACGCGGTGATTCCCGCGGAAGCCACGATCGCCTCGCCGGCCCGCCGGCTGTAGAGACGATCGAACAACTGCGGCAGCGCCGCCGCATCGATGCCCGCGCCGCTGTCGGCCACGGTCACGTTGACCTTTTCGCCCTGGTACGCAGCGCGCAGCGTGACGGTGCCACCGGCCGGCGTGAAGCGCAAGGCGTTGTCCACCAGGTTGGCCACCGCGCGCTCGAACAGCTCGACATCGACCGCCGCGATCGCCGGCGCCGCCGGCTCACCCTCGTGGCGCAGCGCCACGCCCTGGCGGCTGGCCCGGTCGGCGAAACGCATCACGATGTCGTCGAGCACCTCGCCGAGGTCGAGCGTCATCGGCTGCAGGCGGAACTGCGGCTCGTCCAGCAGGGCCAGGTCGCCGAGCGAGCGCACCAGCTGCGCCGCATTGCGTGCATTGCGCAGCGCCACCTGGGCCAACGCCTGATCGTCGGCGCGAGCTGGATCGCTGCTCCAGCGCCGCTGCAGCGTCTCCAGACAGGCCACCGTGGCGGTCAGCGGCGAGCGCAGGTCGTGCGACAGGTTGCTGACGCTCTCGCGGCGAAAGTGATCGAGCCGGCGCAAGGCATCCCACTGCGTGCGCAGCGTGGCGAGCATGGCCTGGAAGCCGGCGCGCAGTTGCGCGAACTCATCGCGCCCCTCCGGCGCGTCGGCCGGCGGCGCGGCAGCCGCCGCCGGCATCGACTCGAAGCCGTCGCGCTGGGCCGCAGCGACAGCATCGCTCAGGTCGCGCAGCGGCCGCGTCACCGTGGCCGTGATGCCCATCGCCAGCACGGTGGCAAACAGGATCAGCGCCGCCACGCCGGCCAGCGCCGGCCCCGCCAGGCTGCTGCGGAACAGCTCGGCGCGGTCGCCGCGCAGGGCCGGCGGCTGGCAGACCAGGTACAGATAACCGTGCGCGCCCTCGCTCGGCCGAATCTGCGCACGTCGCAACGCGCGCGCCGCCACCACCGCATCGGCATTCATGTGCTCGGGGTCGTCACCCATCACGTACGACGCGCGATGCCGGTCGCCGGCTGCCTGCACCGCCTGCTGCACCGGCGCGATGCGCACCTTGAAGCCCGGCGGCAGCGTCATGCGACCGCTGCTGGCCAGCACGGTGCCGTCGGCATCGAGCAGGTAGAGCTGCGAATCGGGCTCGAACAGCAGCAGGTTGCGCAGAAAGGCGGTGAAGGCGTCCGGGTCGCGCACCTGCGCGTCGAGCAGGTCGTCGTACATCGCGACCACTCGGCCGACGAAGGCGTTGGCCCGCTCATAGGTGCCTTCGTGCTCGAAGCGCTGGAAGGCCAGCGCCACCGTCAGCAGCACGCCGATCGCGGTCACCAGCCCGGTGACCGCGATCGTCAGCGCGATGCGCAGGCGGACGGTCATGCCGACGCAGCGCGGGACCGCAGGGGGCCGCGCGGCCGGGTCACGGCATCACGGCGCATCGCGCATCTTGTAGCCGGCCCCGCGCACGGTGAGGATCACCAGCGGGCGCATCGGGTCGGCCTCGATCTTCGCGCGCAGGCGATTGATGTGCGTCGTCACCGTGTGCTCGTATCCTTCGTGCGAGTAGCCCCACACCGCGTCGAGCAGCTG
>CALMQI010000045.1 GCA_937871935.1 uncultured Burkholderiales bacterium
AAGCCGACGCGGCGGTGATGGCGGCGACCATCGCCTTCGGCATGGGCGTCGACAAACCCGACGTGCGCTTCGTCATCCACGCCGACCCGCCGGCGGCCATTGAGGCCTACTGGCAGGAGATCGGCCGCGCCGGCCGCGACGGCGCTCCCGCCGAGGGCATCACGCTGTACTCCTCGTCCGATCTCGCCTGGGCCATGCGCCGCATCGACAGCCGCGACGTCGACGCCAACGTCAAATCCGTGCAGATGCGCAAGGTGCGCCAGCTCTACGCCATGCTCGAGGGCATGGGCTGCAGGCCGGCGGCCGTGCGCCGCTACTTCGGCGAGACTGGCGTCACCGTGTGCGGCCAGTGCGATCTGTGCCTCAATCCCCCGCAGGGCGTCGACGCCACGCAAGCCGCGCAGAAGGCGCTCTCGGCCGTGCATCGGCTGGGCGGCCGCTTCGGGCGCGGGCGCGTCGTCGATCACCTCACGGCCAAGACCAAGGACGTGCAGGAGTACGAGACGCGGCTGTCCACCTGGGGCATCGGCCGCGACATGGGCGCCAGCGCGTGGCGCGAGCTGATCGATCAGCTGCTGTTCGAGGGCCTGCTGCGCGAGGACCCCAATGACGGGCGGCCGCTGATCGGGCTCGGCGAGGCGGAGCAGGTCACGGCGGTGTACCGCGGCGAGCGCCGCATCGCCGTGCGCCATGCCCCGGCCGCCGCCGACGGTGCGTCCAGTGGCCGCTCGGGACGCACCCGCAAGCGCCACAGCGGCGAGAGGCTCGGCATCGAGGCGGCAGATGCGCCGCTGTTCGAGGCCTTGCGGGCCTGGCGCCGCGACCGGGCCGCCGAGCAGCACGTGCCGCCCTACGTCATCTTCCACGATGCCACCCTGTCGGCCATCGCCCGCGACCGCCCCGCCAGTCCCGACGCTTTGGCCAAGGTCAGCGGCGTCGGCCAGAGCAAGCTCAAGCGCTACGGCGCCGACGTTTTGAAGGTGGTGCGGGAAAACGCCCCTGCCGCCGCCGGATAACCAGACAATCAACAGTTACTTGCGGGGGCTGGACTGGCGCGGCAGCTTGACGGCAAACTATCATGCGCCACGCACGCGCTTTTGCTCAAAATGAGCCTCCAAGGGGTGCTGATGGTCTACAGGCCGCTTCCCGCGATCGCAGCCACGATGGCGCTGCTGATCGCACTGATCACGCAGGCCGGCCCCGGCTGGAGCCAGGGCAAGCCCAAGAAGACCCCGGCGGCCCAGGCGGCCATGGGGCTGGACGCCGATGGCGAGGGCCCCGATCCGCTGGCGCCGTCCGAAGGGCCCAGGAGGGCTCCTGTGGCGCCCGGCACTCCGGCCAAGTCCGCGGAGCAGAAGCCGGCCGCCGAGCCCGACGCCATCGTGGCGCTGGTGCGCCAGCGGCTGGCGCAGCCGGGCCTCAACGCCTGAGTTCGCGTCGCTTCATCTCGAGGTAGACGTCTTCGTCGGCCTCGTGCAGTTGCGGCGCGAAGCGCTCGACCGCGGTGATCCACTGCTTGAGGCGGAACTCCTGCTGCTGCGCCGGCGGCTGCGCCAGCGAGGCCAGGTAGGCCTCGAGCGCGAGGTAATAGCGCATCGTGTTGCGCTCGACCAGGCCGCGCAAGCCGCCCACGTGCACCACCTTGCCGTCGGCCTTGCGCTCGACCACCGTGAAGCCGATCTTGTCGCGCCCGGCGGTGGCCAGGTAGGCCTGCATCGCCATGCGCGCGGCCATGCCGAACTGATAGGCATACGACATGTGGACGAAGCTGCGCCCGTCGGGCAGCGGCATCGCCTCGATCTCGATGCGGTAGTCGTGCGTGCCCAGCGGCCCCTTGGCCGCACTGAGCGTCACGTCGACGTAGTCGGCGCTCCTTGCCTGCACCTGGTAGGTGAAGTCGATGCGCTGCGCCTTCTCCAGCGGGATGTCGTAGCGGCGCGAGACCCACAGCGCCAGCGTGGCCTCGGTGCCGGCCATGCCGGGCCGGCACTGCTTGTTGTTGAGGTGCAGCATCAGGATGTCGCACCAGTGGCTGATCACCGGCAACACCGGGCCGACCTGCGAGAAGGGCCGGTCCAGCACCGCATACACGCGGCCCTGCAGCGAATCGGAGGCCTGCTGCGACTCGATCACCATCGCGCGCTGCAACGGGCTCGTGCGCAGGGCTTCGCGCAGGCTGGCGTAGCGTTCGCGCAGCGCGCCGGCGCCATCGCCGCCCTGGGCCGCAGCCGTGCCCAGCCAGCATGCCAGCAGGGCGGCCACGACCAGCCAGCGTGCGTGGCGCGTCGTGGCCGGGCCAGGGTCGGCGGCGGGAGTGGCGGAGGCTTCGTGCAAGGCGCGCTGCGGCTGCGTGGACCGGGCCGCCGGCGAGTGGCGTGGTCCATTCTAGGGTGAGGCCCCGCAGCCTCCGGGTCGGCCTGCATTGCCAGCGTGTCGGCGCTGCTCGACACTGCCGGCATGATCTCGGTCACCTCGCGGCTCGCGCTCGGTTATGCCGCCATGCTGGCGCACGCCTTCACCCGGCGCGGCCTGCTGCGCCAGGACGAGGTGCGCGGCGCGCTGGCGCGCCAGATCCACTTCACCGGTGTGCAGGCGCTGCCCTATGTCAGCGTGGTGGCGCTGTTGTTCGGTGCCGTGGTCGTCACGCAGGCACTGGCGCTGCTGGGGCCCGACAACGAAGTCGTGCTCAAGGCGGTGGTCTGGGGCGGCATCCGCGAGCTCGGGCCGCTGGTGACGGCGCTGCTCATCATCGTGCGCAGCGGCGTGGCCATCGCGGCCGAAGTCGCGCTGATGCGCCTGCGCAGCGGCATGAGCGACGCGCTGTGGCGCGACATCGAGCACGAGGAGGAGGTGGTGCTGCCGCGTGTGCTGGGGGTGGCCGTGTCGGCAGCGATGCTGGTGGCCTACTTCCAGTGCTTCGCGATCCTCGCCGCACTGCTTGCCTCGGCGGCCACGCTGGGCACCACACCGGAGGCGGAGCTGGAGCACTTTCTCACCGGCGCCGTGTGGTGGCAGGTGCCGCTGTCGGTGGTGAAGGGTTTCGTCTTCGGCGCCGGCATCGGTGCGATCTCGTGTTATCACGCCATGCACATCGGCGACGACATTTCCGCCGTGCCCAAGGCCGTGGTGGCGGCCTGCCTGGGCAGCCTGAGCTTCGTGATCGCGGCCGACCTGTTCGTCGTGCTGCTCTTCATCGCCTAGGGGTCTGCTCGCATCATGCCGACGCCACTGCCCGCCAAGGACCCGTCGATCCGTCGCCAGATCACGGGCCTGCTCATCGTCGCCGGCCTGCTGATGGTGGCACTGGTGGTGGCGATCGCGACCCGGCACGACATGTTCAGCCAGAAGGCCAGGCTGCACTTCGTGACCGAGAACGCCACCGGTCTGGCGCCCGGCACCACGGTGCGCATGTCGGGCTACCACATCGGCTCGGTGTCGACGATGACGCTGCAGCCCGATCTCAAGGTGCGCGTCACGCTGTCGATCGCCGCGGAGCCCTACGCCAGCCTGCGCGACGACGCGAGCGCGGTGCTGGTGCGCGAGCAGCTGCGCGCGCCGGCCATCGAGCTCAGGCCGGGCAAGGGTGCGTCGGCCCTCGCCGGCGACGACCCGCTGGTCGCCTACAGCCGCGGCAATACGCTGACCGAGATCGCCGACGACCTGCGCGAGCGCATCGCGCCGATCCTCGCCGACGTGAAGGAGATCACCGGCACCGTGCGCAGCAAGCAGGGCGAGATCGCCGCGGTGATCGAGAACGCCGCCTCGGCCACGCGCCAGCTGGCCGACACCACGCAGCAGCTGCGCGCGCTGGCCGGCGAAGTGCGCGGTCAGGTCCGCACGGTCGGCGCGCAGACGCAAGGCATGCTGACCGAGGCCAACCAGGCGGTGGCGCGCACCGGCCAGCTGGTCGGCCAGGCGCAGAAGAGCCTGGACACGGTGAGCACCGCGCTGCCCGGCCTGCTGCAGAAGAGCGCCGACATGCTCGACCAGCTGAACGGCGTGGCGCGCGACGCGAAGACCGTCTCGGCGTCCGCCGCCTCCAGCGTGCCGGGCCTGCTGCGCAGCGTGACGCCGCTGGTCGACGACACACGCGACATGGTCTCGGGCATCAAGCAGGCCTGGCTGGTGCGCAGCCTGCTGCCGCCACCGCCTTCGCCGCTGCTGCCGATCGAAAGCCTCGATGCGATGATCCTGCGCGATGCGTCGATCCGCTAGTGCTCCGCGCGGCTGGGCAGCCGCGCTGCTGGCTGCGCTGGTGGCGCTGCTGGGGGTCGGCTGCTCGAGCCCGCCGGTGCGCACGACCAACGTCGCCCACGAGGCGGCGCTGGCGCTGAACCAGCGCGCGGCGCGGGCCTTGCAGCGCGGCGACAACGCGCAGGCCCTCGCGCTGTACGAGCAGGCGCTGACCGCAGCCGATTCGGTGGAGGACTTCGACACCGGCGGCGCCACGCTGCTCAACCTGGCGGCAGTGCATGCGCGCCTGGGCCAGAGCCCGCAGGCGCACCAGCGCGTCGACCGCATCCTGGGCGCACCGGGTCGTTTCACCGGTGCCCTGCAGGCGCAGGCGGCGGCGCGCAAGGCGCTGCTGTACCTCGACGCGCCCGATCTGGCGGCCGCGCTGCAATGGGCCGACAAGGCCGAGGCCGGCTGCGCTGCACCCTGTGCGCAGAGTGCGGCGCTGACCGGTCTGCGCGCGCATGTCGCGCTCGAACGCGGCGACGGCGAGCGTTTCCCCGACGCCAAGGCCGCGATCGACGAAGCCTTGAGCAATGTCGCGGTGTTCCAAAGCGAGCAAGGCGACTTCCGTTATTTCGCCGATAGTGCGCAAGACGCCTACGACGACAATACGACGCACACGCCGTTGACCGCGTATAGCGTGCGTGCCTTGCGCATGCTGGCGACGCTCGGCCACCCGGTGAACGCCACCGCCCTACGCCATGCGGACGACTATTTGCAAAAACGCGCGAGCGACACCGAAGACGATGCGCTCGTGTTCAAGCTCTTGCGCAATCCGACGATCGCGCCGTTACTGCGCGATCTTGATAACACGCGGCTGGTTCGCG
>CALMQI010000046.1 GCA_937871935.1 uncultured Burkholderiales bacterium
ACGGCCTGGTGCACCTCGACGTGCGCGCCCTCGCCGTGAGCGGCCCCGCGCCGGCCCTGCGCCTCGATCACGCCCGACTCCAGCGAACGGCGCCCGACCGTCAGGCGCAGCGGGCAGCCGAGCAGCTCGGCATCGGCGAACTTCACGCCGGCCTGCTCGAAGGCCTTGCTCAGGAGCTTCAACGTCGCTTCCGTGCCGGATTTCAAGCCTTCGGCGGTGGCCGCGCTCGACAGTCCCAGCGGATGGCAGCGCGACATGGTGCAGCAAATGCTGCTGTGGAAGAAAGACCCGGCCGCAATCGAGCCGCTGCACAAGCTGGTGACCGCGTCGCAGCGGCCGATCACCCGCACGCAGGCTTTGTGGACCTTGGAACTTTTGGGTGAAGCAAAGCCCGAGGAGATCGCCGCGGCGATGAACGACGCGCACCCCGGCGTGCGGCGGCACGCGGTGCGGATCGCCGAAGGGCATTTGGCCGAGGCGTCCGAACTGGGCGAGGGCATTCTGACGTTGGCCGGCGATGAGGATTTGCAGGTTCAGCTCCAGCGAGCTTACACGCTTGGCGAGTGGGATGATTCCCGCGCCGGCGCTGCCCTGGGCCGGCACGTTCCACGGCATCGGCGCGCGGCTGCTGCGCGAGTATGCCGGCGCGATCGGCCTGCCCGAGGCGTTCACCATCCTCGACCGCGGCGATGCCGAGGACCTGCTGGCGCTGACCCGCCAGCAGCTCGGCTTCGCCGCCACCGAGCGGCGCTTTCCGCTGAAAGGTACGTGCCTGGCGATCTACTCGCGCGTGGTCAACGCGCAGTGCCCGCTCGACGAGGTGCTGAAGACGCTGTACCCGTGGTGCGGCGCCTGGGAGACCGAGCTGCGACAGCTGTTCCGCGCCTACGTGCAGGCCAAGCAGGAGCAGCATGTGCTCGACTACGACGACCTGCTGCTGTACTGGCAGCAGATGATGGCCGAGCCGACGCACGCCGCGCGTGTCGGCGCGCGCTTCGACCATGTGCTGGTCGACGAGTACCAGGACACCAACCGACTGCAGGCGACGATCCTGCATGCGCTGAAGCCCGACGGCCGCGGCCTCACCGTGGTGGGGGACGACGCGCAGTCGATCTACTCGTTCCGCGCCGCCGAGGTGCGCAACATCCTCGACTTCCCGGCCGCCTTCGCGCCGCCGGCGCGCGTGGTCACGCTGACGCGCAACTACCGCTCGACCGACCCGCTGCTGCAGGCGTCGAACGCGGTGATCGCGCAGGCCGCCGAGCGCCACGACAAGGCGCTGTGGAGCGACCGCACGGGCGAGCGGCCGCAACTGGTCACGCTGGCCGACGAGATGGCGCAGGCGCGCTGGGTCGCCGACCAGGTGCTGCTGCGCCGCGAGGGCGGGCTCGCGCTCAAGCAGCAGGCGGTGCTGTTTCGCACCGGGCACCACAGCGCCGTGCTCGAGCTCGAGCTCGCGCGCCGTGGCATCCCGTTCGTCAAGTTCGGCGGCCTCAAGTTCCTCGAGGCGTCGCATGTGAAGGACCTGCTGTCAGTGCTGCGCTGGGCGCACAACCCACGCGGCCGCATGGCCGGCTTTCGCGTCGCCCAGCTGATGCCCGGCATGGGCCCGGCCAGCGCGCGCCGGCTGCTCGATGCGATGGCCGCGACGGCCGACCCGCTGCAGGCGATGCATCACTTCGAGCCGCCGACGCAGGCCACGCGCCATTGGGCCGCCTGGCTCGCGCTGCACGGCGCGCTGCGCGCCGGCGCCTGGCCCGACGAGGTGGATCTCGCCGCGCGCTGGTACCAGCCGCACCTGGAGCGGCTGCACGACGATGCCGTGGTGCGCGCGGCCGACCTGGCGCAGCTGGCGCGCATCGCCGCGCAGTACCCGAGCCGCGAACGCTTCCTCGCCGAGCTGACGCTCGACCCGCCGGAGGCCACCAGCGACGAGTCGGGGGCGCCGCATCGCGACGAGGACTACCTCATCCTGTCGACGCTGCACTCGGCCAAGGGCCAGGAGTGGAACGCGGTCTATCTGCTCAACGTGGTCGACGGTTGCATGCCGTCGGACCTGGCCACCGGCAGCGCCGCCGAGATCGACGAGGAGCGCCGCCTGCTCTACGTGGGCATGACACGCGCCAAACACCACCTGGCGCTGCTGGTGCCGCAGCGATTCCACGTCACGCAGCAGGCGCGCTACGGCGACCGGCACCTGTACGGGTCGCTCAGCCGCTTCATCACGCCGGCGATGCAGGTCTTGTTCGACGCGTGCGCCGCGGCGCCGGCCGTCGGCGAAGCCGCCACGACGGGCGCTGCCGAGCTGCCGGCGATCGACCTGCGCACACGCGTTCGGCAGACGTTCTGACGCGCCACGCCGGTCTTCAACAAGAACGCATCCACACACTGCCCGGCTGAAACACCGCCGCCGCGCGAGCGCAATGGTTGCTACAGCGACACCGACACGCCGATTCCGCCGTCGTTGCGCGTCACCTCGACGCCGACGTTGCGCTGGTAACGCTGCAGCAGCAGATCGACCCGGTGCTCGCCGACCGGCAGCTGGCGTATGCCCACCCATTGCACGAAGTCGGGCAGCTTCGGCGCATGCAGCTCGATACGGCGCGCGTCGGCGTCGATCGACAGGCCCAGGCACGAACGCAGCAGCGAGAACGCCGCCGCCGAGGCCCAGGCCTGCGGCGAGCAGGCCACCGGATACAGCGTGGGCCCCTCGCCGGCGCGCCGCGCAAAGCCGCAGAAGAGCTCCGGCAGCCGGTACTGGTCGAAGTGCAGGCAGGCGTCGAACAGCCCGCTCATCACGCGCACGGCCGCATCGGTGAAGCCGTAACGCGCCATGCCGGCGGCCGCGATCGCGTTGTCGTGCGGCCAGATCGAGCCGTTGTGGTAACTCATCGGGTTGTAGCGCGCCTGTCCCGCGGCCACGGTGCGTACGCCGAAGCCGTTGTGGAAGCGCTCGTCGAGCAATTGCGCCACGATGCGCGGCACGTGCTCCGGCGCCGCGATGCCGGTCCACAGTGCATGAGCGGCGTTCGAGGTGGCCACCTCGCAGCGGCGCTTGGCGCCGTCGAGCGCGATGGCATAGGTGCCGATCGACTCGCTCCAGTAGGCCTGCCGGAACTGCCGGCGCAGCGTCTGCGCGGCGCGCAACTGCGCGCCCGACAGCGCCGCGTCGCCGAGCCGGCGCGCCATCGTCGCCATCGCCATCCGTGCGGCGAACACATAGGCCTGCACCTCGACCAGCGCGATCGGCGGCTCGGCCATGCGACCGTCGGCGTGGAACACCGAATCGTGCGAATCCTTCCAGCCCTGCTGCAGCAGGCCGTCGCTGCTGCGCCGCGCGTACTCGCAGAAGCCGTCACCGTCGATGTCGCCGTCGCGCTCGATCCACTGCAGCGCGGCGCGCAGGTGCGGCCACAGTTCGCGAATGAAGGCCAGGTCGCCGCTGCGCTGCAGGTAGGCGCCGGCCAGCGCGATGAACAGCGGCGTCGAGTCGACACTGCCGTAGTAGCGGCCGAACGGGATCTCGCCGGTCTCGGCCATCTCGCCGCGCCGCGCCTCGTGCAGGATCTTGCCCGGCTCGGCGTCGCGCTGCGGCTCGCGGCGCGTGGCCTGGGTGGCGGCCAGGAAGGCGAGCACGCCGCGCGCCAGCGCCGGATCGACCCACAGCATCTCGCGCGCCGTCAGGATGCCGTCGCGACCGAAGGTGGTGGAGTACCACGGCACGCCGGCATACGGGTAGGGCCCGGTCGGCAACGCCGTGGTCAGCATCACGAGGTCGGACCACGAGCGGTCGAGCCAGCGATTGACCTGCGGGTTCGACGTCTCGATCTCGCACTGCGTGCTGCGCGCTGCGGCGTGCGACTGCAGGGTTTCGCGCAACGCGACCTCGTAGCGAGTCGTCGGCTCGTTGGTGGCAGCGTCCGCACCGGCGGTCCCGACGCCGAGCCGCTCGCAACGCGTCGTGAGATACAGGTGCACCTCCTCGCCGGGAGCCAGCACCACCCGGAACTCGGCGCCGGCAGCGTCGAGCCGCGTCGGCGCCGGCTCGAAGTGCAGCCGCGTGCGGCGCAGCGCACCGTCGAGTCCGCGGTAGCCGAGCACCACCTCGTCGGCGCCGACCTGCGGTGCGAGCCTCTGCCCGTGGCGTGCGCGCTGCATGCCGCGCAGCTCGAACAGATCGGCGAAGTCGGCGTCGAACGACATCGACAGCTGCGTCTCGACCCGGTCACCGCCATGATTGGTCAGGCGCAGGTGCTCCTGGCAGGCGCCGCGCCACAGCAGCTTGGCGCGCAGCATGTGCAGCGTGCTCTTGGGCACGCGCACCTGGCCGGCGTCGCCGAGGTCGGGCTCGCCTCCGGCCCAGGGTGGCTTGGCGGGTTGGGGCTGCTCGACGCCGACGACCTGGTGATGGAGCGGGAGGTGCCCGTTCCCATCTACTCCTCCGCGTCGGGCCGGGTCGTCACGCACAATCCGATATGGGCCGAGATCCGTGGCGATCACCTGATCCTGCATCTCCTGCCCGACGACGGGATGAGCACAATCTTCTCCTACGCAACACCAATCCTCGGCAACGCACCACCGGATCGTTTCGAGCGAGTTGGCTCGTCGGTCACTTCGTCGTAGAGCCGAGCGAACGACTGCGCGGTGGAAGCCCACGAGTACTGCTCGCGAACGAACCGTGCAGCCCGCCTGCCGCGCTCGGTGCGTTCGGCCGGGTTTGAAATCGCCTCGACGAGCGCCCGCGTCGTCGCGTCCACGTCGTCGGGCGGCACCAACCATCCGGTGGGACAGGCGTGATCGACGTTGATGAACGTCAGCGGCCCTCCTGTGCTGGTTCCGATCGGTGGGATCCCACTGGCCATCGCCTCGAGATAGACGAGACCGAACGGCTCGTCAACGGACGGAGCTGCGAAGACATCGCTGCAATTGAGTATCTCGGAGAGGTCGGCGTGATCTCTCCATCCGATGAAGAAGACGCCTTCGGCTCCCAGACGTTGCACGGTGTCGTACGGGTGCTCGCCTTCCCACTCATTCGGAAATCCACCGGCGACGATCAGCACAGAGCGGCATGATGTGGTCGCGCGCATCGCGTGATGGGCCTCGATCAACAGCTGCAGCCGCTTGAACTTCATGAATCGACCGGCGAACAACACAACCGGAACCCGGTGCCCTTCCGAATCGGTGAACGCCGACAGGTCTTCGACCCGATAGCGAATCGATCCCTCCGGTTCGGCCGCACGCCAACCGCGGGGCTCGTCGACGAGGCGCTCGTCGTCCCCTATGCCGACGCGGTCGACCTGTCGCCC
>CALMQI010000047.1 GCA_937871935.1 uncultured Burkholderiales bacterium
ATGCGGGCTGGGCGTTCGGTTCCGCTCCAGATGATGGCCCGATCGTGGCCCACGTCCAAAGCGTGTACGCCCCCGTTCTTGCCGAGAGCCTGTATGTGGGCCCCCCGCCGCGCCCCGCCACCACGACCGTGGCCGTCACCCCGGGTCCTGGCAAGCAACCACGTCGAAGGGCGAACAACAAGCCAAAGCGTCACCTGTTGCGCACGTTCATGACGTTGGTGTTGTTGTTCGGCCTCTTGGGCGGCGGCGCATTTGCCGCCAAGATGTATCTCCTGCAGCAACCCACATGGTCGGCCGAGTTGCAGCCACTCGCCGACGATGTCGCTGCGGCGCGCGGTCTGCAGTTCAAGCTGTCGGTCGCGGTCACCGAGGTGCCGATCAGCGACTATGCCAGGCGCCTGGCCGGTTCCGCTGTCGACACCCGAGCGGACTCCGCTCCGGCGTGGAGGGCGCTCGGCCTGTTGAACGGCGAACTCGACCTCGAGGCCATCGGTCGCCAGGCGTTGAACGATGCGCCCGCCTTCTACGATCCTGCCACCAAGACCATCTTCGTCAGCAGCGATCTCAAGACGCACGAGCATCTCTACCGCTTTGCGTTGCATCGAGCTCTGGCGACTGCGTTGCTCGACCAACAGTTCGATTGGAGCTCGCGGGTTGCGACGGCCGCACCTGCGGTGGCGCTCGGCATCAGGGCTACCATCGACGGCGATGCGTTGGCCGTGGCCAACTCGTTGGCTGCGAACGACGCGCCCGACCAGTTGGCGCCAGAGCTGTTCGCGTTCGTGCAGGGCCACGGCAACACCGTTTCGCCGACTCAGTACGCGGCGACACTCGCCGGACGCGCCGGCGTCGCGATGCGGCCGACCATCGCGTCCACGTCGTCGGCGTGGCGAATGTCCACCGCGTGCGTCGCCACCTGGCCGCCGTACAACGCCATCAGCTCGGTGGCGCTGGTGTCGAGCACCGGCTTGCGGCGGCCGCAGATGTGGATCTCGGCGCCCAGTTCAAGGTAGCGGGCGGCGATCTCGCGGCCCAGCCCCGAGCCCCCGCCGGTGATGAGGATGCGCTTGCCTTTGAGCAGATCGCGTTGAAACATGAGGCGTTCCCAGACGGTTGCCCGCTCACTCGAGCGTGATGTTCTTGGCCTTGATCAGCGGCGCCCACTTCGCGGTTTCGGCCTGGATGAACTGGGCGAAAGCCGCGGCATCGATGGGCGCAGGCACGACCAGCCCGACCGCTTCGAACTGGGCCCGGAACGCCGGGTCGCGCACCGCCAGTGCCACCGCCGCGTTGAGCCGGTTCACGATGGCCACCGGCGTTTGCCTGGGCACCAGCAGGCCGAACCAGGTACTGACATCGAAGCCCGGCACGCCGGACTCGGCCACGGTGGGCACTTCGGGCAGCGCCGGCAGGCGCTTGGCGCTGGTGACGGCGATGGCGCGCAACTTGCCGCCCTTGATGAGCGGGATCGACGAGCCCACCGAGTCGATCATGAATTGCGTCTCGCCGCCGAGCACGCCGTTGAGCGCCGGCGCGCTGCCCTTGTACGGCACGTGCAGCATCTGGGTGCCGGTTTCCAGCTGCAGCAGTTCGCCGGCCAGGTGCAGCGTGCTGCCCATGCCGGTGCTGGCAAAGCTGGCCTCTGCGGGTTTGGCCTTGGCCGCGGCGACCAGGTCGGCCAGCGTGCGCGCCGGGCTGTCGGTGCGCACCACCAGCACCAGCGGCGTTTCGGCGATGCGCGCCACCGGCGTGAAGTCGCGAACCGGGTCGTAGCCGAGCTTGGCGTAAAGCAGCGGGTTCATCACCACGGTGGCGGCGGCGGCCATCATCACCGTGTAGCCGTCGGCCGGCGCCGTGGCCAGCGCCTGCGCTGCCAGCGCCGTATTCGCGCCTGGCTTGTTTTCGACGATCACCGGCTGCCCGAGGTCCTTGCGCATCAGCTCAGCCAGCGAGCGGGTGAGCACATCGGTGATGCCGCCCGGCGGGTACGGCACCAGCAGCCGCACCGGCTTGTCCGGATACGCGCCGACCACGCCCGTGAACAGCACAGAGAGCGCGCAGGCGGCGACGCGGGCGAAACGCAGCATGGTGACCATGGTGAAACCCTTTCTCGTCGACTAATCTAGTCAATGAACAGTTTAAGAGGAACACTTTGCGGCAGATACTATGGAAAACACTGAGGAGCAGGGTGATGGCAAGGTGACTATGATCTGTTCATCGATTAGACTTGACTCACACCGACTTCTCGTCATGTTGCGATCCGCCGCCGAGCCCCACCACGACCTGCGCGACGCCGTGCGCGCGCTGTGCGCCGAGTTTCCGGACGACTACCACCGCAAGGTCGACGCCGAACGGGCCTACCCGGAGGCCTTCGTCGATGCGCTCACCAAGGCTGGCTGGCTGGCCGCCCTCATCCCCCAGGAGTACGGTGGCTCCGGCCTGGGCTTGGCCGAAGCCTCGGTGATCATGGAAGAGATCAACCGCAGTGGCGGCAACGCCGGCACCTGCCATGGCCAGATGTACAACATGGGCACGCTGCTGCGCCATGGCTCCGAGCAGCAGAAGCAGTTCTACCTGCCGAAGATCGCGAGCGGCCAGTGGCGCTTGCAAGCGATGGGCGTCACCGAACCCAGCACCGGCACCGACACCACGAAGATCAAGACCACGGCGGTGAAGAAGAGCGACCGCTACGTCGTCAACGGCCAGAAGGTGTGGATATCGCGCGTGCAGCACTCCGACTGGATGATCCTGCTAGCCCGCACCACGCCGCTGGCGCAAGTGACGAAGAAGTCCGAAGGTTTGTCGATCTTCATGGTCGACCTGCGCCAGGCGGAGAAGTCGGGCCTCACCGTGCGGCCGATTCCGAACATGGTCAACCACGAGACCAACGAGCTGTTCTTCGAGAACCTCGAGATCCCCGAAGGCAACCTGATCGGCCAGGAAGGCCGGGGCTTCCGCTACATCCTGGACGGCCTGAACGCCGAGCGCACGCTGATCGCGGCCGAGTGCATCGGCGATGGCCGCTGGTTCATCGACCGCGTCACGGCCTACGTGAAGGACCGCGTCGTGTTCGGCCGCCCGATCGGGCAGAACCAGGGCGTGCAGTTCCCGATCACCGACGCCTACATCGAAGTCGAGGCGGCCGACCTGATGCGCTGGCAGGCCTGTGCGCTGTTCGACCAGCACCAGCCCTGCGGCGCGCAGGCCAACATGGCCAAGTACCTGGCGGCCAAAGCCAGCTGGGAGGCGGCCAATGCCTGCCTGCAGTTTCACGGCGGCTTCGGCTTCGCCTGCGAATACGACATCGAACGCAAGTTCCGCGAGACGCGGCTCTACCAGGTGGCCCCGATCTCGACCAACATGGTCTATTCCTACATCGCCGAGCACGTGCTCGGCCTGCCGCGTTCGTATTGACAGCCCCCAGGGCCGGGCTGCGCCCAGCCCGCCCCCCGCGGGGGTTCAAGTCGAGTGGCGAAGCCACATCGACTCGAGACCGCGGTGTAGACACCTTTGGAGTTCACGATGACGACGGACAGGATACTGCAAGGCAAGGTGGTGGTGGTCACCGGCGCGGGCGCGGGCATCGGCCGCGACCTGGCGCTGGCGATGGCGCGCGAAGGCGCGCGCGTCGTGGTCAACGACGTCGGCGATGCTGCGCACCAGGTGGTGGCCGAAATCAGCAGCGCCGGCGGCGAGGCGCTGGCCAGCGTGGAGAGCGTGTCCGAAGCCGCCGCGGCGCAGCGCATCGTCGACGCCGCAGTCGAAGCCTTCGGCCGCATCGACGGCGTGGTCAACAACGCCGGCATCCTGCGTGACCGCATCTTCCACAAGATGGGCGCCGACGAATGGGACGCGGTGATCCGCGTGCACCTCTACGGCAGCTACTACGTCAGCCGCGCCGCGGCCAACCACTTCAAGGAGCAGGGCGGCGGCGCCTTCGTGCACATGACCTCGACCTCCGGGCTCATCGGCAACCTCGGCCAGGCGAACTACAACGCCGCCAAGATGGGCATCGCGGCGCTGTCCAAGAGCATTGCGCTGGACATGCAGAAGTTCAACGTGCGCTCCAACTGCATCGCGCCGTTCGCCTGGACGGCGATGACGAGTTCGATCCCCACCGACACGCCCGACCAGGTGGCACGCGTCGAGAAGTTCAAGCAGATGACGCCGGCCAAGATCGCGCCGCTGGCGGTGTACCTGCTCAGCGACGCGGCGGCCGGCGTGAACGCGCAGATCTTCGCCGTGCGCAACAACGAGGTTTTCCTGATGAGCCAGCCACGCCCGGTGCGCTCGGTGCACCGCCAGGAGGGCTGGACCGCGCGCAGCCTGGCCGAGCACGGCATGCCGGCGCTGAAGGCCGCCTTCGTGCCGATGGAGCGATCGGCCGACGTGTTCAGCTGGGATCCTGTCTGAACGCCGCACTGCCCGACGCTGCCGCGCTCGACCTGGCGCGCTGGATCCGGCCCGGCGATTCGGTGCTGTGGGGCCAGGCCGATGCCGAGCCGGTGACGCTGGTGCGCGCGCTGGCCGAGCAGCGCCAGCGCTTCGCCCGCACCCGTGTCTTCCTGGGCGTGGGCCTGTCGGGCGTGATGGCGCCCGGGCTTGCTGACGCGATCGACTTCGTCGGCTACTGCGGTAGCGGGTCCAACCGGCGGCTTGCCGAATCAGGCTTGCTCGACATCTGGCCGGGCCACTACTCCGACCTGCCGGCGCGCATCCTCAGCGGCGACCTGCGCATCGACGTGCTGATGCTTCAGGTGCCACCGGCCGACGCGTCGGGACGGCACAGCCTGGGCCTGGCGCATGAGTACCTGCTAGCCGCGCTGGCCACGGCGCGCGTCGTGATCGCAGAAGTGAACGACCAGGCGCCGTGGACGATGGGCCTGCACCATCTGGACGCCACACGCATCGATGTCGGCGTGGCAGCGTCGTACGCGCCGCTGTGTTCACCCAGCCCGGCATCGGGTCCGATCGAGACCGCCATTGCCGCCCATGCCGCCAGCCTGATCGAGGACCGTGCGACGCTGCAATGCGGCCTGGGCGCTATTCCCCAGGCCGTGCTGGCGGCGCTGCACGAGCGGCGCGGCCTGGGCGTGCATTCGGGCGCCGTCGGCGATGGCGTCATGGCGCTGATGGAAGCCGGCGTCGTCACCAACGCCCACAAAGGGCGCGACGCCGGCGAGACCATCGCCGGTGTGCTGATGGGCAGCACGCGCCTGCATCGCTACGCGCACCGCAACCCGGCGCTGCAGATGCGTGGCACCGAGTACACGCACGACCCCGACGTGCTGGCCTCGTTGCCGCGTTTCGTCGCCATCAACTCGGCCATCGAGGTTGACCTGAGCGGCCAGGTGAACGCCGAAGTGGCGGCCGGTTGTTATGTCGGCGCGGTCGGCGGTGCGGTCGACTTCGTGCGCGGCGCGCGGCGCAGCCGCGGTGGCGTGCCGATCATCGCCTTGCCCGCCACCGCCGGCGCGCACAGCCGCATCGTCGCCACGCTGTCGGGGCCGGTCAGCACGCCGCGGTGCGATGCCGGTGTCTTCGTCACCGAGTACGGCATCGCCGATCTGCGCGGGCTGCCGCTGGCGGCGCGCCGGCGCCGCATGCTGGACATCGCCCACCCGGCGCACCGCGCCCGGCTCGAGCGCGAGGCATGCGCCGAACGGCGCCAGGCGGCCGCTGCGTGAGCCGGTATCGCATCCCACGACAAGGAGTACGGTCATGAAGCGAGCCGCTGTCGTCTGCCCTCTGCGGACGCCCACCGGGGCATTCGGCGGCAGCCTGCGTGGCGTGCCGGTCGAGGAACTCGGTGCCACGGTGGCGCGCGAGCTGGTCGCGCGTACCGGCATCGACCCGGCACGAATCGAGGACGTGGTCTTCGCCCATTCGTACGCCAACGGCGAGGTGCCTTGCACCGGCCGCTGGGTGGCGCTGCAAGCGGGCTTTCCCGTCGAGGTCGCGGGCATGCAGCTCGACCGCCGTTGCGGCAGCGGCCTGCAGGCCATCGCCACGGCCGCCATGATGGTGCAGACCGGCGCAGCTGACGTGGTGATGGCCGGCGGCGTGGAGAGCATGAGCAACGTCGAGTACTACACGACCGGCATGCGCTGGGGCGCGCGTGCCGGCAGCGTCCAGCTGCACGACCGCCTGGAACGCGGTCGTGAACGCTCGCAGCCCGAAGCGCGCTTCGGCCGCATCTCCGGGATGATCGAGACCGCCGAGAACCTGGCGCGCGACTACGGCGTCACGCGCGAGGCAGCCGACGCCTATGCGTTGCGCAGCCACCAGCGGGCAGCGGCGGCTTGGGCCAACGGCAAGTTCCTTGACGAGGTCGTGCCGGTCAGCGTGGCGCAGAAGAAGGGCGAGGCGCTGCGCGTGGATCGCGACGAGGGTGTGCGTGCCGACCTGACTCTCGAACAGCTCGCCTCGCTCAAGCCCCTGATGAAGGACGGCACCGTCACCGCCGGCAACGCCTGCCAGCAGAACGACGCGGCTGCCGCCTGCCTGATCGTCGCCGAGGACAGGCTCGCCGAATTGGGCCTCGAGCCGATCGGCTTCCTGCACAGCTGGGCGGCGGCCGGCTGCGAGCCGTCACACATGGGCATCGGGCCGGTGCCGGCCGTGAGAAAGCTCTTCGCCCGCACCGGCCTGGGCTTCGCCGACATGGGACTGGTCGAACTGAACGAGGCGTTCGCTTGCCAGGTCATCGCGGTCACCAAGGCTTGGGGCTGGGACGATCCCGAACGACTCAACGTCAACGGCTCGGGCATCTCGCTCGGGCACCCCGTGGGTGCCACCGGCGTGCGCATGATGACCTCGCTGCTGCATGAGATGAAGCGCCGCGGCGTGCGCTACGGGCTCGAGACGATGTGCATCGGCGGCGGACAAGGGATGGCCGCCGTGTTCGAAGGCGCCTGATAGCGAGGCCGACGCGGCACCTCGCTCAGACCGGTGCGCGCTGCGGTTCCAGCTGCCGGGTGCAGTGCGCCAGCCAGCGCGCCGAGAGCTTCTCCTGCAGGGAGTTTTGCTTCAAACGTTCGTTGAGCAGATGGAAGTCGACGCTGTCGAGCGGCTGGTCCTGGTTGAAGCAGGAGAACACGTGCGTCACCTCGCCGGTCAACGGGTCGCGGTGCAGCTGCAGGCACTGGGCGCAGATCTCCTTCATCATGCATTGCATCGGCGAGTTGATCGAACCGATCGCGAAGTGATGCGGCTTCAGATGGGCCTTCAGCCCCTCGTGGCGCGCCTTGGCCACGCCGGCCATCATGCGGTCGGAGCCGATCGCGATGATGCGATCGGCGTCTTCGGTGCGTAGCGTCGGCGTGCCCAGCCGCCCCGCGGCATAGGCCTCCATCGCCTGCACGATGTTGCCGATGAACGAGCGGTCCTGCGGCCGGCCGGGCGCGAAGCCGGGTGCCTCGTCGCTGCACCAGACCACCAAGTCGGCCGCGGCTTCGATGTCGGCGACCTTGTAGCGGTCAATGACCTTCTTGTAGCCGGCGAAGTACAGCACCTTCGAGCCCTTCGCCCGGAAGGCCTGGCCGATCGAGAACAACACGGCATTGCCGAGGCCGCCGCCGCAGAGAATGACCGTCTCGCCGGCCTCGATGTGCGTGGGCATGCCGGTCGGGCCCATCAGGATGACCGGCTCGCCCGGTTGCAGGGCAGCGCACAGGTTGGCCGAACCGCCCATCTCGAGCACGATGGTGGAGACCAGGCCTTGCGCCGGGTCGACCCACGCGCCGGTGAGCGCGATGCCCTCCATCTGCAGGCGCGTGCCGGCGGCCTTGGGCGACAAGGTCTCGAAGTTCTGCAGGCGATAGAACTGGCCGGGCTGGAACTTGCGCGCAGCCATCGGCGCCTTGATCACGACCTCGACGATGGTCGGCGTCAGCCGCTCGACCTTGTGCACCGAGGCCAGCAGGTCGCCGGCCAACTGGCCGAAGAACGCGGCCACGTCCTGCGCCGACCGGGGTGCTTGCTGGGCCAGCACACGCGACACCGCGGGATAGCCCTGGCGGGCCGAGGCCATGGCCTTGACCACGTTGCCGAAGTACGACGGGTGCAGATCGCCGAAGAAGCTGATGAAGCGGCCATCGTCGGCGCGCGACAGCAGCACATCGGCACGGGCCGGCTTGCAGTTGCCGCGGTCGGGCTTAGCCGGTGCACCGGCTTCGTCGCAGGCGGCGAAGTACTTGCCGTCGAGTTTGAAGTGCGGTGCGTCCTCGCGCGCCAGCACCGTGTTGGGCTGCGTGCCGGCCGCCACGAAGATCGTGTGCGCAGGCAGTTCGTGCGGGCCGGCACTCGTCCAGGCGCCGTCGTCGCCGCGTTGTTGCCTGGCAAAGCGGATGGCCCGCGCGGCACCGTAGTTGTCGACATCGATGGCCAGCGGCGACAGGCATTCGGCGAAGGTGATGCCTTCCTCGAGCGCCTTTTCGACCTCTTCGTGATTGAGCGTGTACGACGGGCTGTCGATCAGCCGGCGCCGGTAGGCGATGGTGGCGCCGCCCCACTCGCGCAGCAGTTCGACCACGCGAGCCGGTCGTCGCTCGCGCCGCGCGGCGGCGCGTTCGTTGCGGATGGCGCGGGCGTGGGCCAGAAACTCCTCGGCGATCTCGCGATCGAGGTCGTCCCACGGCGTGCGGATGGCGTCCTCGCCGATGTCGGCGGCCAGCGCCTCGTAGCGCTGCAGGAACTTCTCCACCTGCACGCTGTAGTACGCGAGCGACTCGGTCGCGGTGTCGATCGCGGTCAGTCCGCCGCCGATCACCACGACCGGCAGGCGCAGCTGCATGTTGGCCAGCGAGTCCTGCTTGGCCGCGCCGGTGAGCTGCAGCGCCATCAAGAAGTCGGAGGCCGTGCGCACGCCGCGCGCCAGGCCGTTGGGGATGTCGAGCACCGTCGGCTTGCCGGCGCCCAGGCACAGCGCGATGTGGTCGAAGCCGAGCGCCCAGGCATCGTCGACGGTGAGCGTGCCGCCGAAGCGCACGCCGCCGAACATCGCGAACTCGGCACGGCGCACGAGCAGCAGGCGCACGACCTTGAGGAAGTTCTTGTTCCAGCGCACCGTGATGCCGTATTCGGCCACGCCACCAAAACCCGCCATGACGCGGTCTTCGAGCGGCTCGTCGAGCGTGGTCGCATCTTCGATCGGCTCGAACGGCACGCGAGCGCCGTCCAGCCGCACACCGCTTAAGCCCTCGGCCAACGGCTCGATCTTGAGCCCGTCGATGCCGACCACTGCGTGGCCGTCGTTCATCAGGTGATGGGCCAGCGTGAACCCGGCCGGGCCCATGCCGACGACCAGCACCTTGCGCCCGCTCGGCGCCAGCGGCAGCGGCCGTCGAATGTTGAGCGGGTTCCAGCGCGTCAGCAGGCTGTAGATCTCGAAGCCCCACGGCAGCGCCAGCACGTCCTTGAGCGTGCGCGATTCGACCTCGGGAATGTTGACCGGCTCCTGCTTCTGGTAGATGCACGACTTCATGCAGTCGTTGCAGATGCGGTGACCGGTGGCCGCGAGCATCGGGTTGTCGACCACGATCACCGCCAGTGCACCGATCGGATGGCCCTGGTTCTTCAGCGTATGGAACTCGGAGATCTTCTCTTCCAGCGGGCAGCCGGCGAGCGGCACGCCGAAGGGGCTTTTCTTGAAAGTGACGCGCGCTGGTGCATCGGGCGAAGGTTTCTCGCGCAGGCCGGTGGAGCAGGAGTCGCGTTTCTGCGTGTGGCACAGGATGCAGTAGTTCGACTGGTCCAGCGCACCGCGCAGGTCGGTGCCGGGGTCGGTGAGGGCGAAGCCTTCGCGCCGCCGCAGATGCGTCGGCTCGATGCGGTAGCTGGTCACGCCATCGCGCTCCGCCTTGTCGGCGGCGGGCACGAGCTCCATCGGGTCCACCGGCGAGGGGCGCTTGAACAACACGCCGTCGTGATGCTTGTGCCTGCCCTGCGGCGTGTGCACGGCCCAGGCGGCGTACTGGCGCGCCGTTTCGAGCAGATCGGCCGCACTGGCGCCATCGGCCTGCCAGGCGACGACCCGGCGCGCGAACACGAGCTCGTCGAGGGGTTCGCTCAGGTGCGGCGCCAGCACGGCAAAGAGCGCCGGGCCGTCGATGCGCTCGGCTTCTTCCGGCGTGATCGCCTTGGCTGCCAGCCGCTGCACGAACTTGCGCTTCACTTCGTAGAGCACATCCAGTTCGGTGTGCTGCTGCGCCAGTGCCTGGGCGGCCGGCGTGATGCCGAACAGGTCCACCACGAAGGCTTCGAGATGCGGAGCCAGCTCGATGATCAGCGCCGATTCATCGGCTGCGTTGACGGCTTGCGGCGCGGCGCGTGCGGCGACCAGCCGGGCATGCAGCGCGCTGGCGGAGCCCTCGAGCCGATCGAGAAAGACGCCGTCGAGGCGGGCCAGGCCCCGCCGTTGATAGAGGTCGGCGATCGACAACCCGTGATTCAGCTTCAGCATGATGACCCAGCGGCGCTCCAAATCGAAAAGGCCTGCACTCGCGTGCGAGCCTTTGATCTGATGGGCTCCCCAACCTGGGCTCGAACCAGGGACCTGCGGATTGACAGACCCGATCAAGACTTCGCGAAGCTCAAAGATACACCGGAAACGGCGGACACCAACCGACGGCCTACCGGTGGACACGGCGCGTTTGATCCAGCTCGAAGACGGTCGCTGAACAGGCGACCGCTCGAGACCGGGCGCCGAGGCTCAGCTGATCGGCCGAGCGGCCTGCGCGCCAGCCTTGCGGATCGCCCGTGCAAACTCCTGCACGACCGGCGTCGCTCCCACGTCGCTGCGGCGCGTGAAAAGCCCCAGCGGCGGCAGCGCGACCGCAGGCTCGACGACGAGCTGCCTGACGCCGCCGCGTGCCACCTCGTCGCGTGCATGCTCGAAGCGCACCGCACAGAGCAGACTCGGGTCGAGGCGCAGCAGCGCGCCGATCGTGACCGACGACATCGCCTCGACCACCGGCTCGGGAGGATCGGCACCTTCGTTCAGGAAGGCCGTCATGAAGGCCTGGCGGACCAGCGTGTCCCGGGGCGGCGCGACCCAGCTGGCGTCACGCAGGTCGAGCCAGCGCAGACGTCGCCGCCTGCGCAGCGGGTTCGAGTCCGCCGCGAGCACGCACAGCCGGTCCTGGAGCAGGACCTCCGACTGCAGCGATGCCAGCAGGTCGCTGGTGAGCAATTCGGTGGTGAGGGCGCCGAACACGCAGTCGAGCTCGCCTTCGAGCAGGCGCTGGATCAGTTCGCGCACGCGCCCTTCGTGCAGGTGCACCGCCGCGCCGGGTAAACGCGCACGCAACTGCACGACCGCTGCCGGCACGGCCGCCGTCACCGAGAACGTGCCGACGCGCAACACCGCACTCGCTCCGCTGCGGATCGCATCGACCTCTGCGCGCGCATGCGCCAGTTCGCTGAGCACGACGCGGCAGCGGTGCACCGCTGCGGCACCGGCCGCGGTGGGGGTCACGCCCTGGCGGCTGCGCTCGAACAGGAGCCCGCCCAGCGCCTCCTCGGCCTCGAGCAGCATTCTGCTGATCGCCGGCTGGCTCAGGTGCAGGCGACCGGCTGCAGCGCGCATGGTGCCGGACTCGGTCAGGGCCACCAGCAACTCGAGGTGGCGCAGACGGAGGCGGCGCACGAGGTAGTCGTAGGGCTTGCTGGCGGGCGTCATGGGCTCGACGGGTGATGCTGAATGTTG
Organism: uncultured Burkholderiales bacterium; assembly: GCA_937871935.1. Classification (GTDB taxonomy): domain Bacteria; phylum Pseudomonadota; class Gammaproteobacteria; order Burkholderiales; family Burkholderiaceae_C; genus JAEUPI01. Next base: position 11,708 of record CALMQI010000047.1, read on the forward strand.
ATCACGTTATCAGGATTCGCGTATTTTCATGGATGACAGGATCTCCTATCGTGCCAACGCGATGCGGCACGGACCGGTCGCTACAACGAGATCAGGAGACACAGCCCTCATGGCCGCCAATCCGGCTGCACCGCTCGCCGGCATCCGCGTGGTCGACCTCGGCCAGTACATCGCCGGCCCCGGCGCCGCGATGACGCTGCTCGAGCTCGGCGCCAGCGTCGTCAAGGTCGAGTCGCTCGCGGGCGACCAGGCGCGCCACATCGGCCGCTACGGCGAGGCCATGGTGCGCGCCTACAACCGCGGCAAACGCTCGATCGCGCTCGACCTGAAGAGCGTTGCCGGCCGCGATGCGGCGCTGCGGCTCATCTCGCGCGCCGACGTCGTGGTGCAGAACCTGAGGCCGGGCGTGGTCGACAAGCTGGGGCTCGGGCCTGCGGTCGTGCGCAATCTCTTTCCCCGCCTCGTCTACCTGTCGATCTCGGGCTTCGGCAGCCGCGGCCCGTCGCGCGACCGACCCGGCTACGACATCGCGGCGCAGGCCGAGAGCGGGCTGATGTCGGTCACCGGCGAGCCGGACCGACCGCCGCAGAAGGTCGGCGTGCCGCTCGTGGACGCGGCCGCCGCGCACCTGGGCGCCCAGGCGGTTCTGGCGGCGCTGTACGGGCGCGAGAAGAGCGGCGTCGGCGCGACGATCGAGACCTCGCTGCTCGAGGTGGCGATTCACCTGCAGGCGACGACGTGGGCCGACTACCTCGGTGGCGCCGACGAGCCGACGCGCATGGGCGATGGCCAGCCGCACAACGCGCCCGCCGCCGAGGTGGTGCCGACGCGCGACGGCTACATCGTGCTGTCGGCCTATGCCGAAGAGCACTGGCAGCGCTTCTGCCGCGTGGTCGGCCGCGCGGAGCTCGCGAGCGACCCGCGCTTCGCCACCAACGAGCAGCGGGTCGCGAACCGCGGTACGTTGCGTGCCGTGCTGGGCGAGTGCCTGTCCGGACTCAGCAGCGAGGAGTGCGTGACGCTGCTCGCCCGCAACCAGATCGTCGCCGGCGCCGTGCGCAGCTACGCGCAGGTGCTGGACAGTCCCGATCTGGCTGCCAGTGGCCTGATCGTCGAGGCGTGCGGCGAGGCCGGCTCGAGCTACCGCGCGCTCGGCTTGCCGTACCGTATCGACGACGCGCCGACGCCCACCCCTGCCGCGGCGCCTGCCTGCGGCGCCGATACCGACGCGTTGCTCGCCGAAGCGGGTTATGGCGCGGCCGAGATCGTCGCGCTACGCCGTTCCGGCGTGGTCGCCTGATTCGTCTCCAATATGAAGCCCAAGACCTCATCCGACGTCCGCGACGCGCTGGTCCAGACGCTGCCGCTGTTCGAGATGATGCGCATGCGCGCCGCCACCACCGCGCGCCGTCATCCGACGCTCGGTTTCGCGTCCGACGACCGCGGCTCGACGCTGCGCTGGGTCAACCAGTTCACGCACACCCATCGCAAGCTCGGGCCGCACGACCGCGAGGTCGTCAGCCCGAACAACGACACCGTCTACAGCAACGCCTGGCTCGATCTGTCGCAAGGCCCCGTGCTGATTCACACGCCCGACTTCGGGCAGCGCTACTGGACGCTCGGCCTGCTCGACGCGTGGACCAACCCCTGGGCGTACGTCGGGCGCCGAACCACCGGCAGCCGGCGCCAGCGCACGCTGCTGCACGGACCGAACTGGCGCGGTGCGCTGCCGGCCGGCGGCGTGTCACAGGTGATCGCGGCACCCGGGGACGATGTCTGGCTGATCGGCCGCATCCTCGTCGACGACACGGCGGCCGACCTCGAGGCCGTGCGCGCCTTGCAGGCTGAGTTGCGCATGACACTTCTTGACGGCAGCGACGCCGCACGGCGAATCGACACCGCGCTCGACGGTCGCCAGGTGGCGGCGCCGCCTCCGGAGCTCTTTGTGCGCACCGTCGACGCCGCGCTGGCTCGCAACCCGCCGCCCGCGGGCGAGACCCTGGCGTGGCCGCTCGACGCGCAGGACGTGCAACAGACCCTGCCCCAGGTGTACGAGCAGCTGCGCCAGCAGGACCAGCCGCGCCAGCTCGGTCAGGGTTGGTCGTTGCCCGTGTCGGTGCGCACGCACTGGGGCGCCGACGTGCTGACGCGGGCGCGCGTGGCACGCAACCTGATCGGTGCGCTCGGCATCGAGGAGGCGATGTACCCCACCGCGGAGGCCGACGACGCCGGCCGCACGCTCGACGGCGGGCACGCCTACGAACTGCGCTTCGCGCCAGGCGGCGGTCCGAGGGTCGACGCGTTCTGGTCGCTCACGATGTACCGACGCAGCGACTGCCTGTTCGTCGCCAACCCGATCGGGCGCTATTCGATCGGCGATCGCACGCAGGGTCTGCGCACCGATCCGGACGGCAGCCTTGCGATCCGCATCCAGGCCGGCGATCCCGGCCCCGGTTGCAACTGGCTGCCGGCCCCTGCCGACGAGGCGTTCTATGTCGTGCTGCGGCTGTACCAGCCGCTGGCCGAGCATCTCGAGTTCCGCTACTGCTATCCGCCGCTTCGGCGCCTCGACTGATCACGTTCGACCATCACAGGAGACTCGCCATGTCGATCACCCGCCGCCACCTGTTGGGCGCCAGTGCTGCCACGCTCGGGCTCGCGCAGCTTCACGCGCTTGCCCAAGCCTGGCCCGCGCGGCCGATCGCCTTCATCGCACCCTATGGCGCCGGCGGCTCCAACGACATCCTCACCCGCCTGCTCGGCGAGGCCCTCGCGGCGCGGCTCGGCCAGGGCTTCGTGGTCGAGAACAAGGCCGGCGCCGGCACGCGCATCGCCAACGAGTTCGTCGCCCGCGCGGCACCCGACGGCTACACCGTGCTGCACGCGGCAGCACCGATCGCGATCGGCGAAGCGCTCTACGCCAAGCTGCCCTACGACGCGCAGAAGAGCTTCGAGGCGGTGATCAGCACGGCAATCGCGCCGCTGTTCCTGATCGTCAATGCCAGCGCGCCGTACAAGACGGTCGCCGAGTTCGTCGCCTACGGCAAGTCGAACCCCAACGGCCTGACTTTCGGCTCGCCCGGCGCCGGGTCGGCGCCGCACCTGACGGCAGAGTTGCTGATGCGCGCGGCCGGAACGAAGGGCGTCGTGGTCCAGTTCCGCGGCGATGCGCCGGCCTACAACGAGTTGCTGGCCGGGCGTATCGACGGCACGCTGACCGCGATCTCGACCGCCATCCCGCACATCCAGGCCGGCAAGCTGCGCGTGCTGGCGGTCGCCAACGAGGAGCGCACACCGCTGCAGCCGCAGACGCCCACCTTTCGCGAGTCCGGGCTTCCATCGGTAGTCGGCTACGGCTGGTACGGACTGATGCTGCCGGCCGGCACTCCCGCGGCCATCGTGCAGAAGCTCAACGCGGAGACCAACGCCGTGCTCGCCGACCCCGAGATGCGCAAGAAGGCCGAGGCGGTCGGGCTGCAGCTGCGCGGCGGCACTTCGGCGCAGTTTGCCGCCTTCATCGACAGCGAGACCCGCAAGTGGGCGCAGGTGATCAAGGCCGCCAACATCACCGCGGAATGAAGGGCACCGTCATGACACTGCCGACGCGCGTCGTACGCACCGCAGCGATGGCCGTTGTCGCGCTGCTCGCCGGCTGCGCAAGCGCCCCGTCGACCGCCCCGTCGATGCAGCGCGACACGGCCTGGGGCCCGGTCGTCGGCCGAGACGACTCAAGCGCGAGTGGCACGTGGAGCTGGAAGGGCGTGCCGTTCGCCGCGCCGCCGGTCGGTGACCTGCGCTGGCGCGCACCGCGCGATCCGGTCGCCTGGCGCACACCCCGCGATGCCACCGCGTTCGCACCGGCATGCGTGCAGACGGGCCGCCTCTACGGCCCCGGGCAACACAACCGCTACGACGAGACGATCGGCAGCACGCTCGGCAAGACGCTCGGCGCGGAAGACTGCCTCTACCTGAACATCTGGACGCCGGCGTCGCCGGCCGCGAAGCCCCGCCCGGTGATCGTGTTCGTGCATGGCGGCAGCAACATCACCGGCTACACCGCCGACCCGCTCTACGACGGCGCCGCGCTCGCGCGCGAGCAGGGTGTCGTCGTCGTGTCGGTGAACTACCGGCTCGGCATCTTCGGCTTCCTCAACCTCGCGCCGCTGAAGACCGGCCAGCGCCACGAGGACTCGGGCAACTTCGCACTGCTCGACATCGTCAAGGCGCTCGAGTTCGTGGCCGGCAACATCGCCCGCTTCGGGGGCGACCCTGGGCGTGTGGTGCTGATGGGCCAGTCGGCGGGTGCGGTCAACGTCTACGCGCTGCTGAGCTCGCCGATGCTGGCCGAGCGCACGCAGCCGCTGTTCCAGCGCGTCGTCGCGATGAGCGGCGGCATCTCTACCGCCGCCACGCTGCCCAAGGGCGGCATTCCGGGCGTGCTGCCAGCGTCGTGGTGGGCGACGCGCGGCGAGGCGCTGCTGCTTGAAGCGCTGGTGGCCGAGGGGCGGGCACCCGACGCGGCCGCAGGACGCGCGCTCGCCGCCGAACGCGGCGCGACCGAGATGGCCGAGTGGTTGCGCACGCGTTCGGCCGACGCGTTGCTGGGCGTCGTGCGCACGCGGCTGGCGGCGCGCGGCATGGCGACGTCGAATCCCATCCCCGATGGTGCCGTGGTCGCGATCGACCCGATCGCGGCGATCCGCGCCGGCCGCTATGTGCGCGTGCCGGTGCTGGCCGGCCACACCCGCGACGAGACCAAGCTCTTCCCGCAGTTGTTCGCGATCCGGCCCGACCTGGGCGGCACCAGCGGCCGCCTGCTGGACGACGCCGCCGTGTTTGCGCTCGCCTCGCGCTACGACGCGGAGGCGGCGCCGCAGACCTCTGTCGAGGCGTGGATCCCCCGCGCCTACCTCCCGGCGACCACACCGGTCACCGGCTTCGACGCTCGCGCGGCCGAGCTCGACCGCCTTTGGTTCACCGCGATCCGCAACGATGTGCTCGACGCGTTGCGCTCGCGCCAGGCCGAGGTGTGGTCTTACGAGTTCGAGTGGGACGCGCAGCCCGCGCCCTTCGACACGATCTTCGGCGCGGCGCACACCTTCGACCTGCCGTTCGTGTTCGGCAACTTCGGGCCGTCGCTGTACTCGCGCATCCTGTTCACGCGCGCCAACGAGCGCGGCCGGTCGGCGCTGTCGAAGGCCATGCAGGCACGCCTGGGTGAGTTTGCGCGGCGCGGCAATCCGAACGACGAATCGGGGGCGCCGAGCTGGCCGACCTGGCCCGGCCACCTCGTGTTCGATGCGGACGCCGACACCGCCACCATTCGCAGCCGGCCGAGCCGGTAGCCGAGTTGCCGAGTTGCCGAGTTGCCGAGTTGCTTAGTCGCGCAGCACCTGGTCATTGGGGGAGGCGTCGCGCCAACCCATGTGATCCCGGTCCTGGATTGCGGTACGGGCGGACTACACGCGGAGCCCTGTAAAGGCCCGTCACTGCAAGGGTTGGCTCCCCGACCTGGGCTCGAACCAGGGACCTACGGATTAACAGTCCGGCGCTCTACCAACTGAGCTATCGGGGAACAAGCGCGGAATTATAGCCAGCCGGCCCTTCGCGGCTCTATCCCCACCCTAGAACGCAGCCTGCACGCCCGCCCGCCAGGTGCGCGGCGCCAGCGGAAACAGGAAGGCGTGATCGAACTGCAGCGGCGCTTCCTTCCAGGCTCGTCGGTCGGCGACGTTGTCGACGCCAAGCTGCCAGGTGAGCGTGGTCGCGTCGGCCAGGCGTTGTTCGATGCGCAGGCTCAAGTCCACGCGCGTCCAGGCGCCGATGGTCGGCGAGTTGTTGTCGGGCAGCACCGTGCGCGAGCCTTCGTGGGTCAGAGCCGCGCCGAGCCGCGCACCGGGCAACTGAGGCAGCTGGTAGCTCACCTGCGCGCGCACGCTGTGTTCCGGCACGTTGGGCGGGCGTTGCCCGTTCATGGCCGGGTCGGCTGCGCCCTCGCGGCGCGCGCGCAGCGCGGTGGCGCTGCCCTGCAGCGACCAGGCACCCGACCGCCACGCGGCGGCGGCCTCGATGCCGCGGTGGCGCTGTTCGCCGTCGATCGTGCGGCTGAGCAGCGGGGTGCCAGCGTCGGTGGTTGCTGGGCGGCTGATGTCGAACGCCGCCACGCTCCAGTCGACGTCGCGCCCCTCGGCCTTGAGCCCGGCTTCGAGCTGCCGGCTCTTCAGCGCGGGCAGCGCCTGCCCGGGGTTCTGATAGGTCGGCAGGTTGGGGACGACCGTGCTCTCGATGCCCTGGCCCCAGCTGACATAGGCCGTCAGCGCGTCGCTGACCCGGTGCGACAGCGCGAGCCACGGCGTCGTGAAAGTCTGCTCGTAGGTCGTGCTCGGGTTGCCGTCCTTGGGGTCGCTGCTGCGATGCAGCTGCGTATGCCGGGCGCCGAGCCACAGGCTCCACCGCGGCGCGAGCATCCAGCGGTCGCGCAGATAGAGCTCGAGGCTGCGCTCGCGGCGGTCGGCGTTCGGCGTCGTCAGCGTCGGGTCGGCCGGCACCATACTCAGCCCGTCGATGGTGCCGGTGCCGACGAAGTTGAAGGCCTGCAGCGGGTTGATCGTGCGTTGCCACGCGGCCAGCACGCCGATCGCGTAGCGGTGCGCGGCCAGGTTGCCCGACACGCCGACATCGAGCGCGTCGCTGCGACGGCGCTCGCCCTCGCTGCGAAAGTCGTAGAAGTCGAAGCTGCCGTCGCTGCAGTAGCGATCGAACGCACCCTCGGCCGAACAGCCGAACGGGAAGGCGATGCGGTCGTCGGTGCGCAGGCGCTGCGTCATCGCATGTGCCTTGAGCTGCAGGTCGGCGGCCAGCAGCTGCGTGTAGCGCAGCGACGCCGTGCGCCCATCGAACACCACCGGCAGGCTCCACGGCTGGTTGTTCAGGTTGAGCCGCGGGTCGATGGCGTGCGCGTCGGGCACGGCGCCGCCCAGCAGGCTGAAGGCGGCCTGGCTCGCCTGCGACTGGCGGTTGACTTCGAACTCGGCCTCCAGCAGGCGGCCGGGCGCGAGCCGCCAGTCGAAGGCGGCGGCGACGCCGCTGCGCGAGCCGCGGGCGTCGCGCAGCATCGGGTCGAACGACAGGCCGACCAGTTGCGACACCCGGTCCGCCGACGTGACCGCGAAACGCGTGCGCTGCCACTCGATGAAGTGGGCCAGGCCGCGGTGCCAGGCCAGCGGCGCGATTAGCAGCAGCGCCAT
>CALMQI010000048.1 GCA_937871935.1 uncultured Burkholderiales bacterium
CGCAGGCCGCGCGCCACCGTCTCCGGCCGACCCTCGATGGCCGTCGGCTGTTCGACCCCCGACGCATCGGCGCTCGGCGCCGGGAACGCCATGCCCTGCCCGTTCTCGCGCGCGTAGATCGCCACCACATGGTCGACCGGAACCACGATGTCACGCGCCACGCCGCCGAAGCGCGCCTTGAACTCGATGAAGTCGTTGCCGAGCTTCAGACCGCTGGTGGCCTCGAAGCCGACGTTGAGCACGATCTCGCTGTTCTTCACGTACTCCACCGGCACCTGCACGCTGCGGTCGACGAACACGGCCACGTAGGGCGTGAAGCCGTTGTCGGTGCACCAATCGTGCAGCGCACGAATCAGATAGGGCCGCGTCGAGCTGCCCTGTGCCGCGCTATCCGTAGGAGTCGTCGCCATGTCAACGAAGCCGATTCGGGGGGGAGCCCATTTACTTGCGCATCACCTTTTCGGACGGTGTGAGCGCCTCGATGTACGCCGGCCGCGAGAAGATGCGCTCGGCGTACTTGAGCAGCGGCGCGGCGTTCTTCGACATGTCGATGCCGTAGAAGTCGAGCCGCCACAGCAGCGGGGCAATGGCCACGTCGAGCATCGAGAAGTCGTCGCCCAGCATGAACTTGTTCTTCAGGAAGATCGGCGCCAGCTGGGTGAGCCGATCGCGAATCTGCGAACGTGCCTTCTCCATCTGCTTGTCGGTGGGCTTGATGCCGCGGCTCTCGAGCACGTTGACGTGCGCGAACAGCTCCTTCTCGAAGTTCAGCAGAAAGAGGCGCACCCGCGCGCGCGCCACCGGGTCGCCCGGCATCAATTGCGGATGCGGGAAGCGCTCGTCGATGTACTCGTTGATGATGTGCGACTCATAGAGGATCAAGTCGCGTTCGACGAGGATCGGCACCTCGTTGTACGGATTCATCAGCGCGATGTCTTCGGGTTTGGCGAAGAGATCGACATCACGAATCTCGAAATCCATGCCCTTCTCGAACAGCACGAATCGGCAACGATGCGAATAAGGGCAGGTGGTTCCGGAGTAAAGCACCATCATGGCGGTGAGGCTCCTAGCTACAACTCAAAACAAAAACGCAGCGGGCGCTTGGAAATCGCTCGCTGCGTGTGCCGCGCCGGGGACAAGCCGGGCAGTGGCCGGTGGGCTACTTCACGTCTTTCCAGTAGGCCGCATTCAGGCGCCAGGCGATGACGGTGAACACGGCCAGAAACAGCAGAACCCAGACGCCTATGCGCACCCGCTGATTCTGCGCCGGCTCGCCCATCCATTGCAGGAACGCAACCAGATCGGCGACCTCGCTGTCGTAAGCCAGCGCGTCCAGCGTCCCCTTGGTGATCGGCTCGAACCCGCCGAAGCTGTGGATCGTCTTCTTGGGATCGTGCGGATCGGGTGACTCGACGAACACCGCGCGCTGCTGCCCCTGAAGCTCCCACAACACGTGCGGCATCGCGACGCTCGGGAAGACGAGGTTGTTCCAACCGGTCGCCTTGGTGTCGTCGCGATAGAACGAACGCATGTAGGTGTACAGGTAGTCGGCGCCGCTGCCCGCGCCCGAGGCGCGCGAGCGGGCGATCACGCTCAGGTCGGGCGGCGCGGCGCCGAACCACTCCTTGCCCTGCCGCGTGTCGAGCGACACCTTCATCAGCTCGCCCGTCTTCTCCGCGGTCAATAGCAGGTTCTTCTTGATCTGATCGTCGGTGAGCCCCAGGTCGGTCATGCGGTTGTAGCGCATCGAACCGGCAGCGTGGCAGTTGAGGCAGTAGTTGACGAACAGCTTGGCGCCGTTTTGCAGCGCAGCGACGTCGGTCACCCGCTCCTTCGGAAAATGGTCGAGCGGCGTGCCGCCCCCCGCGGCGTAGGCATTCAGCGCAAGCGCGGCGAGCAGGACGGTCAGGATGCGTTTCATGGGTGATGGGCTCCCGGCTCTCAGTGGGCTGTGAACGTCACACGCTCGGGCACCGGCTTGAAGGTGCCCAGGCGACTCCACCACGGCATCAGCAGGAAGAAGCCGAAGTAGATCAGCGTGCAGGCCTGTGACAGCAGCTCCAGCCCCGAGCCGCTCGGCGCCGCCGGCTGCGTGCCCTGGTAGCCGAGGATCAGGAAGGCCACGATGAACACCGCGAGCACCCCCTTGTGCCAGCCCGGCCGATAGCGGATCGACTTGGCGGGGCTCTGGTCGAGCCAGGGCAGGAAGAACAGGATCACCACCGCGCCGCCCATCAGCACCACGCCCCAGAACTTGGCGTCGAAGGTCTTCATCAGCACGATCAGCACGGCGGCCGCGACCAGCAGCGCGCCTTTCAACATGATCGAGCCCTTGCCCTTGACCAGGTTGCCCACCGCGGCCAAACCGACGAACAGGCACAGCGCGTTGACCATCGGATCGGTCGTCGCGCGCAGGATCGTGTAGTACGGCGTGAAGTACCACACCGGCGCGATGTGCGCGGGCGTCTGCAGCGGATCGGCCGGGATGAAGTTGTTGTATTCGATGAAATAACCGCCGAGCTCCGGCGCGAAGAACATGATCGCGCAGAAGATCATCAGGAAGACCGACACGCCGAGCATGTCGTGCACGGTGTAGTACGGGTGGAACGGAATGCCGTCGAGCGGGATGCCGCGTGCGTCCTTCTTGTCCTTGATCTCCACGCCGTCGGGGTTGTTCGAGCCCACGTCGTGCAGCGCCAGCAGATGCGCCACCACCAGGCCGATCAGCACCAGCGGCACCGCGATCACGTGAAAGGCGAAGAAGCGGTTCAGCGTCGCGTCACCTACCACGTAGTCGCCACGGATCAGCAGCGCCAGGTCGGGCCCGATGAAGGGCACCGCGGCGAACAGATTGACGATCACCTGCGCGCCCCAGTAGCTCATCTGGCCCCAGGGCAGCAGGTAGCCGAAGAAGGCCTCCGCCATCAGGCACAGGAAGATCGCGCAGCCGAAGATCCACACCAGTTCGCGCGGCTTGCGGTAGCTGCCGTAGATGAGCCCGCGGAACATGTGCAGGTAGACGACGATGAAGAACGCACTCGCGCCGGTGGAGTGCATGTAGCGGATGATCCAGCCGCCCGGCACCTCGCGCATGATGTACTCGACCGAGGCAAACGCGGTGGCCGCATCGGGCTTGTAGTGCATCGTCAGGAAGATGCCGGTGACGATCTGGATCACCAGCACCAGCATCGCCAGCGAACCGAAGAAGTACCAGACGTTGAAGTTCTTCGGCGCGTAGTACTCGGACATGTGCTTCCGGTACTCGTCGAAGACGGTCGGGAAGCGGTTCTGCAGCCACACGGTGGACTTCACGACCAGCGATGCGCCGGCGGGGGCTTCCTTCATTTCTGCCATGAAAGACCTCTGTTCTTGCTTTCGGATTCGCCGTCGCGGGCGTGCCGTGGTGCTTGCTGTTCGCTGCCGGTCAGGCAGCCTTGTCGTCGCCGATCAGCAGCTTGCTGTCGCTCAAGTACATGTGCGGTGGCACTTCCAGATTGTCGGGCGCCGGCTTGTTCTTGTAGACGCGGCCCGCCAGGTCGAAGGTCGAGCCGTGGCAGGGGCACAGAAAGCCGCCCTGCCAGTCGTCGGGCAGCGACGGCTGCGGGCCGGGCTGAAGCTTGTCGCTCGGCGAGCAACCCAGGTGCGAGCAGATGCCCACCGCCACGAAGACGTCGGGCTTGATCGATCGGGCCTGGTTCTTCGCGTAGGTCGGCGTCGGGTATTGGGTGCGGTCCGACTTCGGGTCGGCAACCTGCGCCTCGGTCTTCTCGAGCGACTTCAGTTGCTCGGGCGTGCGACGCAGCACCCAGACCGGCTTGCCGCGCCACTCGACCACCAGCTTTTCGCCGGGCCGCAGCGCGCCGATGTCCACCTCGACCGGGGCGCCGGCCGCCCGGGCCCGATCCGACGGCGTGAGGCTCGCCACGAACGGCACCGCCGCCGCGATGCCACCGACCGCGCCGGCTCCGCAGGTGATCATGACCCAGGAACGTCGAGCGGGGTCGACCGGGGTTTCGCTCATGAAGGTCCTCGAATGAGTGATGCTTCGGATCCGATGTCGCCCGAGGCAACCGTCGATTCTAGCGGAGCGCGCAAGGGCCCCCGCGGGGGCGGCGAGTCGGCATTGACAGAATCCCCCGCCACGCAATACTGCGCCCGGGCCGCCGAGTCGGCCCCCGTCATCACAACAGCATCAGGAGTGGAGAAAGCATGAGCTTCGCATCAGAGTTCAAGCAGTTCGCAATGAAGGGCAATGTCGTCGACCTGGCGGTCGGCGTGATCATCGGCGGCGCCTTCGGCAAGATCGTCGACTCGATCGTCGGCGACCTCATCATGCCGATCGTCGGCAAGCTGCTGGGGGGGCTCGACTTCAGCAACTACTACATCGCGCTGGCCGGCCAGACGGCCACCAACCTGGCCGACGCCAAGAAGGCCGGCGCCGTGTTCGCCTACGGCAGCTTCATCACCGTGGCCATCAACTTCATGATCCTGGCGTTCATCATCTTCATGATGGTCAAGCAGATCAATCGCCTGAAGAGCGAGGCACCCCCGCCGCCGCCGGCCGCACCGCCTGAAGACATCACGCTGCTGCGCGAGATTCGCGATGCGCTGAAGCGCTAGGAAACCGAACGTTACGGCGCCCTGGACGGCGCGCGAGCGGAGCGTGAAGCACGCCCGCTTGCGCGCCGTTTCTCGTGGGTTTCAATGGGGTGAATAGCCGCATACTTCGTGAACCACGAGGTCATTCGGCCCCGATGAACACGACTGCCCACACGAGGCTGCCCCCCGCTCTCGACACCGCGCTGCAACGCGTGCGCCTGGCTGCGCGCTCGGCTGCCGAGCGCACGGTCGAAGCGCTCAGCCTGTCGGCCATGTCGGCGGCGAACACCCAGCAACGTGACGCCTTGCTGGCTGGTCAGTTCGAGCTGAACCGCAAGCTGGCGATCTTTTCGCTCACCTTCAACGAGTCGCTCGAGCAGCAGGTGCAGCGCCAGGTCTCGCCGCGCACCAGCAACGTCAATGCGCCGACGACCTGGGACACGATGAGCCTGGTCGAGGATCATGAGGTCGAGATCAAGGTCTCGGCCGAGCGATTCGCGCTCGACATCCAGAACCAGTGCGAGTGGGAGATCCGCGAGCTCGATCAGTACATGGGCGCCGTGCTGCGCCTGGGCGCGGCGGACCACGAACGCAACCCGCTGCGCCCCGAGATCATCGGCCAGGCCATGGTGCGCGCGGTCGAGTCGATCGCCGATCGGCCCGAAGTGCGCAAGGTGCTGCTCGGCGAAACCGGCCGCGCCTTAGCGAACCTGATGCGCCAGACCTATCTGGACATCATGAACGATCTGCGCGCCGCGGGTGTCAAGCCGCTCGGCATGACGGTGCGCGCGACCGACGGCCCCGGCAGCCAGATCGGCAGCTACCAGACCGGGTACGACCGCTTGTCGGCTCACGACGGCAGCCCGGCCTCCGGCTCACCCTCAGCGCTGGCGGCACTGGGCGGCTACGGTGCCTCGCACTCCGGCGCGCTGAGCACCGAGTCGGCCGCGCTGTTCCCCGATGTTGGCGGTGCGACCGACTCGCAGCGCGGTGGCGGTCGTGCGCTCGACAGCAGTGCTGCTCCGCGCGGCAACGCCGTGGGCACGGCGATGGGCCATGTCGACGCGCAGCTGATGTCGCTGATCCGGCGGCTCGCGGTCACCGCGCCGCCGGAGATCATCAGCGGCCCCACCACCGGCGGCTCGCTCATGGGGCTCGGCGCGCACTCCAGCGCGGCGGGTCTGGCGGGCGCGAACCTGATCGTCGCCCACCGCGACGCGTTGCGGCAGGCCAGTACCGGCGCGCTCGATCACATGGTGATCGACGTGGTGGGCAGCCTGTTCGACCAGATCCTGTCGGACCCCAAGGTGCCGCCGCAGATGGCGCGCCAGATCGCGCGGCTGCAGCTGCCGGTGCTGCGCGCAGCGCTCGGCGACCAGAGCTTCTTCTCGTCGCGGCGGCACCCGGTGCGCCGCTTCGTCAACCGCATTGCGTCGCTGGGCGCCGCATTCGACGACCTGGATACCGAGGACGGTCGTGCCTTCCTGAAGCTGGTGCGCGACCTGGTGCAGGAGATCGTCGAGGGCGACTTCGACCAGATCGAGACCTACGAGACCAAGCTCGCCTCGCTCGAGCTGTTCGTCGTCGAGCAGAGCAAACGCGACATGCATCGCGGGGGCGGCAAGGCCGATGAGGTGCTGGCCAAGAAGGAAGACCAGCTGCGCCTGCAGCAGCGCTACTCGATGCAGCTGCGCCATGGCCTGAAGGAAGTGCCGGCCGACGAGTTCCTGCGCGATTTCGTCGCTTCGGTGTGGAGCCAGGCGGTCATGAAGGCAGCCGTCGACGACGGCATCGACAGCCCGACCGTGGCACGGTTGCGGCTGGCCGGGCGCGACCTCTTGATGAGCGTGCAGCCCAAGGGATCGCCGCAGCAGCGCAAGGCCTTCCTGATCGGCCTGCCGGTGCTGATGAAGACACTCAACGCCGGCATGGACATGATCAAGTGGCCCGAGGTCGCCCGCAAGGACTTCTTCGGCAAGCTGCTACCGGCGCACGCCGAGTCGCTGAAGGGCGAGGCCATGCGCACGCTCGACTACAACCTGCTGGTCAAGCAGGTCGACGCGGTGCTCGGCACGCCGATCCCGAAGACCAGCGAGTTGCCGCCGATGCCGGCCTCGGAACTGCCGGTGCTGCTCGATGCGGTGCAGGCGAACACCTTCACCGAGGCCGAGGCGCAATCGATCGGCCTGGTCGACGAGCGATCGATCGACTGGAACGGCAAGATCGACATCGAGATTGAGTCGGAACCCGAGGTGCAGGTCGCCGACATCAAGATCGAGGGCCTGCCGGCGCCCGAGGAGCCGGTCGAACCCTCACGCGGCGCATCGCTGGCCGACCACGTGCAGATCGGTTTCGCCTATCAGATGCACATCGACGGCGACTGGCACAAGGTGCGCCTGGCCCACGTGAGCGCCGGGCGCACGTTCTTCGTATTCACCCGCGGCTACAAGCACAAGCGCACCATCTCGATGACCTACCGCATGCTGACCCGCATGTGCGAGACGAGCCGGCTGCGCGCCTTCGAGAACGCCTACCTGCTGGAACGCGCGACCGCACGCGCGCGCCGCCAGCTGGCCGAGCTGCGGCCCGGTCCGCCCAAGCTCGATCTCGCCGCGGTGGTCGCCACCGCGCCGCGCACCGCCGGACACATCGTCAGGCACTGACGTACGCGGGCCTGAGCCCGGCCGCGCGACCCGCGGCGGCCGGCTATGCCGACTGAGTGGCCAGATGCAGCGCCATTTCGATCGCCGCACGCAGGCTCGCCGCGTCGGCGCGACCGCTGCCGGCGATGTCGAACGCGGTGCCGTGGTCGGGGCTGGTGCGCACGAACGGCAGCCCCAGCGTGACGTTGACGCCGCGTTCAACGCCCAGGTACTTCACCGGGATCAGCCCGTGGTCGTGCGTCATCGCGACCACGAGGTCGAACTCGCCGGGGTGGCCCGGCGCATGCCGCGCCCGCATGAACACGGTGTCCGGCGCGTAGGGGCCCGACGCGTCGATGCCCTCGCCGCGCACCCGGGCGATCGCCGGTGCGATGACGCGGGCTTCCTCGTCGCCGAACAGGCCGCCCTCGCCCGCGTGCGGGTTGAGCCCGGCCACCGCGATGCGTGGCGCGGGTTGACCCCAGCGCTGCGCCGCGTGGTGCGCGATGCGAATCGTCTGCGCGATGCGCTCCGTCGTCAGCAGATCGATCGCCTGACGCAGCCCGACGTGGATCGTCACCAGCACGACGCGCAGCTCGTCGTTGGCGAGCATCATGCGCACCTCGGGCAAGGCGCCACCCGTGGCCGCCAGCGCTTGCAGCATCTCGGTGTGGCCCGGAAACGGCGAGCCCCCAGCGGCCAGCGCTTGCTTGTGGATCGGTGCGGT
The DNA here is from genome assembly GCA_937871935.1 of uncultured Burkholderiales bacterium. Classification (GTDB taxonomy): domain Bacteria; phylum Pseudomonadota; class Gammaproteobacteria; order Burkholderiales; family Burkholderiaceae_C; genus JAEUPI01. The sequence goes on from CALMQI010000048.1 coordinate 7,969, forward strand.
CACCAGCGCCGACACGCGGCGCTCGAGGGCCAGGCGCGCGCCGGCCTCGATGCACGCCACCGCCGCACGTCCGGCGTCGGCCGACACGCGGCCCATCGGCAGCGCCGCCAGGGCTGCCGGCAACCCGTCGGGTTGCCACACGGGCAGGCACCGCGGTGCAGCATCGCGCGCCTCCTCGGGCGTGTCCAGCTGCGCCAGCGGCAGCACCAGGCAGGCCTGCTCGACAGCGCGGCGCATCACGCCGACGTCGCCGATCACGACGCAGCGCGCCGGCAGCCCCGCCTCGATGGCGATTGCGATGATCTCCGGCCCGATGCCGCAGGGGTCGCCCATCGACACCGCCAGCAGTGGAGGGCTCGGCGTTGCACTCATGCCGGGTTGGGAATGTCGATGAAGCGGTGCTCGAGCGCGAAGGTCTGCGCCACCTGGGCCGCCAGCGCCTGCACGCCGAACCGCTCGGTGGCGTGGTGTCCGCAGGCGAGAAATGCCACGCCGGTCTCGCGCGCGATGTGCGCCTGCGGCTCGGAAATCTCGCCGGTGATGAACGCGTCGGCGCCGGCGGCGATGGCCGCCTCGAAGCTGCCCTGCGCGGCGCCGGTGCACCAGCCGATGCGGCGCAGCGGTCGGCCGTCGCCGGCGACCACGGTCGGCGCGCGCGCCAGCGCCTGCTCGACCGCGGCGGCCAACGGCTCGATCTGCGTCAACGCGCCGGCATCGCCGAGGAAGCCGAGCTCCTGTTCGCCGAAGCGGGCGTCGGCGCGCAGCCCGATGCGTGCGCCGAGCTGGGCGTTATTGCCGAGCTCGGCGTGCGCGTCGAGCGGCAGGTGGTAGGCGAACAGGCTGATGCCGTGCGTCAGCAGCGCGTGCAGGCGCTGGCGCATCCAGCCGACGACGCGGCCGTCCTGCCCGCGCCAGAACAGCCCGTGGTGCACGACGATGGCATCGGCCTGCCACTGCACCGCCGCCTCGATCAGCGACAGACTCGCAGTGACACCGCTGACGAGTCGGCGGATGCTGGCGCCGCCCTCGACCTGCAGACCGTTCGGCCCATAATCGCGAAACCGCTCGACCTGCAACAAGGCAGCCAGATGCGATTGCAGTTCGTCACGCGTCACCATCGAGACGCCACCTCGCCGTTCCATGCGTAGACTCTGGCTCCTATTCTCGCAGGCCGCGACGGTGGCGCTGGCCGTCCTGTTCGTCGTCGGCACGCTCAAGCCCCACTGGCTGCCGCGCGGCGGCGCCAGCGTGGCGCCCGAGGTGGTGTCCATCCGCACCGCGCCGCCAGCGGCCAGCGCGCCGGTGGTCGGGCTGGCCGCGGCCGTCAGCTACAGCGCAGCCGCGCAGCGCGCGGCGCCGGCCGTGGTCAGCGTGTCGGCCGGCAAGAACGGGGGGCGCAACCCCCATGCACAAGACCCCTGGTACCGCTACTTCTTCGGCGAGCGTGGGGGCGGCCAGAACGAACCCCAGCTTGGCGTCGGCTCGGGCGTGATCGTGTCGGCGCAGGGTTACCTGCTGACCAACAACCATGTCGTCGAGGGCGCCAGCGACATCGAGATCCGGCTCGACGACGGCCGCGAGACCAAGGCCACGTTGGTCGGCACCGACCCGGAGACCGACCTCGCCGTGCTCAAGGTCGACCTCGATCGCATGCCGTCGATCACGCTGGGCGATGTGGAGTCGGCCAAGGTCGGCGACGTGGTGCTGGCGATCGGCAACCCGTTCAACGTCGGCCAGACGGTCACCTCGGGCATCATCAGTGCGCTCGGCCGCAACCAGCTCGGCCTGTCGACCTTCGAGAACTTCATCCAGACCGACGCCGCCATCAACCCCGGCAACTCGGGCGGCGCGCTGGTCGACGTGCAGGGCCACCTGCTGGGCATCAACACCGCGATCTACTCGCGCTCGGGCGGCAGCATGGGCATCGGCTTCGCCATTCCGGTCGACCTGGCCCGCCAGGTGATGGAAGGTCTCATCAAGGACGGCCGCGTCACCCGCGGTTGGATCGGCGTCGAGCCGCGCGACCTGCCGCCGGAGTACGCCGCGACCTTCAACCTGCCGATCAAGGACGGCGTGCTGATCTCCGGCGTGCTGAAGGACGGCCCCGCCGGCCGCGGTGGCATGCGGCCGGGCGACGTGGTGCTGACGATCGGGCCGCGCCAGGTGGCCAACACGATGCAGCTGCTCAACGCAGTGGCCGCGCTCAAGCCGGGCAGCGAAGCGGCGATCGGCGTGCAGCGCGGCGATCAGCAGCTGCAGCTCAAGGTCACCGTGGTGCAGCGACCGCCGGCGCAGCGCCGCCCTCAGTAGCCCACGTGGCGGATCAGGTTTCCTTGGCCGCCGGCTCCTCGGCCGGCGCTGCGGTGTGGCGGATGAACACGCGCGCCGCCCAGATGCCGACCTCGTAGAGCAGGCACATCGGCAGCGCCAGCGACAGCTGCGACACCACGTCGGGCGGCGTGATGATCGCCGCGACGACAAACGCCAGCACGACGAAGTAGCCGCGAAAGGCCTTCAGCTTGTCGATGCTGACGATGCCCATGCGCGCCAGCACCACCACCGCCACCGGCACCTCGAAGGCTGCGCCGAAGGCGATGAACATCGACAGCACGAAGCCGAGGTAGGCCTCGATGTCAGGCGCCGCGGTGATGCTCTTCGGTGCGAAGGACTGGATGAACTTGAACACCTGGCCGAAGACGAAGAAGTAGCAGAAGGCCACGCCGATGATGAACAGCAGCGTGCTCGACACCACCAGCGGCACCACCAGCTTCTTCTCGTGGGTGTACAGGCCCGGCGCGACGAAGGCCCAGACCTGGTAGAGCACCACCGGCAGCGCGATCAGGAAGGCCGCCATCAGCGTGATCTTCAGCGGCACCAGGAACGGCGAGATCACGTTGGTGGCGATCAGCGTCGCGCCCTTGGGCAGCTGCGCCACCAGCGGCGCGGCGAGCAGGTCGTACAAGGCTCCCGGCCCGGGCCACAGGCACAACACGCCGAACGCGATGCCGATCGCGATCGAGGCGCGTATCAGCCGGTCGCGCAGCTCGATCAGGTGCGAGACGAAGGGCGCTTCGGTGCCGGCCAGTTCGTCCTTGCTATCGTCGGTCGCCATGGCTCGCCGCTACTTCGCGCGCGGCGGGCGAAAGCGCGCGACCCGCGCGGCACCCGACATCGCGCGCGTGCGGATGCCCTGGCGCTGCTTGAACCACTGCGGCACGGCGCTGCGCTTCAGGCGCCAGCGCTTGTTCGGGCGCTTGTAGCTCAGCGGCGGCGGCGTGTACGGCTCGCTGGCCGTGTCGCTGCCGGTGCTGCTGGTCTCCAGGCCGGCGGTGGCGTCGCTCCAGCTGGTCTCGAACGAGCGCGTCGCGTCGTTGACCTCGCGAGTCACGCTGTTCTGGATGTCGCTGGCCGCCGTCTCGAACTGGCTCTTCATCTTCTGCAGTTCTTCGAGCTCGATCGACCGATTGACCTCGGCCTTCACGTCGGCCACGTAACGCTGCGCCTTGCCCAGCAGATGGCCGACCGTGCGCGCGACCCGCGGCAGCTTCTGCGGGCCGATGACGCTCAGCGCCACGGCGCCGATCAGGGCGATCTTGTCGAAGCCGAAGTCGATCATGCGAACCGTCGGGGCCGGACGCCGGCGCGCGAGCGCGCCCGGGCGTGGCGGCTTATGACTTGGTCTTGACCTCGACGTCGACGGTGTTGGCGTCGGTTGCCTTGCCGCCGGCGGTGACCTGTTGCGGCGGCGTGCCCGGCGCGTCGCCGGAGGAGCCGCCGTCCTTGACCCCGTCCTTGAAGCCCTTGACGGCAGCGCCCAGGTCGGAGCCCATGTTCTTCAGCTTCTTGGTGCCGAAGATGAGAATGACGACAAGCAGCACGATCAGCCAATGCCAGATGCTGAACGATCCCATGGTGAATCTCCTGTACGAGCGTTGGGGCGGATTCTAGGTCGCCGCTCGTTCAACCCTTGAGCCAGGGCCTTGGCCCGCCCATCACGTGCAGGTGCAGGTGCTGGACTTCCTGCATTCCGTCACGTCCGGTATTCACCACATGGCGGAACCCGTTGGTGACGCCCAGCTCGCGCATCAGGCGCGGCGACATCGCCATCATGCGCCCGAGCAGCGCCGCGTGCTCCTCGCCGACCTCGACCATGCTCGTGATGTGCAGCTTCGGGATCATCAGGATGTGCACCGGCGCCCACGGGTGGATGTCGTGGAAGGCGAGCAACTGCTCGTCCTCGTAGACCTTCTCGGCCGGGATCTGCCCGGCGACGATCTTGCAGAAGATGCAGTTCGGATCGGCGGTCGTCATCGTCGTGCCTCCTCGCTCACACCGGCATCGGCTTGCGGTCGTTCAGCGCCAGCCAGCCCCGGATCACGCGGTAGGCGAACCAGATCGACACCAGCCCCCAGGCCAGCCAGCCCGGCGCGATCAGCAGCAGCCACAGCGGCAAGGTCACCACATAGAGGATCGCCGCAATGACGACGCTGCGGATGCGCCAGCGGAAGTGGCTTTCCTGCCAGGTGCCGGCGGCGTCGCCGCGTTTCACCAGGTCGAGGATGAAGGCGGCCAGCAGCAGCACCACGCTGCCCTGAGTGCCCGGCAGCACCGCGCCGATGGCGACGATGGCATGCAGCGCATAGCTGATGTGGCCGATCGTGCGCAGCGACGATTCGCGTGCCGGATCGAGCATCACCACGGTGCGGGTCGGTTCGTCCATCTAAGAGCCCTCCTTGTCGCGCTGCCCGGCCTTGCGCAACGCCATTTCCTCCAGGCCGGAGAGTCCTTCGCGGCGCGTCAGTTCCGCCAGCACCGCGTCGGGCTTGAGCCCGTATGCCGCCAGCGCCACCAGGCAGTGGAACCACAGGTCGGCCATCTCGGCGACGATGCGCTGCGGGTCGCCGTCCTTGGCCGCCATCACGGTCTCGGTGGCTTCCTCGCCGATCTTCTTCAGGATCGCGTCCGGCCCCTTGGCGAACAGGCGGGCGACATAACTCTTGTCGGGGTCGCCGCCGCGGCGCGACTCGATCACCGCGGCCAGCCGGGCCAGCGTGTCCACGTTCATCGGATCAGCGGTCGCCATAGCGCCCTATCTGTAGATCGAAACCGGGTCTTTCAAGACCGGCTCGACGCTGCGCCAGGCACCCTGCTCCAGGCGCTGGAAGAAGCACGAATGCCGTCCGGTGTGGCAGGCGATGCCCGGCTGGTGGCCGAGCTGGGTCACCTGCAGCAGCACCACGTCGTTGTCGCAATCGAGCCGGATCTCGTGCACCTGCTGGAAGTGACCCGACTCCTCGCCCTTGTGCCACAGCCGCGCGCGCGAGCGGCTCCAGTAGACGGCCTGGCCGAGATCGGCCGTGCGTTGCAGGGCCTCGCGGTTCATGAAGGCGAACATCAGCACGTCGTTGCTGCCGCGCTCCTGCGCGATCACCGGCACCAGGCCGTCGCGGTCCCACTTGATCTCGTCCAGCCAGTCCATGCGGCCAGTCTAAGGCCTGTTTTTCATTCGTGATGCGTCGCGCCGACATGGCCACGCTCCTGCGCAAACCAGCGCAGCACCGGCACCGTGCCGGGCAGCACCGGCGCACATTGCACCGGCAGCGTCTCCCAGGCCATGGCCTGGCCCTCGCGCATCTGGAATTCGCCCTGCCATTGGTAGACCTTGCAGAAGTGCAGCCGCACGCGGGCATGCGGATAGTCCATCAGTTCGACCTGCCAGGGCGTCGATGCGCCGATCGTGATACCGAGCTCCTCGTGCAGCTCGCGGCGCAACGCGGCATCGACGGTTTCGCCCGGCTCGAGCTTGCCGCCGGGAAACTCCCAGAAACCCGCATACACCTTGCCGGCGGGGCGCGACGTGAGCAGGAAGCGCCCCTGCGGATCGATCAGCACGCCCACCGCGACGTCCACCGGACGGCGCGCTTCGATAGCCTCGACGTCCACCGGCTGACGATGGTCCCCGCTCACGTCGCCGCGCCGCCGCGCCCGGCGTAGTCGCGCGCGAACTGCCAGGCCACGCGGCCCGAGCGTGAGCCGCGTTCGAGTGCCCACACCAGCGATTCCTTCTGCGCCGCGGCGATTGCGCCTTCGGCGACACCGAAACTGCGCAGCCATTGCGCGACGATCGCCAGGTACTCGTCCTGGCTGAACGGATAGAAGCTCAGCCACAGGCCGAAGCGCTCCGACAGCGAGATCTTCTCCTCGATCACCTCGCCCGGGTGCACCTCGCCGTCGTCGGTGTGGGTGTAGGTGAGGTTCTCCTTCATGTACTCGGGCAGCAGGTGGCGGCGGTTGCTGGTGGCGTAGATCAGCAGGTTGTCGCTGGTCTGCGCGACCGAGCCGTCGAGCACCGACTTCAGCGCCTTGTAGCCGGGCTCACCCTCGTCGAAGCTCAGGTCGTCGCAGAACACCACGAAGCGCTCGGGCCGGCTCGACACCAGGTCCACCAGATCGGGCAGGTCGATCAGGTCGGTCTTGTCGACCTCGAGCAGCCGCAAGCCCCGCGGCGCGAACTCGTTCAGGCAGGCCTTGATCAGCGAGCTCTTGCCGGTGCCGCGCGCGCCGGTGAGCAGCACGTTGTTGGCCGGCCGCCCGGTGACGAACTGCTCGGTGTTGCGGGTGAGCCGCTCCATCTGCAGGTCGATCTCCTTCAGGTCAGCCAGGCGGATCGTCGCCGCATGGCGCACCGGCTCGAGCACCGCGTTGGCGCCGCGCCGGCGGTAGCGAAAGGCGGTGGCGGCGCTCCAGTCCGGCGCCTTCGGCGCATGCGGCAGCACGGACTCCAGCCGCGTGATCAGCTTCTCCACCCGCGCGATCAGGTGCTCGACGGCTTCGTTCATCGCGCGAAGTCTACGTGCTGGCGCTGCGGCACCTCGTGCACCGCGTCGTCGGCGATCGCGAACACGCGGTCGCCCGGCTCGCGCGGCAGCACATGCGTGCCGGTGAACGCGCCAAACGCCGGCAGCACGCCCACGCGCACGCCGAAATGAAAGCACGGCAGCCGCACGCGGTCGAAACCGCGCCCACCCATCACGACACCCGGATGCACATGGCCCGCCAGCACGTAGGCCGTCTCGTGCGGCTGCGGCTCATGCGCCAGCAGCCACGGGCCGCAGGCGAGCGGCCCGTCGCACACCTCGATGCCCAGCGACGCCGGCGGGTCGCCGGCGCGCTGGTCGTGGTTGCCGCGCAGCAGCGTGATGGGCAGCGCGGCATGGTCCTCGCGCCACTGCGCCAGCGCCGCCAGCGTGTCGGCGCCGCGCGAGCGCGCGGAGTGCAGAAAGTCGCCGAGCACCACCAGCCGCCGCGCCGCGGTGGCCTGCAGGGCCTGGCTCAGCCGGTCCAGCGTCTGCGCCGTGGTGCCGGATGGCACCGGTACACCGAGCCCGCGAAACGACGCCGCCTTGCCGACATGCACGTCGGCCACCAGCAGCGTGGCGCTGTCGGGCAGGAAAGCCGCGCGCTGCGGCAGCAGCGTCAGGCAGACGCCTGCGATGTCGACCCGCAGCATCGCGGCCCTGCTCCCGCTCGACGACGCGCCGCTTCGGCGCTCAGGCCGTCAGGCGCTGCAGCGCCACGTCCATGTGCTCGGTGGGATTACGCTTGAAGCCCGAGCGGGCGTAGCGCTGCAGGCGCCCGACCACATAGGCCGTCAGCACCGAGGCCAGCACACCGGCGTCCACCGTCGGCGTCATCGAGCCGGCGTGCTCGGCCGCCTGGCGCAGGCTCTGGCGCAGCTGCGACTCGACGCGGTCGAAGAACTGGTTCATGCGCACGGTGAGCCGCTCGTGCTCGAAGACCAGCGCGTCGCCCACCATCACACGCACCATGCCGGGGTTCTTTTCGCCGAACTGCAGGATCAGCGCGACGATGCGCTGCGCCTGCGCGGCGCCCGAGGTCTCGCGTTCGGTGATCTGGTTGACCAGCGTGAACACGCTGCTCTCGATGAATTCGATCAGCCCCTCGAACATCTGCGCCTTGCTGGCGAAGTGCCGGTACAGGGCAGCCTCGCTGACGTCGAGCTTGGCGGCCAGCGCCGCCGTGGTGATGCGTTCGGCGCCCGGCTGCTCCAGCATCGAGGCCAGCGTCTGCAGGATCTGTACGCGGCGCTCGCCGGGCTTGGGCCGCTTGCGGGTGCCGGGGGTAGCCGGGGCTACCGGGGCTGCCGCATCGCGCACCACCGCGTCCGCCTCGATGTTCCCGCTGCCGGGAGCCACCGCCTTGGCGTCGGTGTCAGGGGAGTCGGTCATCTGGGGGATCACGGGCATCGGCAGGGGTGGCGGCGGCATTCTGGCATAGGGGCCAAGCCGCCTCGGGGGCAGGTAAACACTTACTGAAGAATTGAGGGCGCCAGCACGGTGCCGGCCCTCAGCGCATCGCCAGCCGCACCAGCGGGCGCAGGCCCTGCACGCGATGGTCCACATAGGCCGGCCGCCGGCCATCGCGACCGGCCCACAGGAGCGGCCGATGCCGTGCGTAGCGCCGCATCCACACCGTGCGCATGCCGATCCGGCGCGCGGAGCGCTGGTGCACGAGGGTGTCTTCCACCAGCACGCAGCGTGTGGCGGGCACCCGCAGGCGCGCGCACAGCGCGCGCAACATGCGCGCGTCGGGCTTGGGGCGCAGGTGGCCGAACAGCGTCATGTCCTCGATCGACACGACGGCGTCGAACAGGTGCTCGATGCGCAAGGCGCCCAGCACCCGCAGCGCATAGGCGCGCGGCGCGTTGGTCAGCACCAGCTTGGGCCCGCGCAGGCGGGCGATCGCGGCGAAGTCGTGCCGATGGCCGCTGACGCGTTCTTCCAGGCCCGGCAGGCGATGCACGTCGTGCAGGAAGTGCGCGGCCTGCACGCCATGGTGGCGTACCAGCCCGAGCAGCGTGGCGCCATAACGCAGCCAGTAGCGGCGGCGCAGCGCGTGAGCTTCGTCGCGCGTGAGCGCCAGCTCGCGCTCCATGTACGCACCCATCGCCTCGTGGATGCCCGGCATCGACGCATTTGCTGCGTCGTGCAGCGTGTCATCCAGATCGAACAGCCAGATCAATGGCTTCGAATCATGGTGCCGTACGCCTGGTCGGAGAGGATCTCCAGCAGCATCGCATGCGGCACGCGCCCGTCGATGATGTGCACCGCGTGCACGCCGCCCTTGGCAGCGTCGAGCGCACTGGCGATCTTGGGCAGCATGCCGCCCGACAGCGTGCCGTCGGCGAACAGCTCGTCGATCTCGCGAGCCGACAGGTCGGTCAGCAGCTTGCCGCTCTTGTCGAGCACGCCGGGCGTGTTGGTCAGCAGCACCAGCTTCTCGGCCTTCAGCACCTCGGCCAGCTTGCCGGCGACGACGTCGGCATTGATGTTGTAGCTCTCGTTGTGCTCGCCGAAGCCGATCGGGCTGATCACCGGGATGAACTGGTCGTCCTGCAGCGCGCGCACCACGCTCGGGTCGATCGCCACGATGTCGCCGACCTGGCCGACGTCGTGCTCCTTGGTGGGGTCGTCCTTGTCCATCAGCTTGAGCTTGCGTGCGCGCACCAGGCCGCCGTCGCGGCCGGTCAGGCCCACCGCCTTGCCGCCGGCGTGGTTGATCAGGCCCACGATGTCCTGCTGCACCTCGCCGGCGAGCACCCACTCGACGACTTCCATCGTCTCCTCGTCGGTCACGCGCATGCCCTGGATGAAGGTGCCCTTCTTGCCCAGGCGGCCCAGCGCCTCCTCGATCTGCGGCCCGCCGCCGTGCACCACCACCGGATGCATGCCGACGAGCTTGAGCAGCACCACGTCCTCGGCGAAATCCTGCTGCAGCGACGGGTCGGTCATCGCGTTGCCGCCGTACTTGATGACGATGGTCTTGCCGTGGAACTTGCGGATGTAGGGCAGCGCCTGCGCCAGGATCTCGGCCTTCTCGCGCGGCGTGATCTTGCCGAGGTCGGGGTGCGCGGGGCTGGGCGTGCTGCTCATGCGGGTCTCGGGCGCGTGCGGATCGGGCGTATCGGTGCGCCGCATTGTAGGCATCACGTCGTGGACGCGACCGACAAACATCCGGTCAGCGCGCCGCCAACGGCCGAGACTGCCTATACTGACATTCATCATGCGACGAGGGGTCTGGCTCATCTGGCTGTGCTTGGCGCTGCTGCCGCTGCGCGGCATGGCCCACGTCGTGATGCTGGGCGCGGGCGCGTCGCAGATCAATCTGCTGGTTTCGACCATTCTCGCCTCGACGCTGCCGACCGGCGCGATATCGTATTTATTTTACGCCGACCGATTGAACCAGTTGCCGCTGGGCGTCATCGGCATCGCGGTGGCGACCGCTTTGCTGCCGGTTCTGTCGCAATGCGTACAGGAAGGCGACGAGGGAAAAATCCGGCATTATTTCAGCCGGGCTGTGGAATTCGTCCTCGCCATCGGGCTGCCCGCGACGATCGGCCTGATGATGGCGGCGCAGCCGATCATCCAAACTTTGTTCGAGCATGGCAATTTCGGCCAAGTTGAAACCGTCGCCACCGCCGCCGCACTCGCGGCCTATGCCGTCGGCGTGCCCGCCTTTCTGCTGGTCAAGGTGTTCGCCGCCAGTTTCTTCGCCCGTTATGATACGCGCACGCCGGTGCGGATCGCCATCGTTGCGCTGGCCACCAATATGCTCGGCGCGCTGCTGCTGATCGGGCCGCTGGGCCATGTCGGGATCGCCTTGGCAAGCGGCATCGCCACATGGGTCAATGCCGGGCTGCTGCTGTTCATGCTGTCCTCGGGCCTGACGCTCGTCTTCTCGCTGATGGGCGTGCTCAATTTCGCGCACGCCAGCTTCTACATGCTCGGCGCCTATGTGGCGGCAACGCTCTATGGCTGGCTCGGCCGGGGCGCACTGGGTTTCTGGGGCGGGGCACTGGGTGCGGCCCTGACGATCGCCGCCCTGGGCCTGTTGATCGAGCGCACGGTGCTCGCCGCGGTCATCGTGGGCGCGGCCGCCGCGGGGACGGTCAGGCCGGCGAACTTGGTCGTCGTGACCAGCGTCGACCCCTGCCACTCGCCCGTCGTGAAGC
>CALMQI010000049.1 GCA_937871935.1 uncultured Burkholderiales bacterium
GGCGAGCTGCCGTTCGCCGGCCACCCCACGCTCGGTAGCTGCCACGCCTGGTTGTCGGCAGGCGGGCAGGCGCGAGGCGAGGGCCAGGTGGTGCAGCAATGCGAAGTCGGCCTCGTGCGCATCCGGCGCGACGGCACGCGCCTGGCCTTCGCGGCGCCGCCGCTGCGGCGCACCGGCGCAGCCGATGCGGCGGTGCGCACGCAACTGGCGACCTGCCTGCGGGTGAACGTGTCGTCGCTGCGGGCCGTGCAGTGGGTCGACAACGGGCCGGGCTGGGTGGCCGCGCTGCTGCCCGATGCGGCGGCGGTGCTGGCGTTGAAGCCGGACTTCGGCGCGATGGGTGCGCTGAAGGTCGGCGTGGTCGGGCCGTATCCCGACGGCGGTGAATGCCGCTATGAGGTGCGCGCCTTCGTGCCCGGTCTGTCGGTGCCCGAAGATCCCGTCACCGGCAGCCTCAACGCGGGCCTCGCGCTCTGGCTGATCGACGCCGGGCTGGCACCACCGGCCTACCTGGCCAGCCAGGGCACGGAGCTCGGCCGCGCCGGGCGCGTGCATGTGCGGCGCATCGGCGCCGACACCTGGATCGGCGGCGACGTGTGCCCGGTGGTGGCCGGTACAGTGGTGCTGTGAACTCCCATATCGACCACCTGGTCGTCGTCGCCGACTCGCTGGAACAGGGCGCCGCCTGGTGCGAGGCCACGCTTGGCGTGGCGCCGGGGCCGGGCGGGCAGCACCCGCTGATGGGTACGCACAACCGGTTGCTGGCACTCGGTGGTGCCGACTTCGAGCGCTGTTATCTCGAGATCATCGCGATCGACCCGCAGGCCGCTGCGCCGACGCGACCACGCTGGTTCGGCCTCGACGACCCCGGGCTGCGCGAGGCCGCGCGCCGCGAGCCGCGCTTCGTGCACGCGGTCGCGCGCACCACCAACGTGGAGATGCTGCGCTGGGGACTGGTCAACTGCCGGCTGGACCCCGGCACGCCGCTGGCTGCGCATCGCGACACGCCGGCGGGGCGCCTGAGCTGGCGCATCACCGTGCGCGACGATGGCCGGCTCGAATGCGGCGGCGCGCTGCCGACACTGATCGAGTGGCAAGGCCCGCATCCGTGCGACGCGATGCCGGCATCGCCGGTCGCACTGACCGCGCTGTCGTTGTGCGGCATGCCGCCGGCGGCAAGCGCGGTGCTGCGGCTGGCCGGCGTGGACACCGAACGCACCGCCGGCCCGCCCTGGCAGGCGCGGCTGCGCACACCGCGCGGCGAGGTCATGCTGTCATCCTGGACGGCCGACCAAGCTGCCACCACCGACCCGACATGACCCCTACCGAAGAGCTGTTCCGCGAAGATCCGCGCCTGGCGCATTGCGAGGCGCGCATCACGGCGCTCGACGAACGCGGCATCCGGCTCGATCGCACCGTGTTCTACCCCCATGGCGGCGGCCAGGCCGGCGATGCCGGCGTGCTGCGCCTGGCCGACGGGCGCGAGGTGCGAATCGTCGATACGAAGAAGGGCGCCGAGCCCGGCGCGATCGTGCACGTGCCTGCGCCGGGCACCGACCTGTCGGCGCTGGTGGTCGGCACCGCCCTGACCGCGCAGATCGACTGGGCGCGCCGGCACCGCCACATGCGTTTCCACACCGCGACGCACCTGCTGTGCGCGTTGATCCCGCACCCGGTGGACGGCTGCTCGATCACCGCCGACTACGCGCGGCTCGACTT
>CALMQI010000050.1 GCA_937871935.1 uncultured Burkholderiales bacterium
CTCTTTCCCTACACGACGCTCTTCCGATCTGATCTTCGGGATGCGGCGCGAGCGCGGTGGTGATCAGCGCGTCACACTTGGCGAGCGCGGGATCGAGATCGGCGCGCTTCCTCTGCAGGTCGCCTATATGGCCATCAGACTCTATTCGCGTAACAACTCCATCCCCACTAGCTGCGCTGCGCTGGTCGCGTCGTCGAACAAGTCAGCAATCCAATTTTGCATTGGTCAAGAACGGCACGGGGTTCCAATCGGGCTTGTCGTCTACGCTGCAAGAAATCAATACAACCACTGGGATGAAAAGCCTCACGAGGTTCCGACGAAAGTTTTCAATGCCCTGTCAGCTTCCTTCGAGCATAACGTCCTCGCTGACCTCGCGTTGGATGCCGACCAGCACGTCCGCCATGGCGTCGCCCCGGGCCAGGACGGGGTGTTCGAGCTGGCCGAGACCCTCCGCCACTCGCCTCCCGGCGCGGTGGCCGCGCCCACCATCAGCCAGCCGCCGGGCTATGACCTCCTGTGCGGGCTGCGCCGGCGTCAGGAGTGGACCGTCCTCAGCGGCTCGGTCGTGGACTCGGTGCTCGTGTCTCTCAGCCGGCCCGACGGCTTGGTGATCGCCGACATCAGCGCTGACCTCGACGGTCGGGTGGAGAGCGGCTCCCTCGACCTGGAGGAGCGCAACGGACTGGCCCGGGCCGCCACCGCCCGGGCCGGCACCGTCGTGGTCGTGGGGCGGTGGTCCACGACGGGCGTCCATCGTCTCGTCCGGACGCTCCTCGACCTCGAGGCCCACGGCCTGGGCCGCGACCGGCTGCGTCCGGTCCTCAACCACGCCCCGAGGCGTCGGACCGGCCGAGCCCTCGCCGAGCGGGCGGTCAGGGGCGTGCTGGCCGACCTCGACGAGGCCCGCGCCCACACCGCCGCGCAGAAGACCGGCGACCCGCGGTTCATCGGCACGGCGATCGACGCCTCCGACCGGGCCGCCGTCGCCGGCACGGTCGCCCAGGTCGACGGCGGCGCCCACCGTGCCGGCGCCTTGCACGTCGAGCGTGGCGCTGCGCACGCGGCCGGCCTGCGGCCGCTTGACGAGCAGATTCACCAGGCCGCCGGGCACGCTGGTGCCGGCCTGCAGGCCGCTGGCACCCTTGAGCACTTCGAGCGCCTGCTTGTTGCCGAGCCACAGCGCGGTCTCGGCATTGATCGGCAGTCCGTCGCGACGGTAGTTGGCGCGTGGGTCGAGCGTGAAGCCACGGATCGTGAAGTTGCTCCAGTAGCCTTCGGAGTTGTAGGCGTCCGATACACCGGCCTCCAGGCGCGCGGCCTGCGCCAGCTGGCCGATGCCGCCGGCGCCGAGCGCGTCGGCACCGAGCACGGTCGCCGAGAACGGCGCGCGCGACAGCGGCACGTCGTCGAAGCCGGCGACACCCGCCGACGGCGCGGTGCGACCGGTCACCACGACGGTCTGCGTGGCATCTTGCGCGTGGCTGTGGGTGGCGGCAGCGCACGCGGCGGCCACCAGCGTGAGGGTGGTGCTGATCGATCGAAATGCCATCGTCCGTACTCCTGTCGATGGCAGGTGGGCAAACCGGACGACGGATCAGCGCCACCCGCGCCGGATCGAGCGAGGAGGGCACGCCGCATTCGGAGCTGCTTCCCTGCGCGAGGATTACCTCATTCAGGTTCAAAGGGACTTTCTCAGCCGAGCCCGCGGCGGCGGGCCCAGCACCCCTAGCGAAGACCACGCGCAGCAAAGCGCGCAGCGCCGACATGATACGCAAGAACGCGCAAGGCCCGCATGCAGCGGGCCTTGTGGTCGTGCGTGCGGCATGGCCGCGGCGCGAAGCAGATCAGTCGAACACCGGCGTCTCGACGCCGAGCACCTTGTGCAGCTTGGGGCTGGTGGTGGTGTACTGCAGCAGGATGCGCTTGTCGGGGAACACGTAGGGCGCCGCGCCAAAGGCGGCGAGCGCGGCCTCGTGGAAGCCGCTGAGGATCAGCTTCTTCTTGCCGGGGTAGGTGTTGATGTCGCCGACGGCAAAGATGCCCGGCACGTTGGTCTCGAACTTCTCGGTGTCGACGACGATCTGCTTGCGGTCGATCGTCAGGCCCCATTCGGCGATCGGGCCCAGCTTGGGGCTCAGCCCGAAGAACACCAGCAGCATGTCAACCGGCACCACGCGCGTGACACCGTCGCCGCCGGTGACCTTCAGCGCCGTCATGCGGCCGTCGCGCTGGTCGAAGCCGCTCACCTGGCCGACCATGAACTGCATCTCGAGCGCGTCGCACAGCTCGCGCATCCTGGCCACGCTGGCCGGCGCGGCACGAAAGCCGTCGCGCCGGTGCACGAGGATCACGCTCTCGGCCTTGTGCGGGCCGTCGGCGGCGAAGTTGAGTGCCCAGTCGAGCGCGGAGTCGCCGCCGCCGACGATGATGAGGTTCTTGCCGGCGAACTGATCCGGATCGCGCACACGGTAGTGCAGTTGCGTGCCGTCGAAGCGCTCGATGCCGTCGACCTTCAGCGTGCGCGGCTGGAACGCGCCCACGCCACCGGCGATGAAGATCGTCCGGGTGACGAAGCGCGTGCCGCGCGACGTCTCGACGTCGAAGCGACCCTCGCGCGAGTGCACCACGCTCACCTCTTGGCCGAGGTGAAAGGTGGCACCGAACGGCTCGATCTGCTTGAGCAGGTTGTCGGTCAGCTCGCGCCCAGTGCAGATCGGCACCGCGGGAATGTCGTAGATCGGCTTGTCGGGGTAGAGCTCGATGCACTGGCCGCCCGGGTAGGCGAGCGAGTCGATGATGTGGGCCTTGATCTCCAGCAGGCCGAGCTCGAAGACTTGGAACAGGCCCACCGGACCGGCGCCGACGATCACGGCATCGGTCTCGATCGGCGGCTCGTGGCGTGCGGCGGCTTCGGCCATCTCGCCGGTGGCTTGGGAGTCCATGGATCCGGGGCGGGTCGCTCTGGCGTTCAGCGGACCAGTTCGGAGAGCTTGTCCTTGCGGTCTTTCCACTCGTCGGCGTCGGCCAACGCCGGCTTGCGCTTGGTGATGCTCGGCCACTTCTTGGCCAGCTCGGCGTTGAGGGCGATGAACTTCTGCTGGTCGGCCGGCACGTCCTCCTCGGGCAGGATCGCGTTCACCGGGCACTCGGGAATGCACACCGCGCAGTCGATGCATTCGTCGGGGTCGATGGTCAGGAAGTTGGGGCCTTCGCGAAAGCAGTCGACCGGACAGACGTCCACGCAGTCGGTGTACTTGCAGCGGATGCACGATTCGAGGACGACGTGGGTCATGGGCGCGAGGATGAAGGTGGCGGGGGCGGGGCGGTTGTGTCGATGGCCGTAAGAGCTGCGGCGCCTGAGCTCGTGGTACGGGCCTGCGCCGCTGCGACAAACGCGCGATTTTACGGCCCGACGCCGCGGGGCGCCGATTGATGCCGGTCAACGTGAAGGGACTTGCCCCCCACCAGCGCGGCGCCCGCGCCCACGGTCACCAGCGTCGGCCGGCCGGCGTGCAGCGCGCTGGCGGCGCACAGCGTGTGCAGGGTGTGGTCGCTGGCGATCTGGTCGGGCCACAGCGCGCGCGACACCACCAGCACCGGGGTGTCGGCCGGCCAGCCTGCGGCTTGCAGCCGGCGCGCCAGTTCGGCCAGCCGGCGACTGCCCATGTAGAACACCTCGGTATCGGCACGCCGACCGGCGGTGACGTCACCCTCGCGGGTGACCGCGGTGGCCAGGCTCACGCTGCGGCCGCTGCCGCGCCGCGTGACGGCTTGGTGAATGCCCAGCGCATCGCGCGCAGGCTCGAAGCCCTCAAGCTGGCGCTCGACGACCTTCCGCGCCAAGCCCGGCGTCTTGCCCGCTGGCGGCTTCGGCGCGAGAGGGAAAAAGCGCCGAAGTTCCGATCTCCGCTCCGTCCGGGCCGTCCGCCCGGTTCGCGCCGGAAACCCATGCACGAAGTCGATGAGGTCCTCGTCGAATGCCATGGTCTCGCGTGGGAGGCGCTAAAGCCCGACACAAGCTGAAGCGCGGGATATCGGAACCATCCCATCGCCACCGCGTTAAGGGTTCGGGTTGCCAGCACAACGTGGCAGCCTGCCCAAACTATGGCCTCAGAGTCCACAT
>CALMQI010000051.1 GCA_937871935.1 uncultured Burkholderiales bacterium
TAGCGCAGCAGGTAGTTGTGCATCGAAAAGTCGAACGGTACCGCGAACTTCATGCCCTTCCACTGCCTGGGATCGCGCTTGTCCTTGTGCTTGATCGCCAGCGTGATCGCCTGCCCGTTGATGTTCTCTACCGCCGGCATGGTGTAGGGAACCGGGGTCGCGCCCGCGCCGAGCGTGATGGCGAGCGGCATGGGCGAGAGCATGTGCGCCGCGTCGTACTCCTTGTTGAGCGTCTTGTCGCGGATCACCGCCCAGCCCGCGGTCTTGATCACATCCACGTCGAGGCCCTGCTTCTTGTAGAAGCCCATCGGCGAAGCCATGATGATCGGCGTCGCGCAGGTGATCGGGATGAAGCCGATCTTGAGGCTGGATTTCTCGGGCTTGGCGCCTTGCGCGAACAGGTCGGTCGCGGTCGCCAGCGGGAACAACTCGGCAAGCGCTGCCGCCAGCGTGCCCGCACCTACGGCCTTCACCAGCGCGCGGCGCGAAGGCGCATGTGGGAACATGGCCCGCAACACGGCCGCTTGCATGACTTTCGGCAGGCCGGCTTCGCCGCCGATCAAAGCCGCAGCATGCTCGGCCTCGCTGCCATGATGGCCGCAGCTGCAACCCGATGCCGAAGCCATTGGCCCGTGCGGCTTGCTCATGAGATGCCCCCCTTGTTCCACTGTCGACGCCGTGCCGGCGTTAACCTGGGTAAACAGAGAGCAACCTGCATGCCAAACCGGCAGATTGATATTTTACAACGAAAAATCAATATGTTGATGAAGCCGAAGGTAAGGTCGTGCATGGACGTGGCCAAGCATGAATGCCAAACCCATCAGCAATTGCCCAATAAATAGGCTGTCGCGTCGTTTGAGCGAATTTCGAGCATCGAAGGACGGAGTGCCGGTCACCGCGACTGCAAATGCGCCTGCAAATGAATCGACGAGCCTGCGTTGCCGTGTTGAACTGCCGCTCGATGCCGAGGTCGATCACTGGAGAGCACGATGCGAAAATGGCCCGCGATTGGAATGACGGCGGTACTTGGCCTCGCGGTGACGTTCCCTGCTCAGCCCGCCGATGCGCAGGATGCCATCGCACAGTTCTACAAGGACAAGACCGTCACCATCGTGATCGGCTCCACCGCGGCCGGCGGCGTCGACGTCTATGGCCGGCTGATCGGCCGCCACCTCGGCCGCCACATTCCCGGCAACCCCAAGGTGATCCCCCAGAACATGCCCGGCGCGGGCTCGATCGCCGCGGCCAGCCATATCTATGCGATAGCACCCAAGGATGGCACCCACATCGGCACCGTGCTGTCCGGCGCGATCTTCGATCCGCTCGTCGCCGAAGGTCCGCGCCGCTACGACCCGACACGCTTCAACTACATCGGCAACGCCAACTCCGAAACCGGCGTCTGCCTCGTGCGCTCGGACGCGCCGGTGAAATCGTTCGCCGATACCTTCAAGACCGAGATGATCGTCGGCGGCACGGGGCCCGGCAGCGCGTTGACGGTGAGCCCGGTTTTCCTGCGCAACTTCTTCTCGACCAACATCAAGACGATCGCCGGTTACCCAGGCTCACGCGAAATCTCGCTCGCCGTTGAGAAGGGCGAATTGCATGGCATCTGCGGGCTCAACTTCACCAGCGCGCGGCAGCAGTATCGCGATCTGATGACCGGCACGGGGCCGTTCCGGATCATCCTGCAGGAGGATGTCACGCCGATGCCGGAGCTGGCCAAGCTCGGCGTGCCGCTCGTCATGCAGTTCGCCAAGACCGATGAGGATCGCCGGGTGCTGGCGACATATTACGGCCAGGGGCCCATCAATCGCCCCTTCATATTGCCGCCCGAAGTGCCGGCGGAACGGGTGGCGGCGCTGCGCAAGGCGTTCACGGCAATGCTGGCCGATCCCGAGCTCAAGGCCGAGGCCAGCCGCGCGCGTCTCGACGTCGAAGGAACTTCGGGCGAAGACGTTCAGGCGGTGGTTGCCAAGCTCTACGCAACGCCGCCGCACATCGTCGCCCGCCTGAAACAGGCGATGGGCATCAAGAAGTAGGGTAGCGCTATTCCAGCATCGCCTTGGCGCGCAGGGCAATCGGTTTCGGCACCGCCAGGATCTTGTCGACCATCGTCTGCAACGCGGTGCCGGGGATCGGATCGACCTCGACCTTCGCCTGCGCGCACGCGGCCAGAAATTCCGGATCCTTCATCGTGGCGTCGAACGCGTCGCGCAATGCCTTGACGCGATCGGCGGGCACGCCCGGCGTCGTCACCAACGGCCGGCCAAGCCGCGAGCCCGCGAAAATCAACTGCATGACGCGCCGGTCGTCGTCATTCTTCGCAAGCGTCTCGACGTTGGCAACGCCGGGCAGGTCCTTCGCGGTATCGCCGCCCTGGACGATCACCGAAATGTCGCCGTTCTTCAGCCAGTGCGGCTTGGTCGACTTCCAGCTCGACCACGTATTCTCACGCCCGCCGACCTCGCCGCGCTCCATTGCGACGTTGATATCGTTGCCGCCGCGATAGCCGCTGACGATCTTGAACTTGGTGCCGACCAGCTCGTTCAGCAGCTTGGGAAACGTGTAGGTGATCGAGCCCTTGCCGGAGGCGCCGATCACGACCTCGGTGCGCATCGCATCCTGGATCGTCTTGACGCCGGTCGTGCGCCAAACCGCCACGGTCTCCGACGTCGGCGCCAGCGTGCCGATCCAGAACAGCTTCGAGGTATCGAGCTGGATCGCCGGCTCGCCCATCGCCTGCGCGCCCAGCACGATGCGCTCGTTCTGCAGGTTCTTCATCAGCGCGTAGAAGCCCTTGCCTTCCTCGCCCAGCAGGTTGGCCGCCGGGATGCGGCAGCCTTCGAACACCAGCTCGGCGGTGTCGCTCGACAGCCAGCCGTGCTTGTCGAGCGTGCGCGCGACGCGAAAGCCCGGCGTGCCACGCTCGACGATGAACATCGTGATGTCGCGGTTGCGGCCCGGCGCGCCGGTCTTGGCGGCGACGAAGAACAGGTCGCCGTGCACGCCGTTGGTGATGAACATCTTGGCGCCGTCGAGCACCCAGTGGTCACCGTCGCGGCGCGCGCGCGTGCGCATGCCGGCCAGGTCGCTGCCGGCGTCGGCCTCGGTCATCGCGATCGCGCAGATGCGCCGGCCGGCGATCACGTCGGCCAGGTAGCGCTCGATCTGCTCGGGCGTGCCGGCATTCACCAGGTGGGGGCTCGCCATGTCGGTGTGCACCAGCACGGTGACCGCAAAACCGCCGTACGTGCTGCGCCCGAGCTCCTCGGCGAGCACCACGGTGGCCAGCGTGTCGAGCTCGCTGCCGCCGTGACACGCCGGATAGCGGATGCCGAGCAGGCCGAGTGCACCCATCTCGCGCAGCACGGCGCGCGGCACCTGGCCTTGTTGCTCCCACGCGTCGGCCTGCGGCAGCACACGTTCGGCGATGAAGCGGCGCAGGGTGTCGCGCAGTTGCTCGTGCTCGGCGCCGAAGAACGGCGTGGCCGGCGGCGCAACGGTCGGGTCAGAGGTCATCGGCATGTCTCCAGGGCCATGGATATTAGGGGGTTGAAATGGCGGCGGCCTTGTCGAAGCGCGGCACCGTCGACCGTCGTGAGAGTCGCGGCACGCTTCGTGCACGACTGGCAGCGACACCCCACGACGATTTCATCCGTAATGAAGACCCCCTTCCCTTGCAACGATAAGGACAACCGGCAGTCCCTAGACTGCGCCTCCGAGTGGAGGGACCCTCCCGCGCCCGAACAGCCCTCGTCCTGCCGGCTGGCCACCACGCCTTGACCACGCTCTAGAAAGGGCCACCCACATGCCCCATACCGATCGACCCATTCCGTCGCGCACGACATCGCTCCCCACGCGCCGCGCGCTGTCGCTGCACATCGCCGTCGTGCTGGCCAGCGTGGCGGCCGCATCGATCACGCTGATCGGCTGCGGGCCTAACGTCTCGCACGCGCAGGGCGCGCCGGGCGCCGGCGGCCCGCCGCCGGCCGCGGTGGCGGTGATGTCGCTGGCCGCCACCAACCTGGCGATGAACTACGAATACGTCGGCCAGACCGCCGGTTCGCGCGATGTGGAGGTGCGTCCGCGCGTGGCCGGCATCCTGCTGAAGCGCAACTTCACCGAAGGCGGCGCGGTGCGCAAGGGGCAGTCGCTGTACAGCCTCGACCCGGCGCCGTTCCAGGCCGCGTTGAACCGTGCCGATGCCGACGTGGCTTCGGCCGAGGCCAAGCTCGCGATGACCACGCGCACGCTCGCCCGCCTGAAGCCGCTGTGGGAGGCGCGTGCGGTGAGCCAGCGCGAGTACGACGACGCCGCGTCGGCCGAACAGGTATCGCGCGCCGATCTCAAGGGCGCGCAGGCACGCCGTGCCGAGGCCGCGTTGAACCTGGGTTACACCAGGGTCGAGGCACCGCTGTCGGGCGCTGTCAGCCGTTCGCAGGTGAGCGAAGGCACGCTGGTGGCCGGCCCGGCCACACTGCTGACCACGATCACGCAGACCGACCCGGTGAAGGTGCGCTTCGGCATCGCCAGCACCGACCAGATGAAGTGGCGCTCCGAAGTCGTCGCCGGCCAGCTGAAGCTGCCGCCGCACGAGGCGTTCACGGTCGAAGTGAAGCTCGCCGATGGCAGCGTGTACCCGCGCAAGGGCAAGCTGCTGTTCAGCGACACGCGCGTGTCGGGCAACACCGGCACGGTGGAAGCCGAGGCCGAGGTGCCCAACCCCGACGGTGTGCTGATGCCCGGGCAGTTCGTGCGGGTGCGCCTCAGCGGCGCCACCAAGCCGCAGGCGCTGCTGGTGCCGTCGCGTGCGGTGCTCGAAGGGCCGCAGGGCAAGTACGTCTACGTGGCCACCGACGGCAAGGCGATGCCCAAGCCCGTGCAGGTGGGCGACCAGATCGGTGACCAGTGGATCATCACCGGCGGCCTGGCCGCCGGCGACCCGGTGATCGTCGACGGCATGGCGCGCATCTTCTTCCCCGGCGCGCCGATCCAGATCGCGCAGGCGCCGGCCGCGGGGGCCAGTGCACCAGCTGGCGCACCCAGCGGCGCGCCCGCGCCGGCGGCCAAGGCCGCGTCCAAGTAAGCGACACGCCAACCACACAAAAAGGGGAACGGCATGTTCTCGCGCTTCTTCATCGACCGGCCGATCTTCGCCAGCGTGCTCTCGCTATTCATCGTGATCGTCGGTGTGATCGCGTACGGCCGCCTCGGCGTGTCGGAGTTTCCCGAGATCGCGCCGCCGACGATCCAGGTCAACACCAGCTTCCCCGGCGCCAGCGCCGAGACCGATTACATCCTCTCCCTCATCACGTCCGGCCAGCCGGTCGAGCGGGTGCGCACGCTGACCGAGGCGTCGGTCGTGTTCGAGCGGTACGCCGACGAGCGGGTGATCGGCCGGCTGTATGTGCCGCCGGAGGACGCCGACCGCGCGCGGGCGCTGATCCGGGGCGAGGTCCACGGCCCGACCCGCGGGTGACCCCGGCGCGCGCTCGACGCAGCCCGCAGCATGTGAGACGATGCGCCCGTTGGAGCCTCCATGCGTCTGTCCGTCACGTACCTCGCGATGACCGCGGGTCTGGGCCTCGCCCTCACGCTGGAAGCGGGCGATCATCTCCTGCTGCGGATGCCACGGCTGATTGGTGTAAACGAGGTAGCCTCCGGTCGGCACCGCGTCAGCC
>CALMQI010000052.1 GCA_937871935.1 uncultured Burkholderiales bacterium
CCCGCGCCGCCAGTTGATTGATATCCGACGGTGATTACTCGCCGCCGAAGCGACGCGACCACCAGCCCTTGCGGGCCGGACGCTCCGGATCGTTCTCTTGCGCCGCTTCAGAGCTGGCGTCCGACCGGACGACGACGCGCTCGATCTTGGGCTCGCTCGGCTCGGTCATTGCGCGCTGGCGATGCCGAGGCCGTGCGAGAGAATGCGGTCCCGGACCAGTTCCTGAGCCGTCATGTGTGGAATTATCCTTTCGTGATCGCCTGCCCCGTCACAGTCGCGGCGCCTTCGGCAAGTTCTCAACAGCAAAGCCTTCGAACGTGGAGACAATGGGGCGCGGGTGAGGCGATAGGCGTCTTATGGCCAGCCTTGTTGCGCTCGCGTCACGCTTTTCCAAGGCATGAACGAAATTGCGGACATCGCGACGAGAGGCCGGGCGCAGTGCAGAGCGCACGCGGCGCACCGCGCCCGGACGCGAGCTTCAGTTTTTCGCGTCCGACCACAGTGAGAAGACGGCGTTCAGCGCTACGAAAGGTCGCCAGTCGATCAGCGACCGTGCTTCGCCAGATCGGCATCGCTCGCCGCGCGGTCCTGCCAGAATTGCAGCCCTGCGAGCACCATGATGGCCAGCCCGAGCCCGACGTGCCAGAAACGCAGATCACCGTCGTTCGCGTACGCGAAGATGGCTGGTGAACCTGCAAGCCACGCGCCGAGCAAAAGCAGCAGCCACTCCTCCCAGCGGCGCAGATCGACCAGTTCGAGCGCCTCGTCGGGGTCCATCGGGTTGCGCGAGATCTCGGTGACAAGCGCGACGTTCTCCCGCGCGGTCAGGCTCGGGATCAGGTTGTAGAACTGGAACACGAAGCCGACGTGCTCGCGCCGGTAGCGGGTGAGTTCAGCCTCGCTGGCGCCGTCCAGCCGGTGATCGCCGAAGCGCACCTCGCCGGTGGTGGGAATGTCCAGGCCGCCCAGGATGTTGAGCAGCGTCGACTTGCCGCTGCCCGAAGGGCCCAGCAGCACGATGAACTCGCCGCGCCCGACATCCAGATCGACGCCGCTGAGCGCGCGCACTTCCACCTCGCCGGTGCGGTACAGCTTGGTCAGCCCGCGTGCGCTGAACACGGGCGGTGCGTCACGGGTGTCCATGCGGCGATGTTGCAGTGCGATCGGCCGGTCGCCCTTGACCCGGCTCAAGACGGCCGGAAGGGCTGGCCGTCCTCGGGCGCACCAATAATGGACTGTGAACACGCCCGTCCTCGACGCAGATCGCTGGTTCGCCGGGCGCGGCTGGCAACCCTTCGACTTCCAGCGCGAGGTCTGGGCGGCGATGGCGGCCGGACGCAGCGGCCTGTTGCACGCCACCACCGGCAGCGGCAAGACCTACGCGGTGTGGATGGGCGTGCTCGACCATGTTGTCAAACAAGGTAGATCGGCTGACGCGTCAGCCAGAGGCCTGCAAGCCCTCTGGCTGACCCCGATGCGGGCGCTGGCTGCCGACACCGCGCGTGCACTGGCCTTGCCGTTGCCAGAGCGCGTCGCGGGCTGGACGGTGGGCCTGCGCACCGGCGACACGCCGGCGGCCGAACGCGCGAAACAGGACCGCAAGCTGCCGCAGGCACTGGTCACCACGCCCGAGTCGTTCACGCTGCTGCTCACCCGTGCCGACGCGCACGAGCGACTCGCCGGCGTGCACACGGTGATCGTCGACGAGTGGCACGAGATGATCGGCAACAAGCGCGGCGTGCAGGTGCAACTTGCGCTGGCGCGGCTGCGACGCTGGAACCCCGCGCTCAAGGTCTGGGGCCTGTCGGCCACGCTCGGCAATCTGGACGAGGCGATGCGCGCGCTGCTGGCGGGCGACGACGGCGCGCTGGTGCAGGGCCGCATCGACAAGCCGCTGGTCATCGACACGCTGCTGCCGGCGGACCCGGGGCGCTTCTCGTGGGGCGGGCATCTGGGCGCGCAGATGGAGCAGCCGGTGGTCGACGAGATCGAGCGCAGCGGCCCGACGCTGATTTTCACCAACGTGCGCTCGCAGGCGGAGATCTGGTACCAGATGCTGCTGCGCTCGCGCCCCGAGTGGGCCGGCCAGATTGCGCTGCACCACGGCTCGCTCGACAAGGGCACGCGCGAGTGGGTCGAGGCCGGGCTCAAGGCCGGCACGCTGAAGGCGGTGGTGGCGACCTCGTCGCTCGATCTCGGTGTCGACTTCCTGCCGGTGGAGCGTGTGTTGCAGATCGGCTCGGCCAAGGGCGTGGCGCGGCTGCTGCAGCGCGCCGGCCGCTCGGGCCACCAGCCAGGCCGCGCCAGCCGCGTGACGATGGTGCCGACGCACACGCTGGAGCTGGTCGAGGCGGTGGCGGCACGCCGCGCCGCGCTGGCGCGCAACATCGAGAAGCGCTTCGCGCCCGACAAGCCGCTCGATGTGCTGGTGCAGCACCTGGTGAGCATGGCGCTCGGCGACGGCTTCCGCGCCGACGAGCTGTTCGACGAAGTGCGCAGCGCCTGGAGCTACCGCGAACTCACGCGCGCCGAGTTCCGTTGGGCGCTCGACTTCGTCACCCGCGGCGGCGCTAGCCTGAAGGCCTATCCGCAGTATCACCGCGTGGTCGAGGGTGACGACGGTGTCCACCGCGTGCCCGACCGCGGCATCGCGATGCGCCACCGGCTGCAGGTGGGCACCATCGTCAGCGAGTCGTCGATGCACGTCAAATGGCTGGGCAGCAGCGGCACCATCGGCCAGATCGAGGAGGGGTTCATCGCGCGGCTTCAGCGCGGCGATCACTTCGTTTTCGCCGGCCGCGTGCTCGAGTATGTGCGCACGCAGGACATGGCAGCCTACGTGCGCAAGGCGACCAAGAAGACCGGCATCGTGCCGGCCTGGGCCGGCGGCAAGATGCCGTTGTCGAGCGAACTGGCCGATGCCACGCTGGCGGTGCTGCAGTCGGCACGGCAGGGCGACTGGCTGGACCCCGAGTTGCAGGCCGCCCGCCCGATGCTCGACGCGCAGCAGCGGCTGTCGCGGCTGCCGACGCCCGACACCTTGCTGATCGAGCAGTTCAGCTCGCGCGAGGGCTTTCATGTCTTCGTCTATCCGTTCGCCGGCCGCACCGTGCACCTGGGCCTGGCCAGCCTGATCGCCTGGCGGCTCGCGCGCACGGCGCCCAACACCTTCAGCCTGGCGGTCAACGACTACGGCTTCGAGCTGCTCGCCGCCGAGCCGCTCGACGCCGGCCCGTTGCTCGACCAACGTGTGTTCGACGAGGCCGAGCTGCTGCCGCACGTGCTGGCCAGCCTGAACAGCAGCGAGCTCGCGCAGCGGCGCTTTCGCGAGATCGCACGTGTGGCCGGGCTCGTCTTCACCGGTTATCCCGGGGCGCCGAAGAGCACGCGCCAGCTGCAGGCGAGTTCGAGCCTGTTCTACGAGGTGTTCCGCCAGTACGACCCCGACAACCTGCTGCTCGGGCAGGCTCAGGCCGAGGTGCTGGCGCAGGAGCTCGACCTGCGGCGCCTGCGCGCGAGCCTGAAGCGCATGCGCGGCCTGCGCGTCGAGGCGGTCACGCTGCCTGCGCCGAGCCCGTTCGCGCTGGCGTTGATGGTCGAGCGCTTCCGCGAGCAGCTGACGACGCAGAAGCTCGCCGACCGGCTGGCGCGCATGCTCAAGGAGGCGCAGGCCGTGCTCGACGCACCGCCGACGCCGCCGCGCCGCGCCCGCAGGATCACGGCATGAGCCGCATCGTCGCCGGACCGCGACGCGCCGACACCGCGGCGCTGTTCATACGGGCCGTTCGCGTGGCGGTTGTCCCACCGGCTGGCATACGGCAGTGAAGCGCGTCTGTCTGCTCGTGGCTGTTGTGTTCGCCGGACTGGCAGCGAGCCCGTGCCTGGCGCTGCAGGGCGTGGTCACCCGCGTCAGCGACGGCGACACGTTATGGCTGCGGCCGCAGGGCGGCGGTCGGCCGGTGAAGCTGCGCGTGCAGGGCATCGACGCACCCGAGCTCTGCCAGCCCTGGGGCCGCGAGTCGCACGATCGGCTGCGTGAGTTGGTGCTGGCTCGCGCCGTGCGCGTCGTCGAAGGACCCTATGACGATCATGGTCGTCGGCTCGGCCGCCTGCTGCGCGGCGACGTCGATATCGGCGCGCAGCTCGTGCGCGAAGGGCTGGCATGGAGCTACCGCTGGCGCTCGCACCCGGGGCCGTACGCAGTCGAGGAGCGCGCCGCCCGCGCCGCGCGGCGTGGTCTGTTCGCCGATCCGGCGGCCATGACGCCGCGCGCGTTCCGGCGTGCCCACGGACCCTGTACCTGATTGGAACGATCGGCCCGATCGGATCCAGACAAACCCGCGTAGGCTGGTGAAGACACTCGTCGACCGGCCGGCATCAAACCACCATTGAAGCGCTTGTGGCATGTGCCTACACTGCGCGTCTCCATCGGCGACGCGCATCGCGCAAGCGGGTGGGGCGCCGGGTCGGCAGTGGCCGCTCTGGCGCAGTCGGTTCCACAACGCTGGAGGAGACACATGAAGGCATTGAAGCTCGGTGCATCGATCGCAATGGCCGCGCTGTTGGCGTGGTCGGCAGCGCCATCGATGGCCCAAACGCGCATCAAGCTCGAGAAGGTGGTGAGCGGTGTCAACACGCCGCTGGCGATGGTGCAGCCGCCCGGCGACAGCCGCATGTTCATCAACGAGCAGAACGGCCGCATCAAGATCCTCGAAGGCGGCAAGCTCGGCGCGACGCCGTTCCTCGACATCCGCAGCAAGATCAAGACGCTGTTCCACGACTTCGACGAGCGTGGTCTGCTCGGCCTGGCGTTCCACCCGAAGTTCAAGGAGAACGGCAAGTTCTACGTCACTTACAGCGCGCACCTCGACTACCAGGCCGACCTGGGCCAGATGCTGTGGTACGACCACAGCAACGTGGTCGAGGAGTACACGGTGTCGTCGACCGACAAGAACACCGCCGACCCGAGCAGCGCACGCCGCATCATGAGCCTGAGCTGGCCGCAGTTCAACCACAACGGCCACTGGATCGGCTTCGGGCCCGACGGCATGCTCTACATCTCCACCGGTGACGGCGGTTATGCCAACGACTGGGGCATCGGCCACAACCCGGCCATCGGCAACGGCCAGGACCTGACGATCAACCTCGGCAAGATCCTGCGTATCGACGTCGACAAGCGCACCGACGGCAAGCCCTACGGCATTCCGCCGGACAACCCCTTCGTCGGCAAGCGCGATGCCAACCCGGAGATCTGGGCCTACGGCGTGCGCAATCCGTGGCGCTGCTCGTTCGACATGGGCAGCAACGCGGCCGAGCTGTATTGCGGCGACGTGCAGCAGAACAGCTACGAGACCGTGAAGCTGATCGGCAAGGGCCAGAACATGGGCTGGCGCCGGGTCGAGGGCATCATGCGCTGCTTCGACTACCTGAAACCCGACGACCACCCCGCCAATTGCGACAAGGCGGGCATCACGCCGGCGATCATCGAGTACAACAACTGCACCGCCAAGCCGCAGGGCTGCAAGGGCATCTCGATCACCGGCGGTTATGTCTACCGCGGCGCGATTGCGGCGTTGAAGGGCAAGTACATCTTCGGCGACTGGAGCAAGAGCTTCGCCGAGATGGACGGCCAGATCTTCGTCGGCACGAAGGGCAGCGACGGCAAGTGGACGATGGATGTCGCACAGGTCACCAACATGCAGGGCAAGCTGCCCTACGTGCTGGCGTTCGCGCAGGACGCGGCCGGCGAGGTCTACGTGCTGACGTCAATCACCACCGGCCCGAACGGCTCGCTCGACACGATCTACAAGATCACCCAGTAGCCCATACCGCACATCGCCACCGGGGTGCTCGCACCGCGGTGGCGGTTTTTTTTGCGATTGGGCAGACTGTCGATGTGATTCGCACCGATGAGGAACCGATACATGCATTCACGTGATCAGCGGATCGTGTGGCGCGGTGTCGTCGCGCTCGCGGCGGCGTTGGCGGCGAGCGGCGCGCCGGCCCAGACCACGGCACCCGCACCGGCCGAAGAGCCGCCGCCCAAGTTCGAACCTGGCTATCTGAGCGATGCCGCCAACGTCGATGCCGGCAAGACGGTGTGGCAGGAGCAATGCCGCCATTGCCATGGCAACTCAGCGTATCCCGGCAAGGCGCCCAAGCTCAAGCCGGGCAGCTACACGCCGGACTTCATCTACGACCGTGTCACCTACGGCTTCAAGGCCATGCCGCCGTGGAAGGCCGTGTTCAGCCTGCAACAGCGCATGGCGGTGGTGGCCTACATCAAGAGCGACAGCTTTTCACCCTGACGCGGCGGGCCTCACAATCGCGGCGGGCCATCGCGGAGCGAGCCGATGCTGAGATTGGTGAATACGCTGACCTGCCTGACGATGCTCGGCTTCGCCGGCGTGCAGTACAACGACCCGGACTGGTGGCTGTGGGCCATCTACTACCTGGTGCCGGCGTGCTGGGCCTTCCTGGCCGGCTATCGGCGCCGAGTCTTCCAGTCGGTGCAGTGGCTCGGCTGGCTGTGGGCCAGCATCGCGGCCTGGGCGGGCTTGGTCTGGTACTACTGGCCGAAGATGCCGAGGTGGTGGGTCCAGTCGGTGTGGCTGCAGGAGGAGACGGCGCGCGAGGGCATGGGCCTGATGATCGCGCTCGCCACTCTGGTGATCGCACTGCTCACGGCGTATCGTCGCCGCTGACACGACGGCGGCGATCGAGCCGATTGAACTGCATATAGTTGAACGGCGCTGTTCGTCAGCGAACGCTCTGCGCGGCTGCGCTTCTCGGCGCCGGCCATTCGCGCCAGGACATGCCCGCCCACAGCCTTGCCGGCCGCACCGCGCGGGTTGATTCGACAAACCGCCTGGCGCGACGCGCAGTACTCAGTCCGATGGCCGACCGATCGCGAACTCCGATCAGAAGCTGCCGCGCAACTCGGCGCGCAGGCGCCGCCCCTGCGCCGGGAACCCGACGAACTGCTCGTAGTGCTTGTCGAGCAGGTTGTCGATGGACACCTTGACGCGGAACGCACCGTAGCTCATGCCCCAGCCGGCGTCGACCACCGAGTAGGCCGGCATGTCGATGTCGCCGGTCGGGTTGGAGCGGTCGAGGTACTTGCCCGTGTGGTTGAGGCCGATGAACACCGACTCGCGCGCGCTGATGTCGTAGACCACGCTGGCCGCGGCCTTGGTCTCGGGCCGGTTGCGCAGCGGCTGCAGGCCGTCGCGCACGTCGATGTTCAGCAGCGTGGCGCCGAGCTGCAGGCGGACGCGGTCGACCACGCGCCATTTCAGCTCGGGCTCGACGCCCTTGACGACGATGGTGCCGCGGTTGATGTTCGTGAACGTGGTGCCGTCGAAGTCGACCAGATCCTTGTATTCGATCTTGAACACGCTCACCTGCACCGACGTACCCGCGTTGTCGAGCCGGTGCACCGCGGTGATCTCGCCGTTCTTGCTGCGTTCGGGGCGCAGATCGGGGTTGCCGCCGATCGGGAAGCCCAGCGCGAAGAAGCTCGGCGGCTTGAAACCCTTGCCGTAGCTGGCCTTCAGCGTGGTCGCGCCGTTGGGCAGGTCCCACACGGCGCCCAGGTGAGGCGTGTTGACCGCCGGGATGCCCTCGACCTTGTCGTGGCGCGCGCCGATCTGCAGCGCCACGCCGCCACCGAGCTTGATGCGGCCTTCGGCGAAGATCGAGTCGGTCTTGCGTTTCAGCGCGAAGGTCAGCGTCTGCGGTGAGCCGGCGCCGAAGAAATCGCCCACGCTGGTCAGATCGCCGTCCTCGATCTGGTGTTCGACGCCGGCCACGATGCTGGCGCGCTCGCCGTACTCGTGGGTGGCGGTGACCACGGCGTTGGTGCGCTGCATGTTCGTGTCGCTCACGAACGGCGGCACCGGGAAGCGCACGCCGCCGTCGACGAAGGCGTTGTCGGCATGCTCCTCGCGGTCGAACACGCTCACGCTGCCGGCCACGCGCACCACGCGCGGGTCACCCCAGCCGAGCTTGGCGCCGAAGGCCTGGTCGGTGGAGTCGCGCAGCGTCTTGGCGCGGTTGACCGCCAGCCGACCGCCGCCGCTGTCGTCGGGGAAGGCCTCGCTCTTGCGCTGCACATGGCTGGCGAACACCTCGCCGTCGAGCCCGGCTCCGGGCATGAAGCGCAGCGAGCCCGACACGCTGTCCAGGCGCAGCTTGCCGCCGTCGCTGTCGCTACTGCCGTCCTGGCTGCTGCCGGCGGTGAGTTGCGCCTGCAGGTTGGGCTGGCCGAAGCCGACCGAGGCGCCGATGCGGCGATGGTGGTCGCCGCCCGCAGCGACATAGCCGCTGCCGGCCAGGCCCTGTTGCGTCGCGCGCTTGGTGATGATGTGCACCACGCCGGCCAGCGCCTCGCCGCCGTATACCGCCGATGCCGGGCCGCGCAATACCTCGATGCGATCGATCTGGTTGATGTCGATCGAGCTCAGGTCGTAGGCGCTGCCGCGGGTGGTGGTCGGGTCGTTGAGCTTCACGCCGTCGAGCAGGATCAGCAGATGGCTGTTCTCGGCGCCGCGCATGTACAGCGACGCGAAGCCCCCGGCCTGGCCCGCAGAGTCGACATACGCGCCTGTCACCCGTGCGAGGATGTCCTCGATGCGCGCAGGGTTGGCCTGCTGGATCTCGCGCTGGTCGATCACGGTCACGTTCTGTGCCAGGCCGGTGGCGCTGGCCGGCAACCGCGTGCCGGTGACGACGACGGTCGCGGCGTCGGTCTGCGCCAGCGCCAAGCCCGGCCCGCCGGTGAGCAGGGCGGCGGCGACACAGGGCCAGGCAAGCGGTGGGCGGGTTTGCATCAATGTCTCCAGGAGTTGTTGCCGCGTCGCCCCGCAGAGGACGGGGCGCGATGTCGGACGACCGGCCGTCACTCTAGTGAAAGGGCATCGGCCGGCGCCTATGGTTTGCGCCAATGGGCCGTGCACTGACGCGCGCGGGCGACACCCGTCCGGTTTGACCCTGTGCCGATGACGGTTACGCGGGTCGCGGTGTGCCGATTCGGCGCAATCGGTCTTCGCAAAGACTGTGTAGCGTAAACGACAATCTTGTTGTAAGCTCTACATATGCGCTGGCACCTGCTGATCCTTTCGCTGCCGACCGAGAACGCCACCGCCCGCATGCGGGCCTGGCGCGCGCTCAAGGGCGCCGGTGCCGCGGTGCTGCGCGACGGTGTCTATCTGCTGCCGGCAAGCGCCGGGCACGCACAGGCGCTGGCCGACATTGCCGCCGGCGTGCGCGCGCAGGGCGGGGACGCTCATCTGCTCGACACCGAGCACGATGGTTACGAGTCGCTGTTCGATCGCAGCGACGACTACGCCCGCCTGCTCGCCGACGTGGCGTCGTGTCGAGCGGGTTTGACCGTCGACGGCGCGCCGGAGAGCCTGAAGCAGGCACGCAAGCTGCACAGGGCGTTCGAGCAGCTGCAGGCGATCGACTTCTTTGCCGGGGAGGCCCAGCGCCAGGCACAGGCGGCCGTGAGCGAGCTGGAGTCAGACGTTGTGCGCATCGTCTCGCCCGATGAGCCGCACGCCGCGCGGCAACGCATCACCCGTCTGCGTGTCGAGGCCTATCGCGGCCGCATCTGGGCCACGCGGCGTCGGCCCTGGGTCGACCGGCTGGCGAGCGCGTGGCTCATCCGCCGCTTCATCGACCCGCAGGCTCGCTTCGTGTGGCTGCGCTCACCGGCCGACTGTCCGAAGAAGGCGATCGGCTTCGACTTCGACGGGGCCACCTTCAGCCACGTCGGTGCACGCGTCACCTTCGAGACGCTGCTGGCGAGTTTCGATCTCGAGACGCCGGCATTGCTGCGCCTGGGTGCGCTGGTGCACGGGCTCGACGCCGGTGGCGTGCAGCCGCCCGAGGCGGCCGGCGTCGAACGTGTGCTGGCCGGCATGCGCGCGGCGATCACCGACGATGACCAGCTGGTGCTGGTGGCCAACGGCGTGTTCGAGGGCCTGCTGTCGTCGTTCGAGAAGGAGACCGTTCAATGAGCGCAACTGGGCCGGGCTTGCCGCAGGCAACACCCGCGGTCGATCCCGCACCGTCATTGGTGAGCTTCGGCGAGGCGTTCGCCTTCTGGCTCAAGCTGGGCTTCATCAGCTTCGGCGGGCCGGCCGGTCAGATCGCGGTGATGCACACCGAGCTGGTCGAACGCCGGCGCTGGATCAGCGAGCGGCGTTTCCTGCACGCGCTGAACTACTGCATGCTGTTGCCCGGCCCCGAGGCCCAGCAACTGGCCACCTACCTCGGCTGGCTGATGCACCGCTCGTGGGGCGGCATCGTCGCCGGCGCCTTGTTCGTGCTGCCCTCGCTGCTGATCCTGATCGCGCTGTCGTGGATCTACATGGCGTTCGGCAACCTGCCGCTGGTGGCGGGCCTGTTCTACGGCATCAAGCCGGCGGTGACGGCGATCGTCGTGCACGCGGCGCACCGCATCGGCGCGCGCGCGCTGAAGAACGGCGCGCTGTGGGCCATCGCCGCCGCCGCCTTCGTGGCGATCTTCGCGCTGAACCTGCCGTTCCCGCTGATCGTGCTGGGTGCGGGCCTGGTCGGCTACATCGGCGGGCGCGTCGCGCCCGAGCGTTTTCGCGCCGGCGGCGCCCACGGCGTCGCCAAGGCGTCGTACGGTCCGGCGCTGATCGACGACACGACGCCGACCCCCGCGCATGCGCGATTCAAGGCCTCGCGCCTGGCCATCGTGATCTGCGTCGGCGCCGGGTTGTGGCTGCTGCCGATGGCGCTGCTGCTGGCGCTGCACGGCTGGCCCGGCACGCTGACGCAGATGGGTTGGTTCTTCACCAAGGCCGCGCTGCTCACCTTCGGGGGTGCCTACGCGGTGCTGCCCTACGTGTACCAGGGCGCGGTCACGCACTTCCACTGGCTCACGCCGACACAGATGATCGACGGCCTGGCGCTCGGCGAAACCACGCCGGGCCCGCTGATCATGGTCGTCGCCTTCGTCGGCTTCGTCGGCGGCTGGCAGAGCACCGAGCTCGCCGCGTTGTTCGGTGCCGAGCAGCGCTGGCTGGCCGGCGCCGTGGCGGCGACAGTGGTGACCTGGTTCACCTTCCTGCCGTCGTTCGTCTTCATCCTGGCCGGTGGGCCGTTGGTCGAATCCACGCACGACGACCTGGCGTTCACCGCGCCGCTGACCGCGATCACCGCGGCGGTGGTCGGCGTGATCCTGAACCTGGCGCTCTTCTTCGGCTACCACGTGTTGTGGCCGCAAGGGCTGCAAGGGGCCTTCGATGCCGTGTCGGCGGTGATCGCGCTGGGGGCCGCCGTGGCGCTCTTTCGCTTCAAGCGCGGCGTCATCGAAGTCATCGTCGGCTGCGCCGTCGTCGGCCTGGCCGCCCACCTCTTGAAGTAAGGAGATTCATCGATGAGCACCATCACCGTGCCGGAACTCGCGCTCTGGCAATCCGCCGGATTCGGCTTCGAACTGCTCGACGTGCGCCGGGCGCAGGCACGCGCCGCCGACGGCACCGACATCCCGGCCGGCCGCTGGCTCGATCCGGCGTGCTGGCTCGACTGGAAGGACGCCGTGCCGAAGGGCCGCCCCGTCGTCGTCTACTGCGCGCACGGCCACGAGATCAGCCAGGGCCTGACCGCGGCGCTGCGTGCGCTGGGTCTCGATGCCCGCCACCTCGACGGCGGCATCGCGGCGTGGAAGCAGGCCGGACAGACCGTGGTGTCGGCGGCGCAGGCCGGAGCGTCATCATGAAGTGGATCACGCGGGAACGACCGAAGATCGATCGCATCGCGTGCCCGTGGCTGGTGGCGCGTTTCATCGATCGCGAGCCCGAGTTCCTGTACGTGCCGGCAGCCGACGTGGCGCGCATCGCCCGTGACACCGGCGCGACGGCGTACGACGTGCCGGGCGTCGAACTCACGCACGTCGGCGATCGATGCAGCTTCGATGCCTTTCTCGCCAAGTACGCGCTGGCCGATCAGGCTTTGGCGCAGCTGGCGCTGATCGTGCGCGGTGCCGACACCGCGCGGCTCGATCTGGCACCCCAATCGGCCGGCCTCTACGCGATCTCGCTCGGGCTGTCGAACATCTGCGTCGACGACCACGAGATGCTGCGCCACGGCATGGTGATCTACGATGCGCTGTACGCGTGGTGCCGCTCCTGCCAGGGCGAGACGCACAACTGGCCGCCGAACATGGTGTGAAGCCAGCTTGGCTACACTGGCGCCGCCCGCCCGTTCCCTGCCGAAAAAGGACCGCCCGATGAAGACCACGATCGTTCTTCTGGCCGCACTGACAGCGGCTGCGGCGCAGGCCCAGGTGCCCAGGAACGCGCTGCTGGTGGATCACTCCATCGAGCGGCTGATCGACAGCAAGACCGCTCGGTCGGTGCTCGTCGCCGGGATTCCCGCCCGCGTGTGGAAGCTCTATCCGGCCAGCAAGTGGGGCTGGGCCAGCCAGGTCGAAGGGGGCATCACGGGCGCGGGCACGTGCGTGGTCACTGCCCGCGCGATGATCGCGCCGTTGTCGGCGTCGAAGAAGCTGCTGTTCAGGCCCGAGAAGATGGCAACCACCTTCGACGCGATTCCCAACGCCACCGCCGAGCAGTGCAGACAACTGGCCAAGGACAAGCTGAAAGAGGCGGTCGAAGGCGTGGTGTCGAGCCTGGTGAAGCCGATCGCCTGAGCGGCACCGCCACGGCACCGTGGACGTGCCGGTCCTGCACAAGCGGTGACAGATCCGCGGCGCGGCGTGCCGCGCGGACGCGTTATCGTGCAGGGCCCGCCCCAGCCGCTTGCGCCCACCATGCCCAAAGTCCTGCGAATGACGCTGCTGTCCGTGCGCGACCTGCTCGCCACGGCGGGGCCGTTCGTCGGCCTGGCGCTGGTGCTGCTGGCGCTGGCCTACTGGTTGCTCGATCCGACGCCGCCGCACCGCGTCACGCTCGCCACCGGTGCCGAGCGCAGCGACTATGCTGAATTCGGCGCGCGTTACGTCAAGGCGCTGGCGGCCGAGGGCATCACCGTCACGCTGCGGCCGACGCACGGCGCCGCCGACAACCTGGCGCTGCTGCGTGACCCGGGCTCCGGTGTCGACCTGGCGTTCGTGCAGGGCGGCGTCGACGAGGCGGCCGCCGACGACGGCCGCGACGAAGAGCTGGTCTCGCTGGGCAGCCTGTTCTACGAGCCGGTGTGGCTGTTCTACCGCGAGGACGCCGCCAAGCGGCTGCTGAAGGCCGATGCACTGACCAGCCTGGCGCAACTGCCGGGCTGGCGCGTCAGCGTCGGCGCGCCGGGCAGCGGCGTGCCGCACCTGATGCAGCGCCTGCTCGAGGCCAACGCGCTCGACGTGAAGGGCCTCAACCTGCTGCAGCAGGAGCAGACACCCGCGGTGGTGGATTTCCTCGAGGGCTCGCTCGACGCGCTGGTGTTCGCCTCGGCGCCCGAGTCGCTGATGGTGCAGATGCTGCTGCGCACGCCGGGCGTGCGCCTGTTCGACTTCGCGCAGTCCGAGGCCTACGGGCGGCGCTTTCCGTTCTTGAGCCCGGTGGTGCTGCCACGCGGCATCGTCGATCTCGCCGCCGACCGGCCGGCGCACGATGTGCACCTGGTCGCGCCGACCGCGATGCTGGTGGCGCGCAAGGGCACGCACCCCGCGCTGGTGCAGCTGTTCGTGCAGACCGCGCAGCAGATCCACGGCGGGCCGGGCTGGTTCCAGCGCAAGGGCGACTTCCCCAACGTGCGCAACACCGATCTGGCGCTGGCCAACGAGGCGCAGCGCTTCTATCGCGACGGACCGCCGCTGCTGCAGCGCTACCTGCCGTTCTGGCTGGCCAACCTGATCGACCGCATGTGGGTGGTGCTGATCTCGATCGTCGCGGTGCTGATCCCGCTGTCGCGGGTGGTGCCGCCGCTGTACGAGTTTCGCATCCGCTCGCGCGTGTTCCGCTGGTACGGCCAGTTGCGCGCGGTGGAGGCCGCGATCGGCGAGCGGCCGGTGGCCGAGCTGCTGGACGAACTCGACGGCATCGAGCAGCGCGTCGGCCGCATCACGGTGCCGCTGTCCTACGCCGACGAGCTGTACGCGCTGCGCAGCAATATCCAGATGGTGCGGCGGCGACTCAGTGGCCGCAATGCAGCGCCGGTGGCGAACTCCTAAACTCTCACCTCTCGGATCGACAGGAAACCCACCATGGACACCCGCACCTCCCCGTTCCGCCTGCGCATCGACAAGGTCCGTGACGCACTGAAGGCGCAGGGCCTTGCTGCCGTGCTCGACGTCACCGACGAGTTGCTCGATCGACTTGGTCTTGAACAGATTCGAATCCATTCCGCCTCCGTGGACGTGGATCCGCCGTCGCGCCTATGCGCTACGGCGGACAAGCGGACCCTCCCCTCTTCGGGGGCGGGTTGCTGGCAAACTCGTGCATTATAAGTGGGTTTTATTCGAGTATTCGTATTAAAGCTCGGACCCGCGCTTCTGGATCGTCCTTCAACAGGTCGCTGATGACCGCCACCGACCGGGCGCCAGCCTCAATCACCGACGCGGCGTTCTCGAGCGTGATGCCGCCGATTGCCACGGTTGGCAAGCCCTGCTGCGACGCCGCCTGCGCTGCCCGCCTCACCGTCTCCAAACCGATTGCGTGATAACCGGTGTGCTTGGTTGCCGTTCCGAAGACAGGT
>CALMQI010000053.1 GCA_937871935.1 uncultured Burkholderiales bacterium
CTTCAACTGGTTCAACGTGGCCGACCAGGCCTTCGCCGAGATCAACCGTCGCGTGCTGACGCACGACGCCATCCTGGGCAACGTCGAGGCCGAGTTCGGCTCGGCAGCAGCCGACGCCGGCTGCGGCTGTGCCTACCCCGCCAGCGTGCACACCGACATCGTCGAACGATCGAATCGCATCCACGCCGTGCTGAAGGCCACGGCCGCGCGGCACGACGCAGTGCGCGCCCGCCTGGCGCAGCTGCCGATGGTGGCCCGATATCAGGTAGGTGATTGCCGCGTCGGCGTCGTGCACGGCGACGCCGATTCGCTGGCGGGCTGGCGCTTCGACGTGCAGGCGCTCGACGATCCGCTCGCGCAGCCCTGGCTGCAGGCCGCCTTCGAGCGCGCCGATGTCGACCTGTTCGCCAGCACGCACACCTGCCTGCCGGCGATGCGCCGCTTTGCGCTGT
Organism: uncultured Burkholderiales bacterium; assembly: GCA_937871935.1. Classification (GTDB taxonomy): domain Bacteria; phylum Pseudomonadota; class Gammaproteobacteria; order Burkholderiales; family Burkholderiaceae_C; genus JAEUPI01. The sequence goes on from CALMQI010000053.1 coordinate 453, forward strand.
CATCGCCCGGCGCGGGCTGGGTGGTGAACAACGGCGCCGCCGGCATGCCGAACTTCGCGGGCGACCCGACCGGCTTGTGCACGCGAATCGCCCTGACGCCGTCACCCCACCCGGTGCTGCAGGAAGTGCGGGCTGCCGACGCCTACGTCGCGCTGCTGCCGGTGCAATTCGACGCAGACCGCTGGCGCAGCGAGTTCCTGGCGCAATGGCCGCCCGGCTCGCCCGCCTGGCAGTCGTATTTCGATCGCATCACGCGGGGGCCGGCGTTCGAGGTTGGCACGGCAATTCGGCCAAGTCTTGGCGAGTCAAACGCATTGCCCGACACTGGTGTCCAACTGGCAAGCTGCTGAAGCGACACGCGGAGATTCACATGAACATCAAGGCAATCGCCTTCGACACGGGCGGGACCGTGCTGGACTGGCACGGCGGCCTGGTGGCCGAACTGCGTCGCGTCGGCGCGGGCCACGGGCTCGACGCCGACTGGCACGGCGTGGCCAACGATTGGCGCCGCCGCGCGATGAAAGGCATCGTCGGCCAGAGCCATCCGTCGTTCAACATGGACGACGTGCATCGCCGCACGCTCGACGAGACACTCGCACACGCCGGTCTCGAGGCCTTCACCAGCGACGAGCGCGAGCAGATCTGGGGCGTGTGGCACCGGCTCGACGCCTGGCCCGACTTTCCCGCTGCGCTGGCGGCATTGCGCGAGTCGCGACCGGTGGTCTCGTTCACGATGCTGCCGACCTCGCTCGTGGTCGACGTCTCGCGCCGCAACGGCATCACGTGGGACGCCATCATCTCGTGCGAGATGATCGGCACCTACAAGCCGCATCCCGAGGCCTACGTCACCGCGGCCCGCTGGCTGGGCCTGCAGCCGGCACAGATCCTGATGGTCGCGTGCCACAACTTCGACCTGAACGCGGCGCACAAGGTCGGCCTTCGCACGGCCTTCGTCCGACGCCCCGCCGAATGGGGCCCCGAAGGACCGCCCGACCCCAAGCCCAACATGAGCTACGACATCGTGGTCGATGACTTCGGCGCTCTGGTGGATGCGGTCCGGTCGCAGCTGCGAGCATGATGGCCGCCTGGGCGTCGCGTTATCTGCCGGCGGCAGCGCCACCGGCGAGCATCGACGAAGATCTTCGCTAGCTGTACTAGGGCGCCACGGCGGCGCCGGCCATCCCCGCGACAGCCTTCGCCAGATTCGCCGCCGCGGCGCAGGCGGGCACATCGTGGCGCTTGGCCAGATAGGCGGTGTCGTTGTAGCCCAGCCAGACCTGTGCCGAGGCGTCCTCCCACACCAGCGCTTTCAACGGCAGATCGATACCCACCGTCTGCGCGCACTCGATGAACGGCGTTCCGCCCTGCGGGTTGCCGAAGATCAGCAGTTCCGTCGGGCGCAGCGTCTTGCCCACCTTGGTCGCGCCGCCCGCATGGTCGACGCGGGCAAACACGTTCAGGCCCCGCTCCTTCACGATCGCTTCGAAGCGGTTCATCGTGTCCTTGGCGCTGTGCGGGCTCTTGACGGCGACGAGTCCGTCGGCGGCATTGGTCAAGGCGGGCGCCATCAGAAGGACGAGCGATGCAAAAAGGGCAGATCGAGCGTTCATCTTGTTCCTCCAGGGGTTGTCAGGTCACCGCGAGCAGTGTCGCGGCAATGATCGTTTGACCGAGCCTCATGGGAATTCCGTCGGACGCGTCGTGACGGACGGATCGCTGAGAGCCACACATCACCGGCCCATCGCCTGGCGTGATGCCAGCCAGTGGTCCACCGACAGGCTGCCGGGGCCGCGGACCATCAGGTACAGCAGCACGGCAGCCCAGGTGCCATGGGTCGCATAGGCGCCGGGATACACGAAGAGCTGGATCACCAGCGTCATGCCCAACAGGGCCAGCGCCGAGAAGCGGGTGGCCAGGCCGATCAGCAGCAGCAGCGGCAGCAGATGCTCCGCGGCCGCCGCCAGCGGGGCGGCGATCTCGGGCGAGATCAGCGGCAGCTTGTATTCGTCCTGGAACAGCGCGACCGCCGAGTCGGACAGTTGCGGCCAGCCGAGCGTGAAGTCGCCGGACACGATGTTGAGCACGAAGCCCTGGATCTTGGTCTGGCCGGAGTTCCAGAACACCGCCGCGAGCGAGAAGCGGGCGAGCAGCGCGATCAAGGCATTAGGGATGCGCTCGATCAGGCCGATGACGGCGCTCACCCGCTGCGCCATGGCTGAAGGCGACGCCGCGGATGCGCCTGCGCCCGATGCCGCGGCGGAGTGAGCGGTGGTGTTCATGAGGTCAGCCTTTGCGGAAGGTAAATGGAAGTCAGCGCACCGTGCGCCAGCAACAGCGACAAGGTGGCCGCCAGATCGAAGGGCGCCGCGGCAGTCGACGCGGCGGCGGCGGCTTCGGCCAGGGTGGCGCCGCGCTGGACGGCCGCGACGAACTCGGCCGCACTATCTGGCGCACGAAGCACCAGCACGTCGAGACCCTGGCGAACGACGAGCACGCTCTCGGGGCAGTCGACGTCGACGGCGTGCAGGTCGCCGTCGCCCTGGTGCGCCGCCCACAGCGACACCACCGCGTGGCGGGACCCGAACGCCGACAGCGACGGATGACAGGCCAGGCGCAACTCGCCGGTGCGCTCGCCATGGGTCAGCGCCAGGCCGACAACGTCGGCGCTGACCGGTTCGGCGTCGGCAGCGTGGTAGGCGCGCACGCGAGCCACCTCGAGCCGGGCGACGTCGGCCAGATGCGGCACCGAGCGAGCCGGTTCGAAGGTCGCGATGAACGACGGGAAGTCGGCGCCATAGTGCGCCAGCAGGCGCGTGCGCGGCGGCAACCGGCGGACGAACACGCCGGCCATCGCACGAAAGAACTCGTCGCCGACCAGCTGCCGCACCACCGGGCAGGTGTCGGCCAGCGCGTCGATCAATGAACCGACGACGTTGTTGCGATGCACGGCCAGCCGCAGCGCCGGGTCGGAGCCGTTCCATGCGCGCAGGCCTGTCGGGCAGGAACGGTCGGGGTCGAGCAGGGCGGCCGAGAACTCGGCCTGGCCCGTCGGGGCCCGGTTCGCGTGCGGCCTCACACGCCGCCCCAGTACAGGCCGCAGCGCCCGGGTTCGGCGCGCGCGGTCATCACGGCCTCGGCCTGGGCGGCCTCGGCCAGCAGGGTCGACAGGGCCGGCACGTCGTTGTCGCGTTCCAGCAGCGTGGCCACCGGACCGAGACGGTAAATCACCTGCGCGTAGAGATCCCATACGGTCGCGTCGACCGGGCTGCCGTGGCTGTCGATCAGCAGCGGCGCGCCGGCGCCGTCGTGGTCGCGGGCAAAGCCCGCGAGATGGACCTCGCCGACGTCGCCCAGCGGCAGCTCGTGCAGCGCGGCCCGCGCGTCGCGGCCGTGGTTGGTGCACGAGACATACAGATTGTTCACGTCCAGCAGCAGCGCGCATCCGGTGCGCTGAATCACTTCGCGCAGGAACTGCGTCTCGCTCATCGTCGACGCTTCGAATTCGACATAGGTCGACGGGTTCTCCAGCAGCAGGCGGCGTTGCAGGCGCTCCTGCACGCGATCGATGTGACTGCAGACGCGATCCAATGTCGATCGTTCGTAGGGCACCGGCAGCAGGTCGTTGAAGAAGGCGCCGTCATGGCTGGACCAGGCCAGGTGCTCGGAGAACGACGCCGGCTGGTAGCGACCGACCAGCGCCGCCAGCCGATCGAGGTGGGCTTCGTCGAGCGGGGCCTCGCCGCCGATCGACAGCCCGACGCCATGCAACGACAACGGGTACAGCTCGCGAATGCGACCCAGGAAGTGATGGAAGGGCCCGCCGTCGACCATGTAGTTCTCGGCATGTACTTCGAAGAAGCCGATGTCGGGCCGCGTCTCGAGCACCTCGCGAAAGTGCTGCGGCTTGAGCCCGATGCCGGCGCGCCACGGCAGCTCGCCGCCCACGCCGGGCGCTGCCACGTGCGGGTCGACCACGAGGCCGACCCGGGACAACGCTGCTTCGCTCAGCATGGGCAGGCTTGCCGGAGCGCGACGTCGTAGGCCTCAGGCCTTCTTGTCGGACTTGTATTCCTTGAGCTGGCCAAAGCCGGTGGGTGAGGTCTTGGATGCGGTCTTCTCGCAGGTGCCCTTGGGCACGAGCGACCAGGCGTTGGCCTGATAGTCGACCTTGGATGTCCCGGCGCAGGTGGTGCCCGCGCCCGCGGCGCAATCGTTCTTGCCCTTCAGCGCGACGCCGTAGCACTTTTCCTTGTCGGCCGGCTGGGCAGCTGCAGGCAGCGTGGTGAAGGCGGCGCCGAGCGCCAGGGCCAGAGCGAGGGCGGGCAGCTTGGGGGTGAGAGGGTTCATGAGCATCTCCTGAAGCGATTGAGAGGGAGCGGGTTGCAAGGGCCGAAAGTCCGCGCGAAACACGACCTTCGTGGCCCATAGACGGGCCAGGCCGCCCGGCTCTTACAGCCCGGTCGAACAATTTGCGATGCGCTGTCCCGCACGGATGTCGGACCCACGCTTGTAAGGAACCGCTGACAGCCGCGTCTATGTGGCTGTCGAGGCGATACCACCGACTACTTTCGATTCACCGACCCGGCGCCATGAAACGTCGAACATGAAACGCCTCGTCCTGCTCGGCGGCGGCCACGCCCATGTCCATGTGCTGGCCGGCCTGGCGCTCCAGCCGCTGGCCGGATGGGACGTGCGGCTCGTCACCCCGTACCGCCGCCAGATCTACTCCGGCATGTTGCCGGGGTGGATCGCCGGCCACTATCCGATCGAGGCCTGCGCCATTACGCTCGACCGCCTGGCGAGCGCGGCGGCGGTGGCGTTCCACCCGACCGAAGGCCAGGCCCTCGATCTCGCGCACAGGGCGCTGCACTGTGCCGACGGCAGCGCGCTGCACTTCGACGCGCTGTCCATCGACACCGGCCCGGTGGCGGCGCTGCACGCGCTGCCCGGCAGCGCCGAACATGCGCTGCCGGTGCGGCCGATCGAACGCTTCATCGAGGCCTGGCCCCGATTGGTGAGCCGCATCCTCGGGCAATGCCGACGCTTCCACCTGGTGATCCTGGGCGCCGGCGCGGCGGGCATCGAACTGGCCTTTGCCGTCCAGCGCCGTGCAGCCACCGACGGATGGTCGCATCTCTACATCACCGTGGTCGGTGCAGACGACCTGCCGCTGCCCGGCGCGCCAGCGGCCATCCGGCGGCGCACGGCGCGGCTGCTGGCACAGCGCGGCATCACCTGGGTGGCTGCGCGCCGGGCGACGCGGCTCGACGCCACGGCGATCCATTTCGAGCAGGGCGACGCATTGGCCTTCGACGCCTGCGTTGCGTCCACCGGCGCGGCGGCGCCGACCTGGCCTGGCGCCAGCGGGCTGCTCACCGACGCGCGCGGCTTCGTGCGCGTGCGCTCGACGCTGCAAAGCGTGTCGCACCCGCACGTGTTCGCGGCCGGCGACGTGGCCGCGTACGCCCACGAGCGCCCGAAGTCGGGTGTCTTCGCGGTGCGCGCCGGCCCGGTGCTCGCGCGCAACCTGAGGGCGTGGTGCGAAGCGCGGGCGCTGGCGCGCTGGACGCCGCAGGCGCGGGCGTTGTACCTGATCAGCACCGGCGACAAGCACGCCATGGCCACGTGGGGCGGCTGGTCGTGGAGCGGACGTTGGGTGTGGCACTGGAAGGACCGCATCGATCGGCAGTTCATGCGGCGCTTCGACAACCCCGGGAGCCCGGGCCTGTGAGGCTGTTGAAGCTGTTCACGAGACCGGCTGCCACGCCGCCCGGCGGACTCGCCGACACCGAGGCCATGCTCGCGAGCCTGCTTGCGATGGCCTGGGTGGTGGAGGCCCGCGACCCCTACACCGGCGGCCACCTGTGGCGCGTCTCGCGCTATGCAGCGCTGCTGTGCGAGCGCGCCGGGACTTCCACGTCCGTCTGCGCGCGCGTGAGCATCGGCGCCTTCCTGCACGACCTGGGCAAGGTGGGCATTGCCGACGCCGTCCTGCGCAAGCCCGCCGCGCTGTCCGACGACGAGCGCAGCGTCATCCACACGCATCCGGCTGTCGGCGCGCGGTTGCTGGCGGGTCATCCCCTGGCCGCGTGGGCCGCGGACGCCGTGCAGTCGCATCACGAGCGACCCGACGGGCGAGGCTATCCGCGGGGACTGAAAGGCGAAGACGTTCCGTACGCCGCCCGCGTGGTCGGCGTGTGCGACGCCTTCGATGCCATGACCAGCACCCGCCCGTATCGCGCCGCGATGCCTGTCCCGATGGCTTTGCAGCGAATCGAGGAAGGCCTGGGCAGCCAGTTCGACGCGGCCCTCGGGCGCCACCTGCTCGCCTTGGGCCACGACGGGCTGCTCGACCATATCGCCGGCCACAGCGACGACGGCATTCCCCTGCAGCGGTGTCTGATGTGCGGCCCGACCTTGGTCGTGCCTCGCGAAAAGGTCGCCGGCGAGTCGGTCTTCTGTCGCCATTGCGGGGGCGAGTACCGCCTGCAGCCCGGCGTCGACGCCCTGTTCGACAGCGCGCTGCAGGCCGTCGGCACCGGTGGCAAGGGCAGCGCAGGCGAACTGGCGCCCGTGGCCGACACGGCGCTGATCGAGCGCTTCGTGCGTGACAGCGCCGCGCAGGCGCTGCGCTGAGGGCGGATGCGCGAGACGCACGATCACAGAAGCGCAACGCCCGGTCTCTTTTCGCGCACCGGAGCCGCCTAGCATCGTTCGACGCATCGCACCCGCCGTCCGTTGGCGGATGCGCCCCGCCACACACCCGCTGCCACGAAAGGCCCTCCCATGTCCGCCGCACCCTACCTGCACACGCTTCGCCCCGTCGACCCTGCCACCGCCGAGGGCGCGCAGAAGGAGGTGCTCGATCGCGCCGTCAAGGCCGTGGGCTTCCTGCCCAACATGTACGCCAACATGGTCAACGCGCCGGCCGTGCTCAGCACCTACCTGCACGGCTACGGGCTGTTCCGCACCGAGTCGGGCCTCAAGCCGGCCGAGCAGGAGGTGGTCTTCCTGGCGGTGAGCCAGGTGAACGGCTGCAGCTACTGCACGGCGGCGCACAGCATGATCGCCGACAAGAAGTCCGGTGTGCCGGCCGACGTGCTGCAGGCGATCCGCGCGGGGCAGCCCATTGCGGACGCGCGACTGGCAGCGCTGTACACGCTGACCGCCGACATGGTGAGAACCCAGGGGCGCCCGGCCCGCAGCGTGCTGCAGGCCTTCCTGGCGGCGGGTTACCAGGAGAAGGACGTGCTCTACATCGTGCTCGCCATCGCGGTGAAGACGCTCAGCAACTACAGCAACCATGCCTTCGCAACAGAGGTGGATGACGTGTTCGCGGCCTATCGGGTGAATTGAATCGCGGGGGACCACCATGAAGCGTCGGTGCGTGCCAAGCTTGCTGTCGGCGCTGGTGCTGTCGTGCGCATGGGGTTCGGCTGTGGCCGCGCCCTTGCGCAACGGCTTCGACCTGGCGGGCGCCACCATTCCGATCGACGCGATTGAACGGGGCGGCCCCCCCAAGGACGGCATCCCGGCGATCGACCGCCCGCGATTCGTCGACGCCCAGCGCGCCAGGCTCAACGATGACGACCGCGTGCTCGGCGTCGCCGTCGGCGGCCTGGCGCGGGCATACCCGGTGCGCATCATGAACTGGCACGAGGTGGTCAACGACCGCCTCGAGGGCCGCGGCGTCGTGGTGACCTATTGCCCCTTGTGCGGCACCGGCATGGCCTTCGAGCAGCCCGCTCGCACCGGCGAGTCGGGTTTCGGCGTCTCGGGCCTGCTCTACAACAGCGACGTGCTGCTGTACGACCGCGCGACGCAATCGCTGTGGTCGCAGATCCTGTCCAGCGCGGTCAGCGGCGCCATGAAGGGAACCACGCTGCGGCAAGTGCCGCTGGCCCACACCAGCTGGGCCGACTGGCGACGGCGTCACCCGACGACCGAGGTGTTGTCCACCGAGACGGGCTTCGAGCGCGACTATGCGCACGACCCCTACGCCGGCTACGACAGCGTGCAACGCCTGATGTTCGACGTGCAGCACCGCGACGATCGGTTCCCTCTCAAGGAATGGGTGCTGGGCTTGCGCATCGGTGGCGTCAGCAAGGCCTACCCCTTCAGCGTGCTGGAGCGCGCGGTGGATCGCCAGGGCGAACTCGGTGATACCGTGGCGGGGCAGCGCTTGCGCATCCGCTACGACCGGCAGCATCGCACGGCCGAGGCCTTCGACGCCGAAGGCAAGCCGCTGAACGGCACGATGGCCTTCTGGTTCGCCTGGGTGGCATTCCACCCGCGAACCGAAGTGCTTCGCGTGCGGTGATCACGCGTCGACGTAGCCTGCGACTGCTGCGTGTTCCGCTCCTACGGCTCGGTGAAGTGCCTGCAATGCAGATGATGCAAGCCCGCCGCGCGAACGGCGGCGCCTGCAGCATCAATTGAGGCGCGACTCGACCGAACCCTGCGACGAGCGCACCGAGGCGAGCGGCAGCGAACCGCTCGATCCGGCCACGTAGCTCAGCTCGCCGTAGACCAGCTCGTTGTTGGCACGCGCGCGCGCCAGCGCCTGCCGCACCTCCATGCGCGTCAACGGTGCGCCGGTGACAGGCGCCACATAGCTGAGCTCGCCGGCTGCGACTTCACCTCTCGTCATGGCGACGAGGGTGGCGGCGCTCACTTCGGCGCGTGTCACGCGCGACGTATTCGGTTGCGGATACTCGTAGGTGCCGTCATCGCCGATGGCCGAAAAGCCGGCGGCCAGCAGCGTGATCGCGATGGTGAACTTCTTCATGATGGATCCTTGTGAGCAGAGGGTTTGAACTCGTCGTGAGATCGCGGCGCTCATGGCGGCGCGGTCTGTTGCTTGGTCGCAGCGGGCCGCCCGAACGTGACGACATCGAGTCACGCGGCGTTGCGCGATGTCGGCATGTAAGGGTTGGTCGCTGTGCTTCGTCTATCGCGACCATGAACACCCGTCGATCCGTCCTGTACGCGCCGCCCGCTGCGCCGGCGGCGCCGCCGCATCCGCTGCCTGCAAACACGGTGGCGCTCGGCGATGCCGAGCTGCCCCGGCTGCGACAGCAGCTGATCCGCTATGCCCGCATGGCGGTTCGCGACCCGGGCCTCGCCGAAGACCTGGTGCAGGACACGTTGATCGCCGTCGTGGAGAGTTATGGCACGCGGCGCGGCGATGCCTCGTTGTCCACCTGGTCGACCGCGATCCTCAAGCACAAGATCGCAGACTGGTATCGGTCGCCGGCACGTCGGCGCATGGTGCAGTTCGGTGACGAAGACCCCGGGCCACGCCACGTCGACGCGGGCCTGTATGACGCGCACGGCAGCTACGTCAACCCGATCCCGGCGTGGCAACAGCCCGAGAACCAGGTCGAGCGGCGCCAGATGATGCAGGTGCTCGAGCACTGCGTCGGCTGCCTGTCCGACCAGGCCGGCCATGTCTTCATGATGCGCGAGTGGCTCGGCCTCGAGACGACCGAGATCTGCCAGCGGCTGGGCGTGACGGCGGAGAATTGCCGCACGATCCTGCACCGGGCCCGCATGGCACTGCGCATCTGCATGGAGCGCGACTGGGTCGGGAAGCACCCATGAACCTGCTCTATTCGTGCCAGAAGGTCGCCGAGCTCGTCTCGCAAGGCATGGACGAGCCGCTCGGGCGGCTGGATCGTCTTCGCCTGCGCATGCATATCTCGATGTGCGACAACTGCCGCAACGTCGGGCAGCAGATGCTGCGCGTGCGTGAGCTCTCCGCGCACCTGTTCGCGCCCGACTCCGCCCTCGACGACATCGATCGTCCCTGATCGTCACCGGTCCGCCGGTCGGGCCGAATCCTCGCGCGACCGCGCGTGATCTCACGCGGCCGTTCGTCCGGTCACCGGGGCTTCGATGTGCGCCTGATGCCGCGTCACTGTCACGTTTGGCGACCGCCCCGCGTCCAACGCTTCGACGACTGCGACAGACGCGAAGACGTCACTTCGATCGCATGCGTCTGCTGGCACGCCACTTTGAGCAACCACCACGCCATCGAGCGGAAGGACATTCACATGACACGATCGACTGCCCCCGGCATCCCCTGGCGCCTGACGGCGGCTGCAGCCATGCTGCTGGCGGCCGCCACCGGCGCGCACGCCTTCGAGGCCAAGATCTCGGGACAGGTCAACCGCCTGATGACCCAGGTCGACGACGGCACCGACAGCAAGCTGTTCCACGCCGACAACGTGAACTCGCAGACGCGCTTTCGTTTCACCGGCGAGCAAGAGGTCCAGCCGGGGTTGAAGGCCGGCATCAACTGGGAGGTGGGCTACACCTCCAACCCCTCCAGCGGCATCAGCTTCACCACGCGCAGCGTGGATGCGACGTTCAACGAGCGTCATGCAGACCTGTACCTGACGGGCAACTGGGGCAAGGTCAGCCTGGGCCAGGGCGACGGCGCGGCCAACGGCGGCATGGAGGTGGACCTGTCGGGCACCACGGTCATCCACTACTCGGGCATCACCGACATCGGCGGCAACTTCGCCTTCCGCGAGAACGGCGCCTTCGGGCCGACCATCGCCTCGACGATCGGCAACCTCGACTTCGAGAGCCGCTACGACCGCATCCGCTACGACAGCCCGAACCTCGGGCCCGTCAAGCTGTCGGGCAGCTTCGGCACCAAGGGCAACAACGAGGTGTACGAACTCGCCGCCTGGGGCGCGTCCGCGTTCGCCGGCGGCAAGGTGGCCGGCGCACTGGGTTGGTCGCGCGAGCGCAAGGGTGGTCTGGCGGGCAACGAGGACGCGCTCGGCGCCTCGGTGTCGTGGCTGGCGCCGTACGGCCTGAACCTGACGCTGGCCGGTGGCACGAGCGAGGACGACAACCCGGCCGTGTCCAAAAAGAAGTTCGCCTACGCCAAGGTGGGCTACATCGTCGGCAAGCACGCCGTCTCGGTGGACTACGGCCGCGGCGACGATTTCGCGGTCGCCGGCGATCAGGCCGACACCTTCGGGCTGGGCTACGTCTACACGCCGCAGAAGTGGCTCGAGCTCTACGCCGGCGTGAAGCAGCACCAGCTCGATCGACCGGGCAGCAGCTTCGACAACGTGAGCTTCGTCACCGTCGGTTCACGCCTGAAGTTCTGAACGAGAGATGCCCATTGCAGGGGAGGCCGCCGCACCATGAACCATCGCCTGATCGTGCCCACGCTGGGCTTCGCGCTGCTGGCCCTGGCCGGCTGCGGTGGCCAACCCATCCAGTACCAGGCCCACAACGAGATGATGCCGGGGCCGGGGCTGTTCAGTGGCGACAGCGGAGTGTTCTCGTGGTCGCCGGGCCGCCAGCACAGCGACGCCGGGCGTCCGCCGGCGAAGCCGTTGCCGCCGACGGCAACGACAGCCGACAAGGTGGACCTGGCCGACGAGGCGGAGGGCTTTCGTCGCTACCAGCAGGCGAAGCACGCGCGCTCGGCAGAGTGGCTCGAGTTTGTCGAGTGGCAATCCTGGCAGGCCTATGCGCGCTGGCACAGCGGCCGCACGCCGGCGCCGCCGCGTGAATAGACTCGAGGTTCCCCCGCGGCGCCTGCTGTCATCCGATGAAGTGGCCGCCGGGCGCGGGAGCCCAAGGATGACAATGCCAGGACTGGAGCCGCTACCAAGATGCTGCGCTGCTTTCGCCGGACGATGGGTTGCGTGGTGCTCGTCGGCGCGGCGTTCGGCGCCGTGGCGCAGACGGGCGTGCCGTCCGCCCAGCGCTTCCCCGATGTGGTGGCCGTCCAGGTGCGGGCGGGCGGAGCCGAGACCTACGACTTCGACGTCACCATCTCGTCGCCCTACGACACGCCGCGTCGTTATGCCGACGCCTTTCGCGTCACGGGCAAGGACGGCAAGGTGTTCGGCGAACGCAAGCTGCTGCACGACCACGCGGACGAACAACCCTTCACGCGCGACCTGCATGGCGTGGTGATCCCGCGTGGCGTCCGCGCGATCGTCGTGCAGGCGCGCGACCAGCAGTTCGGCTACGGCGGCAAGTCGGTCGAGGTGGTGCTGCCCGATCGCCGCTAGGGCGCATGCTCAGAGCTGCTCCTCGGGGACCAGCAGGCCCAGCAGGCCCGCCACCAGGCGCTGCCACCAGCTGGCCAGCGGCTCGCTGGTGTAGCTCTCGATCAGGTCGTCGTCGCGGCCGGCCCAGACCAGCGCTGCGGCGGGGTTGCCGGGCTCGCTCAGTGCGGGCTGGAACGACCGATCGAGTGACGCCGCCTCGTCGAACCAGGCGTCGAGCTGCTGCGCCAGCGCTTCGCTGCTGATCGACACCGCGACCTCGGTGTTCAGGCTGCGCGAGCGCGGGTCGAGGTTCATCGAACCGATGACGACGGACCTGCCGTCGACCACGATGGCCTTGGCATGCAGGCTGACGCCGGACGACAGCACCCGACGCACCTTGCCCGAGCCCAGCACGCTGGGGCGAAGTTCGAACAAGGCCACGCCGCAGGCCAGCAGGCGCGGGCGGTAGCGAGCGTAGCCGGCGTGCACGGCGGCGACGTCGGTCGAGGCCAGCGAGTTGGTCAGCACCCGCACGCGCACGCCACGCCGCGCGAGGCCGCACAACAGGTCGATGCCGCGTTCGTGCGGCACGAAGTAGGGCGACACGAGCGTGAGGCGGTGTTGCGCCGGCCCGATGGTCTCGCGCAGCGTCGTGATCAACGGGCCCAGTGGCGCGGCGGGCGAGTCGTCCAGCTTGTCGGGCCTGTCGTAGATCACCTTGGCATCCGCCGCGATCAGCGCGATGCTGCCGTTGCGCACCATCTGCCCGAGCGGGCTGGCACGCAGCGCCCGCGCGTACTCGGTGTCGCGAAACGCGCCGGCGCGCGCGGTCAGCTCGGCCATCAGCTGCTCGGCTTGCGCCGGGCTGGCCGGCGCCGCCACGAAGGCCTCGATCGGCACCGCCCACTCGCTGTTCCAGTATTCGTCGAAACTGCGCGAGGCCTGGGCCACCACCGGCCCGGCGGCCAGCACGTCGAGGTCGGCAAAGTTGTTCTGCCCGTCGGCGTTGAAATAGGGATCGCCCAGGTTGCGCCCACCGATCAGCGCGGCCGCGTTGTCGGCGATCCACAGCTTGTTGTGCATGCGCTGGTTCAGGCGCTTGCCGTCGCTGATGAGGTAGTCGAACAGCGGCGACCAGCCCGGCACGCCGCGCCGCGGATAGGGATTGAAGACGCGCACCTGCACGTGAGGCAGCGCGGCGAGTGTCGCGAGTTGCTCGTCGCGGCCAGCGACATCGAGGTCGTCGATCAGCAGCCGCACGCGCACGCCGCGCTGCGCCGCGCGCAGCGCGCGGTACAGCAGCAGCGTGCCGGTGACGTCCGGCGCGACGATGTGGTACTGCAGATCGAGCGAACGTTGCGCCGCCTCGGCCAGGGCGGCCCGGATCAGGAACGCCTCCTGTCCCGACGGCAGCAAGCGAAAGCCCGACTGCCCGGGTGTGGCCGCCAGCTGCGCCGCGAAGCCGCGGCCGAGCGCCGTCTGCTGCGCATCGTCGATCACGTGGGAGAGCGGGCGCGGCACGTCGTGCCGGACGGCGGCGCAGCCCGCTACGACGAGCGCCAGCAAGATGGCAAGCCTTCGTCCGGTCGTCAGCGGCAACAACTGTCGCGGCGCGGCGCGCATCAGCATCGGCGGCAAGGCCATCACGTTGATGCGCAGGATATCAGTCCGCTGCCGGCGGCCCGCGGAACCTGACGCGGCGCGCAGCGGCGTGCGCCGCGAGCGCAGCGGTTCAGGCGGTGCCCAGCGGTGCCACGTCGGTCCTGGACGTGGGGCGCTCCAGCCGCTCGAGCAGGCTCTCCGCCGGGACGGGCCGTCCGAACAGATAACCCTGCGCCTCGTCGCAACCCAGTTCGCGCAGGAAGGCGAGCTGAGCGGGTGTCTCCACGCCCTCGGCCACCACCGTCAGACCGAGCCGGTGCGCCATCGCAATCACGGCCTCGGTGATCGCCGCGTTGTCGCGATCGTCGGGCAGGTCGCCGATGAACGACCGATCGATCTTGAGCACCTGGGCCGGAAACCGCTTCAGGTACGACAGCGACGAATAGCCGGTGCCGAAGTCGTCGATCGAGATGCGGATGCCCAGCTCGTGCAGCTTGCGCATCACGCGCTCCGCGCGGCGGCTGTCGGTCATCAGCGTGCTCTCGGTGATCTCGACCTCCAGCGCCTGCGGCGGCAGGCCGTAGGTGCCCAGGGCGTGGCACAGGTCGGCTTCCAGCGTCTCGTTGACGAACTGGCGCACCGACAGGTTGATGGCGCAGCACGGCACCTGCAGACCGGCATCGCGCCAGCCGCGGATCTGCCGGCAGGCCGCCAGCATGACCCAGCGGCCGATCGGCACGATCAGGCCGGTCTCTTCGGCCAGCGCGATGAACTCGCCGGGGGCGAGCAGCCCGCGCGTCGGGTGACGCCAGCGCAGCAGCGCCTCCAGCCCCGACAGCTCGCCGCTGTCCACACGCACCTTGGGCTGGAAATACAGCGTCAGCTCGCCGCGTTGCACCGCCAGGCGCAGGTCGGCCTCCAGCGTGAACTGGTTGAAGGCCTGGCTGGCCAGCTGCACCGTGTAGAACTGGTAGTTGTTGCGGCCCCTGCTCTTGGCCAGGTACATCGCCGCGTCGGCGTTCTTCAGCAAGGTGTCGGCGTCGTCGCCGTCGTCCGGGAACACGCTGATGCCCACGCTGCCGCTGACCTGGAAGCGCCGCTGCTGCAGCGTCATCGGTTCGCTGATGGACTGCAGCAGCCGCTCGACCAGCGGGCGCAGCGAAGGGGCATCGTCGATGTCTTCGATCAGCACCACGAACTCGTCGCCGCCCAGCCGGGCCACCAGGTCGGCGCCGCGCACCAGCTGGCTCAGCCGGGTGGCCATGGTGCACAGCAGCTCGTCGCCGGCGGCATGGCCGAGGCTGTCGTTGATGGCCTTGAAGCGGTCGAGGTCGAGGAACAGCAGCGCGAACCGATGCAGGCTGCGCCGGGCGCGCACCATCGCCAGGTGCAGGCGCTCATTGAACTGCGTGCGGTTGGCCAGGCCGGTGAGCGCGTCGAAGCGCGCCATGTGCTGCAACTGGCGCTCGACGCTGACGGCGTGCGTCACGTCGGTGCCCACGCCGCGGTAGCCGAGCAGCTTGCGCTGCGGCCCGAACACCGGCTCGCCGCTGAGCCGGAAGTGGAACTCGCTGCCGCCCGGGGCGGCCGGCGCGCTGAAGGTCAGCTCACGAAACGCCGCCTGCGCGGCCATGGCGGCGGCATAACCGGCAGCGACCTCGCCGCTGGCCACGATGCGGGCCGTGTCGGTGAGCGCGGCACCGAGCAGCAGCGACAGGTCCACCGGGCCCGAGCCCGACGATTGCGCCGACACGTAGGTGAAACGCAGGGTGGCGTCCTGCTCCCAGATCCAGTCCGACGACAGCGAGACCAGGCTGGTCAGCCGCGCCTGGCTGGTGCGTAGCGCGTCGTTGAGTCCCATCAGCTCCTGCGAGGCGAGATCCTGCGAGCGCTCGAGCAGGTAGCGCTCCTGGTCGAAGTCCTGATACGCGCGGTTCACCCGTTCGATCAGCCGCGGCCATGCCGGCGCGTCGGGCGCCGCATCGGCCGACAGTTTCAGGCGATGCAGCTGCCGCTTCAGCAGGGGATGCAGCGCGTCGGCCACGCGGCTCAGCCCTCGCTGATCACCGTGACCGTCATGGTCTGGTTGTGCAGCTCGCCGCCGTGGCCGCCGAGGGCCGGGGAGATCTCGCCGTACGAATAAAAGCCCACATGGCCGGCCGCGGGCGGCGCGCCGGCACACACCGTCTCGATCTCCTCGTCGGTGCGCTCGCCCAGCAGCAGGCGGCGTCCGACACAGCTGACCGAGACGACCAGCGAATCGCCGGCCGCCGCGCCGGCGGCGGCGCGATCCACCGCGACGCCTGCGCTGTCGATCAGCTTGTCGTTGGTCGAGCGCATCAGGCGCGCGATGCCGTCCTGCGCAATGTCGCCGGCGAAGGTCATCGATTGCTCGGCCTCGTCGATCGCCAGGATCGTGCGCACCAGGTGCTGCGGATCCTGCTCGTCGCGCCAGATCGCCAGCGGGTACAGCAGCGCCGTGCCGGGCAGGCCGGCGGCCAGCTCGCCCAGGTAGGTCTTGTACAGCTGCAGCGCGGGCTTGCCGTCGAGCTCGTAGAGCACGTTGCCGACTGCACGCGTCACGCGGCGCGGCGGGCCGAACTCGGCCCAGCCATGGTCGCAGCCGTGGCCGATGCGCACCGCAGGGCCGTAGAAGCCGACCGCGGCCACGCGGCCGGGCAGCGGCCGCCGATCGGCCAGCACCCAGGTGCGCTTGAATTCGCTGCCGTCACCCGCCAGCCCGCCGGTGACGCCGACATCGGCGGGCAGCGCCGACATCATGCCTTCGACCAGCAGCGTGCCGTTGACGCACAAGCCGTCGGACAGCACGAACACCGCGCGCAGGCCGTCACCGGCCAGCTGCTGCGCCAGCGCGGCACCGGCCGCGTGTGATTCCACCGGATCGCTGACCGCGGCGCTGGCGTGGCGCAGCGTGGAACGCTCGAACTGCGCCACCGCCACCGACAAGGTGTCGTCGTGCACCTGGGTGCCCATGATCTCGCCCGCCGTCGAGCAACCCAGCACGACCGACTGCGGGAAGCGCCCGGCCAGTTCGAACAAAGGCGCCGGGTCGTCGGCGAACCGTGGTGCGCCGAAGGCCAGCACCAGCGTATTCGGGCCGTCCAGCGCGGGGTCGAGCGCGCTGTTCCAGCCCGCGGCGGCGGAATAGTGATAGGTCTTCAGCTTCATGGTGGGTCGCCCGCGATGGCGGACGTTCGCGTGCCCGGACGTCTGGTTATCGGCCGGGGAGCGCCGACATTGAGGGCGCGCGCTCGGTGAGCTACGCGCAGGGCTCAGACCAGCGCCCGCTCGATCTCCGAGAAGCTGCTCGCGATCGGTGTCATCTCGATCACGGAACCGAGCTGCCGCTCGACCTGCGAGCGGGAGAACACGCCGCGCAGGCGACAGGCAGACGGTGCGCCGGGCGTCTCCACGACGATCAGGTGGTGGCGGCCGTGCCGCTTGAAGGTGGCGACGACCTGCCCCACCGTGGCCGAGGCCAGCGCCGCGAAGTCGATGGCCTCGAGCGTGGCTGCCGGCGTCATCACGTCGGCGACGCACAGATCGTCGTAGCGCAGACCGCGCTCGTGGACGGCGCGCAGCGCGTGGTCGCCATGCAGGTCGGTGCTGGTGATCAGGCCCTCGACCGTCGGCATCTCGCTGATCACGAACAACATGCGCACGCCCTGGAAGATCATCACCTGCTCCGCCTGCCGCAGGGACGTGTCGGGTTGCGTCGTCGCCGCCCGGACCAGCGTGAGATCGGTCATCACCTGCAACGCCGGCGAAGCCAGCGTCACCGGCGCATGGATGCCGCTCACCGCGGGTGGCAATGCGGTGCCCGCCTGCAGCCGGAAGGTGGGAAGCGCGCTCGTGTTCATCGGCGTCTCCAAGCCGTCCGCGCATCCGCGGCCGGTGGCAGACATTACGTCGATTCAGGGTCGCGCGGGAAAGCCCCGAACGCCGTCCCGGATTTCGGGCGCGGTGGGCCCGAACCGCTCCACTCAGGGACAGATGTAGCCGCTGCCCGACGGGTTCTTGAAGCAACCCACCGACTCAGGCAAGAAGTGCTTGGGCAGCCACAACACGATGTCGGGGAAGAAGATGCAGAACACGATGGTCGCCAGGAAGACGATGTAGATCGGCAACGAGGCGAACATCGCGCGGCCGAAGCGCACGCCGATGAACTTCGACGCCATCAGCAGCGCAATGCCGTACGGCGGCGTGATGAGGCCGAACGCCAGTGTCACGATGATCACCACGCCCATGTGCACGGGGTTGATGTCAGCGCTCTTGGTCAGCTCGGTGATGATCGGCATGAAGATGATGATGGCGGGAATAGCATCGATGAAGTCGCCGACGATGATGAACAGCAGCACCAGCAGCAGCATGATCATGAACGGGTCGTTGCCGGCCGCATGGCTGATCCACTCAGATACCACTGCCGGCCCGCGCAGGTAGGCGAGCATCCAGCCAAAGGCCGACGCCGCCGCAATGGTGATGAGCGGGATCGAGTACAACAAGCCCGTCATCGCCATGTCGTGCGGCAGCCGGCGCAGATAGCCGCGGTTGAGCAGCGGGATCGCGACGAACACGATGTAGGCCACGGCCACCACGCCGGCTTCAGTGGGCGTGAAGAAGCCCGACAGAATGCCGCCCATGATGATCACCGGGATCACCAGCGGCACGGCTGCGCCACGGGCCGCGGCCGAGACCTCGCCGAACGACGAACGCGGGCGCATCATGCCCACCGGCCCGAAGAAGTGGCTGTAGATCATCAGGCCCAGGCCCACCAGCACCCCCGGCACCACGCCGCCGAGGAACAGGCCGCCGATCGACACGTTGCCGGTGGCGCCGTAGACCACCGCCATGATGCTGGGCGGGATCAGGTTGGCCATCGTCGAGGCCGAGGCGATCAGCGCGGCGATGAAGGCGGGGTTGTAGCCCTCGCGCTTCATGTCCGGGCCGAGCGAGCGCGACAGCACCGCCACGTCGGCCGCCGACGAGCCGGACACGCCGGCGAAGAACATGCTGAACACGGTGACCACCTGCGCCAGGCCGCCGCGCACATGCCCGATCAGCGCCTGCGACAACTTGATCATGCGTGCGGTGACGTCGGACGACGTCATCAGCTCGCCCACCAGCAGGAAGAACGGCACCGCGAGCAGCGCCTCGACGTCGATGCCGTTGAACAGCTGCGTCATCATCGACGGCAGCCCGATCGGCGTGAACGCCGTGACGACCAGCACGCCGGCGATCAGCGCAAATGCCACTGGCACGCCGAGATACCCAAGAAACAGGAACAGGAACGCCATCACGAAGATCAGGATGCCGTTCGTGGTCATGGCGCGGCTCTCCAATCCTCAGGCTCCGCGAAGCCGTTCTTCCAGCCGTTGACGAGTTGCTCCACCACGAACAGCGCCACCAGCGCGCCGCACAGCGGAATCGCCGCGTACAGGCTCGCCAGCGGCGTCATCGACGGCATGCGAAGACTGCGAAAACCGTCGAGGAAGTTGAGATAGCCGAACCAGACCATGCTGAGCGCGACCGCCAGCACGACCAGCCGGTTGAAGGTCTCGAACAGCTGGCGCTTGCGGCCGTGCATCGACTCGGCCAGCGCGGCCAGGTATAGGTGGTCGTTGCGCCGCGTAGCGGCCGCGGTGCCGATGAATACGCCGTAGATGAAGAAGGTCATCGTCACCTCCTGCAGCCACAGCCAAGGCCGGCCGATCGTGCGCGTGACGACGTCGCAGATCACGCTGACGGTGAAGCCGGAGATGGCCACGCCGCACAGCACCATCAGCGCGCGCTCCAGGCCGTCGAGCGCACGCCACTTGAGGTGGCGTTGGCTCTCCTGAACGAGGGACGACAACGACCGCGTCGCCTACTTGACGTTGCGCACCAGGTCGAGGATCTTGATGGCGTGGGGGCCGAGATCCTTGGCCAGCTTGTCCTGGATCGGTTTGCTCACCGCCTCGAAGCCTGACTTGTCGACCCCGGTGGCGATCTTGACGCCGATCTTCTCGAGGCGGGCGCGCGACTCCTTCTCCATCTCGAAGGCCTTGGCCGGCTGCACCTTGTTCATGTCGTCGGCGGCCTGCTGCACCCACTGCTTCTGCTCGGCGCTCAGGGTGCCCCAGAGCTTGTCACTGACGAACAGCACCGAGTTGTTGGCCTCGTGCTCGGTCACCGACATCACCGGCGCCACCTCGTAGTGCTTGTTCAGCATGTACACCGTGTAGCCGTTCTCGGCACACTCGACCACGCCGGTCTGCAGCGAGGTGTAGACCTCGCCGAACGGCATGTGCACGATCTGCGCGCCGTAGGCGGGGAACAGCGTGTCCTCGGTCACCGTGGCCTGCACCCGCACCTTGACGTTCTTGATCGCGGCGAGGTTCTTGATCTCCTTCTTGCAGTACAGGTTGCGCAGGCCCTGGCTGCCGAGCGTGAGCATGTGGGCGCCCTTCACCTTGCTGGCGTACATGTCGCGCATCGCCGCGATCACCTTCGGATCGGTGAGCACCTTCACCGCGTGATCGGGTCCGCGGAAGATGAAGTGCAGCGAGAACACCCCCGACTCGGGCTGGATGGTCGACGAGTTGGCCGTCGAGACGAGCACGAAGTCGATGTCGCCGGTCTGCACCTTCTGCAGCGTCTGCGCCTCGGAGCCGAGCTGCGCGCCAGCGTACTGGTTGGTCGACAGCGTGCCCTTGCTCAGCTCGGCCAGTCGCTTGCCGAACACGTCGGCGCCGAAGCCGTAGGCGCTGGTCTTGGGCTGGTCGTAGGCAAACGAGAACTGCCGGCTCTGCGCGCCAGCGGCGCCGACTGCCGCCAGGCCGACGCCGAGCACGAGGGTGCGAACGAACGAAAAGGGAGTTCTGAACACGGGAACCTCGCTTGGCCGGGTGGTGGACGGCGGCCAGTAGGCCGAAGTTTCTGGGGGCCGTCAATTCACACCAACCAGCGGAAGGCTGCCCGCTTCGGCTCTCGGCGGATCCACTACACGCCAGACGCCGTCAGAACTTGCGCACCTCGATGCGGTTCTTCTGCAGCGCGTAGCCCAGCTGGCGTGGCGTGATGCGCAGCAGCCGCGCGGCCTTGGCCTGCACCCAGCCGCATTGCTCCATCGCCCAGATCAGCCGCTCGCGCTCGTCCTCCAGCGGCGGTGGCGCCTCGTCGTCGCGCGCCGGGCTGGCGGGCAATGCGTGCGTCGGCCCGATGCGCGTGGGGCTGCTGCTCGCCGTTGGCGGCGCCACGCCGGCGTCCGCGGCACGCGCGGGTTGCACCGGCGGCGCGGCCAGGCTGGCCACTGCCGCCACCGCGTCGGCCTTGTCCAGGAAGTGCAGCGTCTGCGTCAGGCAGCGGTTCTGCTTGCAGGGGAACGCGAGGTCGCGGATGGTGTCGCCCTGCACCATCGTCGCGGTGCGCTCGATGCAGTTCTCCAGCTCGCGCACGTTGCCCGGCCAGTAGCAGCTGGTCAGCACCTTCATCGCCTCGGGCGTGACTTTCAGCTGGCGACGGTTTTCCTTGTTGTAGCGGTCGATGAAGTGCGCCACCAGCGGCGGGATGTCGGCCCGCCGCTCGCGCAGCGGCGGCAGCGTGATCGACACCACGTTGATGCGGTAGTACAGATCGGCGCGGTACTCGCCGCGCTGCACCATCTTCTCCAGGTCGCGGTTGGTGGCGCAGATGAGGCGCACATCCACCTTCACCGGCTTGCTGCCGCCCACGCGCTCGAACTCGCGCTCCTGCAGCACACGCAGCAGCTTGGCCTGGAAGGCCGGCGACACGTCGCCGATCTCGTCGAGGAACAGCGTGCCGCCGTGGGCCAGCTCGAAGCGGCCCTTGCGCTCGCCGCTGGCGCCGGTGAAGGCGCCCTTCTCGTGGCCGAACAGCTCGCTCTCGAGCAGGCTCTCGGTGAGCGCGGCACAGTTGACCTTGATGAACGCGGCGTCCTTGCGCGGCGACAGGAAGTGGATGGCGCGCGCGATCGCCTCCTTGCCGGTGCCGCTCTCGCCGCGCAGCAGCACGGTGGCTCGCGACGGCGCGGCCTGGTGCACCTCGGTGAAGACCTGCTGCATCGGGTGCGAGTCGCCGATCACGTTGGCCAGCGTGTAGCGGCCACGCGGTTCGCGCTGCAGTGCCTTCTGCAGCCGCGTGGCCTCGAGCTGCAGGCGGCGGTGTTCGTCGCTCACCGCGTCGTGCAGCGATGCCGCCTGCGCCAGCAGCGCGGCCACCATCGTGAGGATGCGCTGGTCGTCCGACAGGCGCGCGCCGCCCTGCACCTCGCGCTGCGCGGCCAGCACGCCGACGACACCCTTGTCGGTCTTCAGCGGCACCACCACGAAGGCCATCATGTGCGCGGCATCGGCGCCGCCGAATGCGCCGGTGCGGTCGATGAACTCCGGCGCCTGCGCCACGTCGGGCACCACCACCGCCATGCCGCTGGCCTGGACATGGCCGATCACGCCCTCACCGTGCTGCCAGCGGCCGCGCTGCTCCTGCTCGCGCGACAGGCCCACCGAGCTGTGCACGCGCAGGCCGGTGCCGTCGGGCAGCGGCATCACGATCATCACCTTCTGCAGCGCCAGGTGCGCGGCCAGCACGTTGAGTGCCGCGCGAAAGGTGCGCTCGATGTCGAGCGAGGCCCCCAGGATGCGGCAGATCTCGTAGATCGAAATCAGCTCCACGTGGGAGCGCTGGTCATGCGTCGTTCGGCTCAGCATCGCGCACCTCGTTTCACGGCGCGGTACGCTGACGGTGCATCCCAGACCCTTGTGGGGTCCGGCGTGCATCGTGTTCGGGCATCAGGCCCGGCGCACCACGCCTTGCGTTGTGCAGTGCAAGAAACAAGCCCGTCTGCGCCCTCGCTGCGCGTGGGCTTGATGCCGATCAAGCGGGGCAGGCGGCGACCAGTTTCTCCAGCTCGGCCACGTGTTCGGCCTCCTCGCTCGCGAATTCGTTGGCGATGGCGCGCAGCTCGGCGTCGCCGGTGGTGGCCGCCATCGTCGCGTAGTAGGCGTGCCCGCGGCGCTCGCCGTCGAGTGCGAGCAGCAGCGCGGCGCGGGCGTCCATCAGCGCATCGACACCGGCCCAGTCGGCGATCTCGGGCGAGATGCCGTCGGGCCACTCGTATTCGTCGGCCGCCAGCGCCGGCAGCTCGCGAAAGCCCGCGCGCGCGCGCGCCTGCGCCAGGTGCAGCCGCGAGTAGTGCGCCATGCGCGAGAAGAACTCGTGCAGCGTGCGGTTGCCGAGCGTCTGCATCGCGGCGGCCAGCTCCTCGTAGCGGCGCGCCGCCTCGCGCTCGAGCTGCACCGCGTGGGCCAGGAATCGTTCGACGTCGTTCATCGCCGCGCCATCAGCCGAACTTGAACAGGATGCCGTGGCCGCCGCGCGGATACGACCAGTCGACGTTGGTGTGCTCGGTGCAGATCACGCGGCAGCTGCCGCATTCGAGGCAACCGTCGGTGATCAGCGTGACCGCGCCGTTGCCCTCAGCCTTGTAGCAGGCGGCCGGGCAGACGTAGGTGCAGGCCTGCGACTGGCAGGTGTTCTTGCAGATCTCGGCGTCCTTGATACGGATGTGCGGCCGGCCGTGGTCGACCTTGTAGCGGTTCTGGAACAGCTTGTCCTCGACGTTGACGACGTGCACTGCAGTGTTCATCGGAAAGCCCTCCACAGCTTGAATGCATCGCCGACCAGCCCGCGAAAGCGCCGCGCCGCCTTGAAGCTGCCGAAGATCTCGCGCTGCTTGGCCTTCTTGTCGATGCCGTCGACGGTGATCATGGTCTTGGCGGCGCGGTTGACCAGCAGCGGATAGGTGGTGAAGAACTGCGGGCTCGCGTGCAGCACCTGCGGCATGTCGCGGTACTTGTGCAGGTCCTTCATCACGAAGCTCTCGTCGAGCCGCTGCTTGTAGGCCTTGAGCGTGCGGGCGTCGAGCGCGGCGCCTGCGGCCTTGGCCGCGATCACGGTCTCGGCGGCCAGCCGACCGGTGGTCATCGCCAGGTTGCTGCCCTCGCGGTGCACCGCGTTGACGAAGCCGCCGGAGTCGCCGACGATCATCCAGCCGTCGCCGTAGACCTGCGGCACCGCGTGGAATCCGCCCTCGGGAATGAGGTGGGCGCAGTACTCCTTCATCTCGCCACCTTCGATCAGCGGCGCGATCGACGGGTGACGCTTCAGCTTCTCGAGCAGCGCGTACGGCGTGGTGCGCTTCGGGTTGGCCTTGAAGTCGCCCAGCATGCAGCCGACGCCGATGGTCAGCGAATCCTTGTTGGTGTACAGGAAACCGGTGCCGACCATGCCCTCGGTGACGGTGCCCATCATCTCGATGACCACGCCCTCTTCTTCCTTGACGTTGAAGCGCGACTGGATCACCTCTTCCGGCAGGAACAGGATCTCCTTGACCGCCAGCGCGACGTTCTCGCTCTTGATCTCGCCGTGGAAGCCGGCCTTGCGCGCCAGCGTGCTGTTCACGCCGTCGGCGAGGATCACCACGTCGGCGTAGACCTCGCCGCCCTTGCGGTCGCAGCGCACGCCGACGCAGCGCTTGCCGTCCATCAGCAGCTCCTCGACGGTGGTCTCGCACACCAGCAAGGCGCCTGCCTCGCGCACCTTGGCGCTGAACCACTTGTCGAACTGCGCGCGGATGATGGTGTAGCGGTTGTACGGCGGCTTGTTGTAGTCCTCGCTGCGATAGTGCGTGCCCACGAAGCTGGCGTCGTCGAGCACCCACACGCGCTGCTCGATGATGTGGCGCTCCAGCGGCGCGTCGTCGCGGAAGTCGGGGATCACCTTCTCCAGCGCGTCGGCATACAGGATCGCGCCCTGCACGTTCTTGCTGCCCGGGTACTCGCCGCGCTCGATCTGCAGCACCTTGAGGCCGGCCTTGGCCAGCGTGTAGGCGGCGGTGTTGCCCGAGGGCCCCGCGCCGACCACGATCGCGTCGAACTTCTCTGTGGCTGCCATCACATCGCTCCTGCGTCAGGGCGCTTCGGGGGGGTCATGCAATTTTTCGGGTGCGTTTGTCGAGATGCGCACGGAAAGTCTGGGTCAGCACCGGCAGCACCTGCATCGCGTTGCCGACGATGCCGTAGTGCGCAAAGTCGAAGATCGGTGCGGACGGGTCGGTGTTGATCGCGACGATCACGTCCGAGCCTTCCATGCCCACGCGATGCTGGATCGCGCCGCTCACGCCGGCGGCGATGTAGAGCTTGGGCCGAACCGTCTTGCCGGTCTGGCCGACCTGGCGCTCGGCGCCCGTCCAGCCGGCCTGCGTGACGGCGCGCGTCGCGCCGACCTCGGCGCCGAGCACGCGGGCCAGCTCCCACACCAGCTTGAAGTTGTCGGCGTTCTTCAGGCCCTTGCCGCCGGTGACGATGATGTCGGCGTAGGCCAGGTTGACGGTGTCGCGGTTGGCGTCGGGTATGAAGTCGAGCAGCTTGGTCACGATGTCGGTCTCGACCATGCCGAGCGCCATCTCGACGATGTCGCCGTGGCGGCTGTCGTCGCGCCGCGGCATGCTCATCACGCGCGGCCGTACGGTGGCCATCTGCGGCCGGTAGGCCAGCGTCATGATCGTGCACAGCAGCGATCCGCCGAAGGTCGGCCGCGTCGCCGCCAACGCGCGGCCGTCGATGTTGAGCTCGGTGCAGTCGGCGGTGAGGCCGGTACCCAGCGTGGTGGCCACGCTGCCGGCGAGGTCGCGCCCCATCGTGGTGGCGCCCAGCAGCATGATCTCGGGCTGGTGCGTGTTCACCAGGTCGGTCAGGCCCTTGGTGAACGGCTCGTTGCGGTAGCCCTTGAGCACCGGGTCGCGCATCAGGTAGCAACGGTCGGCGCCGTAGGCATAGGCCTCCTGCGCAAAGCGGTCGAGCGGCTCGTCGGGGCCGCCGAGCAGCACGCCGCTGACGCTGACGCCCAGCTTGTCGGCGAGCTGGCGCGCCTCGCCCATCAGCTCCCAGCTGACCGGATGCACATGGCCGCGGTCGTGCTCGACGAAGACCCAGACACCCTTGTAGGACTTGAGGTGCTCGGGCAGCTCGGTGTTCCTGCCGGCGCGGCCTGCCGGGCGCGGGGCGGCCGGGGCCGCGGGTTTGGCTGCTTCGCTCATGCGGTGCTCCTTCAGACCGACAGTCGTTCGACGGTCTCTGCCTCGAGCGTCGGGTGCGTGGTGAAGATCTTCTGCATCACGTTGAGGCAGATGTCGTGCACCGAGCTGTCGGCCACCACCTCGACGTCGGCCTTCTGCGTGCGCGGCGTCGGGCCGAACACCTTGCTCACGACGGTCGGCGAGCCCTTCAGGCCGATGCGCGCGACGTCGTCGATGCCGGCGTCGTCCTTGTTCCAGCGGCGCACCGGCATGCGGCCCGAGCGCAGCATGTCGTCCATGCTGGCGAAACGCATCTCGTTGGTGCCTTCGAGCATGGTGATCAGCGACGGCAGCGTCGTCTGCAGCAGCTGCACGCCGCCCTCGGCGCGGCGCTCGACGCGCAGGCGCCGGCCGTCGAGGTCGAGCTCGACGATGCGGCTCACGTAGGTGAGCAGGTTCATGCCCAGCCGCTTGGCGATGCCGGGGCCCACCTGCGCGGTGTCGCCGTCGATCGTCTGCTTGCCGGTGAAGACGAGATCGACCGCCTGCTCCTGCCCGATTCGGCGGATCGCCGCCGCCAGCGCGTAGCTGGTGGCCAGCGTGTCGGCGCCGGCGAAGGCGCGGTCGGTGACCAGGATCGCGTCGCTGGCGCCGAAGCTCAGGCACTTGCGCAGCGCGTCCTCGGCCTGCGGCGGGCCCATGCACAGCATCGTCACGCGGCCGCCATGCCGGTCCTTCAGGCGTAGCGCCTCCTCGAGCGCGAACAGGTCGTACGGGTTGACGATCGCCGGCACGCCCTGGCGCATGATGGTGTTGGTGACCGGATGCACGCGGATCTGCGCCGAGTCCGGGACCTGCTTGATGCAGACGACGATGTGCATGGCTTGCGCTCGCTCTCGGTTCAGGCCGCGCGGCGGCGGTCGGCCAGGCTGTCGCGCAGCGCGGCCAGCGGCACCTGGGCGCTGCCCTCGGCGCTGTGGAAGACCTTGAACACCTTTTCGCGCTGCGCGGTCGACTGGGTGAAGTCGTCGTAGGCCTGCGTCAGCAGTTCGCGATAGCGGCGGAACAGCGCCACGTCGTCGAGCGCCGGCAGCCCGTCGCTGCGGTGCAGGTACTGGTGAAAGCGCTTCAGGATGTGCAGGCGGTTCACCTGCACCACGCGCGCCTCGAACGGCACGCCGAAGAAGAGCAGGAAGTCCTCCGCGCTCGACAGCGCCTTCATCTTCTCGATCAGGGTCTGCATCGTGTGTCTCCGGTGGGCAGCGTCAGGCGCTGCGCTCGATGTTCGCCACCGCCGCGGCGGTCTCGACATAGAAGCGCATCAGGTCCTTGTCGTCGGGCGCGCGCTTGGCCACGCACACGTGCTCGCGGATGCGCTCGAGCAGGCGCTGCACCAGCGCCTCGCCCGGGTGCAGCCCGAGCCGCGCGTAGGCGTCGCGCACGCCGTGCGAGCCCGAATGCTTGCCGAGCACGAGCCGGTGCGCGGAGCCGACTTCCTCGGGCCGAAAGGCCTCGTAGTTGGCGCGGTCCTTCAGCAGGCCGTCGACGTGGATGCCCGACTCGTGGGTGAACACCGCCTCGCCGACGATGCTCTTGCCGGCGGCCACCGGCCGGCCCGAGGCCCGCGCCACCAGCCGCGAGATGGCGGGCAGCGCGACGGTATCGATGCCGCACTCCTGCCCGTACAGGTGGCGCGCCGCCATCGCCACCTCTTCGAGCGCCGCGTTGCCGGCACGCTCGCCGAGGCCGTTGACGGTGGTGCTGGCATGCGTGGCGCCGGCGCGCAGCGCGGCCAGCGTGTTGGCGGTGGCCAGGCCGAGGTCGTTGTGGGCGTGGATCTCGATGTGAATATGGATCTGGCGGCGCAGCGCCGCGATCAGGTCGTACGTCTGGAACGGATCCAGCAGCCCCAGCGTGTCGGCCACGCGCACCCGCACCCGCTCGCCCTGCAGCCCGCGCAGGACCGGACGCGATGCGCTCGGCCCGAACGACGTGGCCGAGACCCCAGGCGTACGCGCCAGGGTTTCGCCGATCGAGGGGCGGATGGCCTGGTGCAATTCGCTGTCCTGAAGAACTGCAACGCCGGACAGCGCATCGAGCCGCGAGGTCGGGCGGACTCCGGTCACGATGATGCTGCGATCTGGCCGATCGTGCTGGGGATCGCTGGCATCGGGGTCGGGTATCGTCTGGTCGGCGTCTTGCGCCTGGGCCGCGACCGGCACGAAGCAAGCGAGGGTCAGCAGAGGAAAGAGGACGTGCGGTGCCAATGGGCGCAACGGGCTTCTCCGGATCGAAGATTGAACGCAGGCGAAAATCGCTGCTTCATCCCGTGGATAGCCGCACGGTTCATTTGTTACAATATCTCATTACATGACTTGCCGCACGTTATGAACGGCTTGTCGGGAAGCCGGACGAGCGCTTTGATTGAGACCAACAGCCTCCACATGGGTGGTCACTCGGGCACAGGAGCCCGGCGTTCAGAGTAATGGGACGGAAGCGGAGATCGTGCGCCGGTTGGAGCGGCCAGCTCCTAACCCGTCGCCGCGACGAGCCGCGTCTGAGCATTGGCGAGGCGCTGCATAATCCGCAGATCGGCCTCGCGCAGTTGCAGCGCGCTTTCGGCCCACAGGTCGACGACGCGCTTGAGTTCGCTCAACGAGATCGCGTTGCACGCACGCATCGCCCGCTTTGCCCCGACCAATCCGGCCACGCGCCGAGCATTCTTGGCGATGAACATCCGGGTCGCCGCGATCCCTTCGCCGTCG
>CALMQI010000054.1 GCA_937871935.1 uncultured Burkholderiales bacterium
CTCGTCCAGCGACACCGGCTCCACCAGCGGCGTTGCCGACAGGAAGACTTCGCGGATGGCCTCGCTCACCCGCTTGTATTTGGCCATGTCGGGCGCCAGCACCACCGCGTCGGGGCACAGCTCCAGCGCCTGGAACATCGGCATCGCCGAGCGTACGCCGGACACTCGTGCCAGGTAGCAGGCCGTGGTGACGACGCCGCGCCCGCCCGCATGGCCCACGATCAGCGGCCGGTCCTCCAGGCTCGGATCGTCGCGCTTTTCCACGGACGCATAGAACGCATCGCAATCGATGTGCGCAATCCCGAGCGCGTCGATCTCATCGTGGGCAACGAGCCGGCGCGACCCGCACACGACGCAGGGCACAGCCCCGGTCGCGAGCATCTCCAGGCAGTCTCGGCATACGGCGCGCGGCACGGCCCACTCGACGGTGATGGTTCCGGTTCAATCCTTGATCAGCAGCACGTTGACGGCCTTGGCCAGCACGCCGACCCGGTCGCCTACCTTGAGGCCCATGCTGTCCAGCGAATCGACCGTCATCACTGACGTCATCTTGTAGTCCGTGCCGACCAGCTTGACGTCGACCTGGCACATCACCGCGCCCCGCTTGATGGCCGTCACCTCGGCAGGCAGATGGTTGCGTGCACCGTGTTTCATCTATGGGGCTCCTTTTGCAGGTCTCCGCGTCCCTGCATACGCTGCGGCGTGCCCGGATTCAAACCGTGCCGGCCGCGTGTCACCAGCAAATCACCGGCGACCCTGCCGCACGCATCAGCCGCGCCGCTGCCGCGCCTGCAGCTCGCGCTCGACGTGGGCCAGATCGTCGTCGATCAGCGGCGCGTACTTGTCACGCATCCGCGTGAACTCCTGCTGGACGCGCTCGAGGTCCTCGTCCGACATGTGATCGAGCTCGACCAGCCCCGTCCGCGCACCTTCGACGCCACGCAGCAGTTCGTCGAGCTTCAGCGCCACGATCCGCGTTTCCCGGTTCTGGGTATTCTGGATGAGGAACACCATCAGGAACGTGACGATGGTCGTGCCGGTGTTGATGAACAGCTGCCAGGTGTCGGAGTAGTGGAAGTAGGGCCCCGTCACCGCCCACACGACGATGGTCAGGAGAGCGAGCAGAAAGGCCCACGACGTACCCACCGCATGGGCCGTCGTTTCTGCCAGTCGGCGAAATATCCGTCTCATCTCCGGGCTCCTTGCCGTTGCCGCCATCGGCCGCGCACCAGAAGCGAAGATGCGCTCCGGCAGCGGACGCGCATTCAGCCTGCTGCCGCCATGCGGTTGGCAATGCGCCGCTCGGCGGCCGCCACGATCGCCGCACGCAAGTCTGTGGCTGACGACAACTCGGCTGCCACGGCCAGTCGCTGCTCGCGTGCCAGCAGGCGCAGATCGTCCAGGCTGTCGATGGCCGCGAGCGCGGCCAGCGCGGCTTCGCGCCCCAAGGTGCGCACCACCACGATCACGTTGGGACAAAACGGATCGAACGGCGGCGCAACGATTGCAGGTCTTGGCGAGGCGGGCGGCAAGGGCGCGGAAGCCGGCGGCACGCTCGTCTCGATCTCGGCGCGGGCAGTCCTGCGCAGTCGCAGCTGGGCGATTTCCCCTCGGAGCCGCTGCACCAGCCGGTCGCGCTCGTCGGCGGACAGGTTCGGATACGCCTTGAGGATGCGGCGGAAATAGGCGTCCTGGGACGCACCTGACAGAGCTTTCGTCTTCTTCTGCATCCATCCAGCCTAGTGCCCCGATTGCGAAGTTCGCCTGTGTTCGAGGCTAGGCTGCGGAGCGAACTTCGCAATCATAAGGGACACTAGAATCATCGGGTTTCCTAGTGTGATTCAGATCGAGAAATTCGCTCCCGATCCCGCAGCCAGCACTGGCGAATTTCTCGATCATCACACTAGGCTCCCCATGGCACGTAGCGGCAATGTATTCTGGGGGCTGGCAGCGCTCGCCAGAAAGCGCGGACTTTCGGCGTACGCGCGGCCGCAATCTGCTGACAAACGGCCGTTTGCTCCTTAGAACTACCCCGGACCGGCTCTCGGGACGGTTAACGACGAGGTGGGGTGCCGCTGCCAGCGACCAAGGTCTACGTTGCTGGTGGGTAGACGCTCCAGATCGCAAAATGTAGGCTTATCAGCCGCCTACATGAACCAATAACAAGCTGTCGGTCAGGGAAGCGCCGCAAGGCTCGTGCCGTGAGAGGGTAAAATGCCGGATGCGCCGGGGGATCGCGCGCCACCATCTTCGCGAGACATTATCAAATCGCAAGTCGATCTGGGCGCGGGGCTGTTTCTCATCGGGCTGGCCCTCCTCGGCGTCTACGGTTCGCTCGGCTTGCGCTTCGGCCAGCTCACCAGCGTAGGTCCGGCGCTGATGCCGCGCTCCGTTGCCGTTCTGATCGGCGTCTTCGGCATTGGGCTGGTCATCGCGAGCTTCCTGTCGGTTGGCCCGCGCCTGGAACGCTGGCACCTCCGAGGGCCGATTTTCGTGCTCGGTGCAGTGGTGCTGTTCGCCCTGACGATCCGTGGCTCGACGCTGTCGCTGGCGGGACTGACCGTCAAGATTCCGCAGCTGGGGCTCGTCGTCGCCGGGCCGCTGGCCGTCATAGTCTCGTCGATGGCGGACAGGGACACCCGGCCCCTTGAGGTCCTCATCTTCACGGCCATCCTCACCGCCGTCTGCATCGGCGTGTTCAGGTTCCTGCTGCGCCTGCCGATCCCGATTCTGCCGCTCGGCTACTGAGGTACCATCATGATGGATCTGTTGAGCCACTTGGGCGGTGGTATTGCCGATCTGGTCGGCAACCTCGGCCTCGGCCTGGGCGTCGCTCTGTCGCTGAAAAATCTTGCCTTGTGCTTCCTGGGGTGCCTGATCGGTACGTTGATCGGCGTGCTGCCGGGTGTCGGCCCCATCGCCACCATCACCATGCTGCTGCCGATCACCTTCGGCATCGATCCCGTCGGCGCTCTCATCATGCTGGCCGGCATCTACTACGGCGCCCAGTACGGCGGCTCGACCACGGCCATCCTCGTCAATATCCCGGGCGAAGCCACCTCCGTCGTCACGGCGCTCGACGGTCACGAAATGGCCAAGCAGGGGCGCGCCGGCGTTGCGCTCGGCATTGCCGCGCTCGGCTCGTTCTTTGCTGGATGCGTGGCCACGATAATCATCGCCGCGCTGGCCACGCCGCTGACGAAGATGGCGCTGCTGTTCGGTCCCGCCGATTATTTCTCGCTCATGGTGCTCGGCCTGATGTTCGCGGTCGTGCTCGCTCGCGGATCGGTTGCCAGGGCCATCGCCGTTATCCTGGTCGGCGTCCTGCTGTCGACGGTCGGCACCGACCTGGAAAGCGGCGAGGAGCGTCTGACCTTCGGCTGGAGCGAGATTTCCGACGGACTGGAGGTCGCGGTGCTGGCCATGGGCCTGTTCGGCTTTGCCGAGATCCTCAAGAACCTCGAATCCAAGCAGACCCGCGACGTGGTGCATACCGCCATCGGCCACCTGCTGCCGAACCGTGCGGAGTTGAGGCAAGCGGCGCTGCCCATTGTGCGCGGCACCTTTCTCGGCTCGCTGCTCGGCCTGCTGCCGGGTAACGGCGCAGTGCTTGGCCCCTTTGCCTCCTACACGCTCGAGAAGAAGCTCGCGGCCGGTCAGCGCGTCCGGATGGGCGGGCTGGTCGAGAAAGGCAGTCTGCAGAAGGGCGAAGGCGGCCGCATCGACTTTGCCGTCACCGACACCAAGTCGGTGCTCAAAGTGACCTACAGCGGCGTCCTGCCCGACCTGTTTCGCGAGGGTCAGGGCGTGGTGACGGAAGGACGGCTCGAAACCTCCGGCGTCTTTACAGCCGACACCGTGCTCGCCAAACACGACGAGACCTACATGCCGTCCGAGGTCGCCAAGGCGCTCAAGGACCAAGGCGTCTGGCAAGGCGACGCCAAGGCCAAGGGGGCGCCGCAAGCGAAGAAATAGCTCGCTTTATCCGAGCCGCAAGTCCTTGAACTGCTCGCGCAGCTTGAGCTTGAGCATCTTGCCGGTCGCCGTCAGAGGGATCTCGGCGACGAAGCGGACCTCGTCGGGAATCCACCACTTGGCGACCTTGCCCTCGTAGAACCTGATCAATTCGGCCTTCAACTCGGCGTCCGGCGTCGTCACCCCCGGCTTCTTGACGACGACCAGCATCGGCCGCTCGTCCCATTTGGCATGCGCCACCGCGATGCAGGCCGCCATCTGCACGGCCGGGTGGGCGGCCGCCACGTTCTCGATATCGATCGAGGAGATCCATTCGCCGCCCGATTTGATGACGTCCTTGGAACGGTCGGTGATCTGCATGTAGCCGTCGGCGTCGATGGTGCTCACGTCACCGGTCGGAAACCACCCGTTCACCAGCGGGTCGCCGCCCTCGCCCTTGAAGTAGCTCGAGATGATCCACGGCCCGCGCACCAGCAGCTCGCCGGCGGCCTGGCCGTCGTGCGGCAGTTGCTGGCCGTCCTCAGCGACGATCTTCATGTCGACGCCGAACACCGCGCGGCCCTGCTTGGCCTGCACGGCCATGCGCTGCTCGGCGTTCAGGGTCTGATGCTTGGGTTTGAGCGTGCACACGGTGCCCAGCGGGCTCATCTCGGTCATGCCCCAGGCGTGCAACACCTGCACGTCGTAGCGCTCCTGGAAGGCACGCATCATTGCCGGCGGGCAGGCCGAGCCACCGATCACCGTGCGGCGCATGGTGCTGAACTTCAGGTCGTGGGCTTCCACGTGCGCGAGCAGGCCCTGCCACACCGTGGGCACGCCGGCCGACACGGTGACGCCTTCGCTTTCGAACAGCTCGTGCAGGCTCTTGCCGTCGAGCCACGGGCCGGGGAAGACCAGCTTGGCGCCGACCATGCACGCCACGTAGGGCAAGCCCCAGGCATTGACGTGGAACATCGGCACCACCGGCAGGATGGTGTCGCGTGCCGCGCAGTTCAGCGCGTCGGGCAGCGCGGCCGCATAGGTGTGCAGCACCGTCGAGCGGTGGCTGTACAGCGCGCCCTTCGGGTTGCCGGTGGTGCCCGACGTGTAGCACAGCGAGCTGGCGGTGTGCTCGTCGAACTGCGGCCAGTGAAAGCGGTCGCTCGCGCCGGCGACCAGCTCTTCGTAGCACAGCAGGTTGGGCACCTTGCTGTTGACCGGCATGTGCGCGCGATCGGTCATCGCGACGAAGGTCCGAACCGTCTTCACGCGCGAGGCCACCGCCTCCACCAGCGGCAGAAAGGTCAGGTCGAAGAACAGCACTTGGTCTTCGGCGTGGTCGGCGATCCACACCACCTGGTCGGGGTGCAGCCGCGGGTTCAGCGTGTGCAGCACGGCGCCCGAGCCCGACACCGCGTAGTACAGCTCCATGTGGCGATGGCCGTTCCAGGCCAGCGTGGCCACGCGGTCGCCGAACTTGACGCCCAGTGCGGCCACCGCATTGGCCATGCGGCGCGAGCGCACTGCCAGTTCGCGGTAGGTGCTGCGATGCACGTCGCCTTCGACGCGCTTGGACACGATCTCCTGCTCGGCGTGGTGGCGCTCGGCATGCGCGAGCAGCATCGAGATCAGCAGCGGCTGCTGCATCATCAGTCCGTTCATGGGGTCCTTCGTGCGCAGATGGGGATGGGGGTCAGGCCAGCGCCGGTGTGGCGCCGGCGGGCCGTGGCAGCGGCTCGGCCGCGCGGTGCTTGTCGGCTTCGTAGCTGCGTGCGGCCAACAGGAAGGCCAGCGCCGCGAGCAGGCCGAACACGGGTGTCACCGTCAACGCCGCGGTCAGCCCCCACGCATCCGACAGCACGCCGGCCACGAAGGGCCCGGTCGCCAGGCCGAACAGGTTCTGGAACAGCGCGAGCACCGACGAGCCGGTGGCGCGCACGCCGGGATGGATCACGTCGATGACGATCGCCGACACCGGGCCGACGGTGCAGGTGGCGACGAAGCCGCCGAGCACGATGAGCGTGAACTGCGCCGTCGGCGTCAGCGTCACGCCCAGACGCTCGGCGCCGAACGCGAACGCCAGCAGCGCCAGCGCCACGACGCACAGCGCCGCCATCACCGCCAGCTTGCGGTGCGGCCGGCGCGATCCGGCGCGGTCGACCACGATGCCCCACACCACCGCACCCAGCGCGCCGGCCAGCACCACCAGGGCCGCCTTCACGGCCGCCGGCGCCGGCGCGATGCCGTGCACGCGGTTCAGAAAGCTGGGCAACCACGACCACAGCGCCGACACCACGATCAGCTGCGCCGCGCCGCCGACGCAGACCCACAACATCGTCGGTGAACGCACCAGCAGCGCCACGATGTGGCGGGCGGCCTCGCCGAGCGAGCGTCGCTTGGCATCGAGCGCAGGGGCCAGTGCCACCGTGCGGTAGTCGCGCACTTTCAGGTAGGCGAGTGCCAGCACCAGCCCCGGCAGGCCGACGACGCCGAACGCGGCCTGCCAGCCCCACTTGGCGGCGATCAGGCCGCCCAGCATCACGCCCAGCACCGAACCGACCGACGCCGACGCAAAGAAGCCGGCCAGCAGCGCGCCGCGCATGCGCGCCGGAAAGTGGCTGGCGATCAACGCCGCGCCGACCGAGCCGTAACCCGCCTCGCCCAGCCCGACCAGCGAACGCGCCGCCAGCAGCTGGTGGTAGCTGCGCGTGAACATGCACGACACCGTGGCCAGGCTCCACACGGTGGCCATGACGACGATGCTCTTCACGCGACTGCCGCGGTCGGCGAACAGCGCCACCGGCAGTGCGCCGAGCGCCACCGTGACCGACACCACCGACACCAGCGCGCCGAGCTGCTTGTCGCTCAGGTTCCAGGCCGCCTTGATGTGCGGGAACAACGACACGATCACCTGGCGGTCGACGTAGTCGACGATCATTAGCGCCAGCGTCATCGCGAAGGCAAACCAGGCCGGCCCGCGGCCGAACAGGTAGTCGTCGTCGCCGGGGCGTTGCTCGAGCGCGTGCAGGTCCATCGCGGGTTTCCTTCAGCGTCGGTTCACGGCACCAGCACGGTGGCGCCGGTGGTCTGGCGCGACTCGAGTGCGCGGTGCGCGCGCGCCGCGTCGGCCAGTGCGAATTCCTGCTTCGGCTCGCCGGTGATGCGCCCGGCCCGCACATGGGCGAACAGCTCGTCGGCCATCGCCAGCATGTGCGAACGCGGCGTCGCGTAGTGCACCATCGCCGGCCGCGTGAGCCAGATCGAACCCTTCACCGCCAGCAGCGTGGTGTCGACCACCACGGGGCCGGATGTGGTGCCGTTGCTGACCAGCGTGCCGCGCACCTGCAGACTGTCCAGCGAGGCCATCAACGTGTCCTTGCCGACCGAGTCGTAGACCACCGGCACGCCCTTGCCACCGGTGAGCTCGCGCACTTGGCGAGGGATCTCGCGCGTCAGCTCGTCGGGCGTCATGCCGCCGGTGACGATCGTGTGCGCGCAGCCGTGGGCGCGCGCGACCTCGGCCTTCGCCTCGGTGCTGACGGTGCCGATCATCGTCACGCCGATGGCGCGCGCCCATTGGCACGCGACCAGGCCGACACCGCCGGCGGCCGCGTGGTACAGGATGGTCTCGCCGCCTTGCAGCGGGCGCACCTGGCGGAACAGGTACTGCGCGGTCAGGCCTTTCATCATCAACGTCGACGCGGTGCGGTCGGACACGCCGTCGGGCAACGGAATCAGCACGTCGGCCGGCATCAGCCGCACATCGGAATACGCACCCTGCGGGCCGAGCAGGTAACCGACGCGCTGGCCCGGCCGGATGTCGGTGACGCCCTCGCCCACCGCCTCGACCATGCCGACCGCGTCGCTGCCCAGGCCCGCGGGCAGCGGATGCGGGTAGCGCCCGCTGCGGAAGTAGATGTCGATGAAGTTGACCGCGACGAACGCATGGCGCACACGGGCCTGGCCCGGGCCGGGCTCGCCGACCTCGACGGTCTCGAGCTCGAGCACCTCGGGGCCGCCGGTCTTGTGAAAGCGAATGGCCTTGGCCATGAAAGTCTCCTCGGAACGTTTCGTCGCCGCGGTCGGTTCAGGCCGGCCGCGGCGGCGATGAAAGAGTCACGCCGCGCTCTCGGCGCCGACCAGCGGGTCGATCAGATCGGTGGCCAGCGGCCAATGGCCGAAGCCGGAGGCCGGGTTCAGATGGCCGACCTCGCCGAGGTCGACGAGACGGCTGCCCCATGCCGACGCCAGGTCGGCGACGCGCTCGAAGCGGCCCAGCGGGTCGTTGCGGCTGGCCGCGACGATGCTCGCAAACGGCAGGCACTGGCGCGGCACCGGCAACCAGCCGGCAGCACTCAGCGCCGCCAGCGTGGGATAACCGTCGGGCATCGGCGTGTCGAAGTCCGGCGGCGTGGCCAGCAGCGCGCCATGCACGGCGCGGCGCGTCGTACGTGCCCAGTGCGCGACCATGATGCAGCCGCCGCTGTGCGCGACGATAACCAGTGGCCCGTCGATGCGTTGCGCCTCGCGCTCGATCGCGGCCACGCGCGCCGCGCAGTCGAGGTCGCTGCGGCCCATCGGCGGCACGGCGCACACCGCGCGGCGCTGCGCCTGCAGTTGCGCGACCAGCAGCGTCTGCCAATGCTCGGGCACCGCGTCGCGCAGGCCCGGCACGACCAGGACGGTCGCCTCAGGCATGCTGCAGGAAGCCGCGCTGGGCGTGCTTGCGGTTGGGCGCGAAGCCGTTGCGGGCCAGCGTCTCGTCGGCCGACTTGTAGAACTCGCCGATGCGGTAGATCTTGCGCGCCTCCTTGCCGTTGGCCACTTCGCGGCCGAACTCGCGGCTGATGCGCACCAGCTGTTCGATCTGCTTCACCGAGCCCAGCTTGGCCTTGCGGTCCTGCGTCCAGATGTTGTCTTCGATGCCGCAGCGCACGTGCAGGCCCATCGCGATGGCCATCATGTTGAGCGGCAGCACGTTGAGCATGCTGGTCTCGAGCGTCAGCACCGCGCCGTCGGGCACCGCCCGCACGAAGTTCGCCAGGTTGTAGATGTTGGGCTGGTCGAAGCCGCCGCCGATGGCCACCCAGGTCAGGATCAGCGGCACGTTGCAGACGCCGCGGCGCATCATGCGCTCGACCGTCTCGAGCTGGCTGATGGTGGCGAGCTGGAAGTGCGTCTGGATGCTGTTGGCCGACAGCCGCTTGATGTGCTCCTCGACCCACTCCGGTCCGGCGGGGATCGTCATCTCGCGATAAGCGCGGTAGTTGGCCGGCTCGGCGAGCGAGGTGCCCGCGATGTCGGCCTCGCACATCTGCTCGACCACGTTCATCTGATTGCTGTTGATCGCGATCGTCACCTGGTCGGGCGTGGGTTTCAGCTCGGCCAGCATGTGGCGCGTGTCGTCGCTCAGCCACTTGGCGGCCTCGCCCTCGCCTTCGGGGGCGAAGCTGATCGAGCCGCCGACCTGGATGATCAGGTCGGGCACGCGCGCGCGCACGCCGGCGATCAGCTCGTTGAACTTGGACAGGCGCTTGCTGCCCTTGCCGTCGGGCTCGCGCACATGCAGGTGCAGCACGGTCGCGCCGGCGTTGTAGCAGTCGACCGCCTTCTGGATCTGCTCGTCCATGCTGACCGGGATGTCCTCCGGAAAGTCCGACGGCATCCACTCCGGGCCGTAGGGTGCGCAGGTGATGACGAGCTTGTCCTGGTTTTCGGGAAACAGGGATCCGTCCTGGAAATTCATGGTGTGTCCTTGAGGCTAGAAGAATTGATCAGAACGGCGCGTCGCCGATGATTCCGGCACGTTCCATCTTGCGGTGGCACGGCGGGTAGTCCATCACCGCGTAGTGCTGGGTCGAGCGGTTGTCCCACATCGCCATCGAGTTCGGGCGCCAGCGAAAGCGCACCTGGTACTCGGGAATCTGCGCCTGGCTGATCAGGTACTGCAGCAGGTGCGATGCGCCGGGCGCGTAGTCCTGGCCGACCCGCACGTGGGCGGGGGTGTGGAAGTTGGTGAAGTGCGTGGCGAACGGGTTGACGAACAGGATCTTCTCGCCCGTCTCGGGATGCGTGCGCACGACCGGGTGTTCGGCGTCGGGGAACTGCGCTTTCAGCGCGAGGCGCTTCTCGATAGGCATCGCGGCGCCGAAGCTGGCCTCGATGCTGTGGCGCGCGCGCAGGCCGGCGATCTGCGTCTTGATGGTCTCGGGCAGCTTCTCGTAGGCCAGCGCCATGTTGGCCCACATGGTGTCGCCGCCCACCGGCGGGCACTCCACGCAGCGCAGCACGCAGCCCATCGGCGGCTTCTCGCGCCAGGTGGCGTCGGTGTGCCAGGCGTTCTCGTAGCGGTCGTTGGGCGTGTCGGGCGACTTGTAGATGCGCACCAGGCCCGGGTTCTCGGGGTCGCTGCCGGCCACCGGGTGGTCCTCCAGCTCGCCGAAATGGCGCGCGAAGGCCACGTGCTCGGCGCGCGTGATGTCCTGGTCGCGGAAGAACAGCACCTTGTAGCGCAGCAGCAGTTGGCGGATCTCGGCCACCAGGCCCAAGTCGCGCGAGGCGACGCCGAGGTGCACGTTCGACAGCTCGGCGCCGATGGCGCAGGTCAGCGGTTCGACCTTGATCGAATCGGGCAACGAGCTGGCACGGACGACGGCGGGGGCCTGTTGTGAGGCGACGAAGGTCATGGGCTTGTCTCCGGGTCATGACTGCCGGGTGGCAGCTTCTTGAATGGAGACAAGGTTAGGCACCGCTGCGCGGGCCGGGCCCCCCATCGTGGAGGGGGGCGTCGCGGTCCGCGACCCGTGGCGTCAGTCCGCGGTCTCGAGCAGCCCCAGGATGCGCGCGCGCTGCACGACCTGCTTGCGGGTGCCGGCGTCGAGCTTGGCGAACAGGTTCTTCATGTGCCACTTGATGGTCTCTTCGCCCACCTGCAGCGCCAGACCGATTTCCTTGTTCGACAGGTTGCGCGCCAGCAGCTCCAGCACCTCGCGCTCCTTCGGCGTGAGGGCCATGCTCGGCGTCGCGCGCGACTTCGGCGCAGCCGGCGTGGGCAGCGGCGCGCGCAGCGCAGCGGCCAGCGGACCCGGCCGGGCGCCGACGGAGAGGTCCGTGCCGGGCAGCGCCTGGCGCACCCAGTCGCCCAGCGCGGGATGCGCATCGTCGAACACGCGCAGCAGGCCGTAGGTGCTGGCCAGGTCGGCGGCCTCGCGCAGCAGCGGCAGCGACTTCTCGCCACGGCGGTCGAGCACCCAGGCGCGCAGACCCAGCAGCTCGATATGCAGGCGGCCCAGCCGCAGGGACTGCGCGGCGGCGTCGGCGCGCGCCAGCGGCTCCTCAGCGCTGCGCCAGTCCTGCGCGGCGATGGCCGCATGGCCGAGCGCCACGTCGTGCAGCAGGCTCACGCTGCGCCGCCACAGCCGCCCCTGCGGCGCGCCGGGCCCGGCCAACTGGGCGCCGATCTGCGCGCACAGTTCGCGGCAGGTCTCGGGGCGAAACCGGCGCGCGTGCAGGCGCACCTGGTCGGCCAGGCTGGCGATACGCAGCCGCGGCAGCCGTCGCGCCACGCCCACGGCGTCGAGCGCGCCCAGCAGTTCGAGCGCGCGGTGTTCGGACCCCTCGGCACCGGCAATACGCGCCATGGTGCGAAAACCGAGCAGCACCGCCTCGGGCAGCGCGCTGCGCTCGAGCACATCGAGGCGGTTGGCCAGCAACGCAGCGGCCTCTTCGGGCAGGTTGCGCTCCCACACCGCAGCAGCCAGCACCGCGGCCAGCATGCAGCTGAACGGGCTGCGCCGGCCGAGATCACCTTCGGCGCGCGCCAGCGTCGGGCGCAACAGCTGGGCGGCCTGCAGCACCTGGCCTTCCCACAGGTACGACAGGCCGACGATGAAGTCGCCCCAGCGGTCGAGGTAACCCTGTTCGGCCGCACGCTCGTCGTGCGGCGCCTGCTGCTGGCGCAGGCGGGCGAGCGCGGGCTCGCCCTCGAGCAGCGTGCGGAAGGCCGACCGGTTGGCGTGCACCTGCAGCAGCAGCGCGTCGTGCAGCGGCGGGTTTTCGGCCCAGGGGTCGTGCAGCTGGGCAAAACGGTCCGGATCGTCGGCATAGACCGCCGCACCGCTCTGGATCAGCGCGCATTCGCAGCGCAGCGCCGCATCGACCGCGGGCTGCGCGAGGATGCGCTCGATGTAGCGGTTGGCCTCCTCGTGCCGCTCGCTCAGCGCCAGCGACCAGGCCGCGGCCAGCAGCAGGCGCGGGCGGCGATCCAGCTCCTCGGCGGGCAGGCGTGCCAGCCACTCCAGCACGGTGCCCTGGCGGCCGTGGGCCATCAGCGACTCGTACAGGCTGCGTTCGGCCAGGTCGTAGGCCGCCTCGCGCCGCCCGGCGGCCAGCTCGTGCCGTGCCGCGGCTTCCACCAGCCCCATCGCGGCCAGGCTCTCGGCCGCGCGCGCGTGCAGCAGCGCCTGCTCGGGGGCCGGCAGCAGTGCAAAACGGCGCCGCAACTCGTCGCGCGCGAGCGCGTGCATGCGCAGCCATTCGCTGGCCTCGCCGACGGCGAACACTGGCGTGTCGCGCGCCAGTCGTGCCAGGCGCTGCGCCGCATCGGCCGCCTCGACGACGCCGCGGCACAACGCCGGGTGCAGGTGGTCGAGGATGGCGATGCGGACCAGAAAGCCCACGTCGGCCGGGTCCAGATTGGCCAGCAGCACGTTGACGAACTGGTCGCGCAGCGCGCCACGCTGCGCGGCGATGACCGAGATCTCGGAGCGCGGGTCGGCGCTAGCGGCCATGACCGCCAGCGCGAGCTGCAGGCCGAGCGGCCAGCCCTCGGCCAGCTCGTGCAGGCGCGCGGCGCTGTCGCGATCGACCTGCTGGCCGAAACGGGCGCGCACCAGTTCGATCGTTTCGTCGAGCTGGAACCGCAATTGCGCCGGCCCGACGACGGTGCAGCTGCCATAGGCCACCAGATCGTCGATCTCGAACTGGCAGTCGGTGCGCGCGGCCACCACGGCACGCAGGTTGGACGGCGCGTTGCGCAGCAGGTAGGTCAGCGCGTCACGCGTCGCCAGCGGCAGGTGGTCGGCCTCGTCGACGATAAGCACGATGTCCAGCGCCGCCTGCGCCAGCTCGGCCAGCCAGACGGTGACACCCTCCAGGCCGGCCGGCGGCGCCGCCTGCAGCAGCGTATGGCCGAAAGTGGGTCGCCCGGCGCCCTGGCGCACCGCCAGTGCCAGGCTTTGCACGAAGCGCGACGGGTCGTCCTGGCTCTGTGCCGACAGCCAGGCCACCACGCGCCCGAGCGCCAGATGCTCGCGCCGCCACTGCGCCAGCAGCGATGTCTTGCCGAAGCCGGCCGGCGCCTGCACCAGCACCACCGGATAGTCGCGCAGGTGGGCCTGATCGATCTGCAGGCGCGGCCGGGCGACCTGCTGGCGCGGCACACGCGGCGGTGTCACCTTCAGCAGCAGGTCGTGGGCAGCGCCGCCGGCACTGCGGGCAGAAGGTGTTTCCAAGCGGTCTCTCGAAAAAGGGCCAACGGCCGCGGCGCGGGGCGACCTGCACCCCAACGCCTGCTGCCGAGCCCCATGGTAATGGTGGCCCGGCGTGACGTGGATCGGGCTTGCCCCCCCGCGGCGAGTAGGGTCGTCGCCCGATCCGCT
The DNA here is from genome assembly GCA_937871935.1 of uncultured Burkholderiales bacterium. GTDB lineage: Bacteria > Pseudomonadota > Gammaproteobacteria > Burkholderiales > Burkholderiaceae_C > JAEUPI01. The sequence goes on from CALMQI010000054.1 coordinate 13,614, forward strand.
GCCTAGCATGAACCGAGCACGCAACCGAAAGGCCCCCATGTACCGCCATCTGCTCGTCCCCATCGACGGCACCGACCTGTCGGTGGAGGTGATCGGCAACGCCGTGGCGCTGGCGCGGCCGTTGGGCGCCCGCATCACGTTCTTTCATGCGGTGGCCGACACCACGCGATCGCTGCGCGGCGAGGCCGAGGTGCTTCGCCTCACCGCGCGCGACGAATACGAGTACGCCATCGTCGGCAAGGCGCGCGAGCTGCTGGCCAAAGCCGAAGCGGCGGCGCGCGCATTGGGCGTGCCCTGCGATTCACGCCACACGGCGAGCGACAAGCCCGCGCAGGCCATCGTCGAAGCCGCGCGGGCGAGCGGCTGCGACCTGATCTTCATGGCCTCGCACGGCCACCGCGGCAAGCTGGGCATGGCCTTCGCGTCGGAGACGCTGCAGGTGCTGGTCAGCGCCGGGTTGCCGGTGCTGGTGTCGTCGACCGGCGAACCCGCGGCGCCGTCGCGGGCGATCGGCATCATCCGCGATGAACATCGTTCGCTGGCGGCGGTGATGCATGCGTGGATGCACACGCTGGCCGCCGCCCGCGCCGCCGGCGCGGCGGCCGAGCCGGCCCTGATGCAGGCAATCGTGCGCTACGTGCAGCAGTTCCCCGTGAAGCTGCATCACCCCAAGGAGGAACAGCACCTGTTCCGGCGCCTGCGCGAGCGCACCAACAGCTGCGACCCGGAACTCGACGAACTGGAGCGCCAGCACGTGCGCGACGGCCAGCTCGTGGCCGAGCTCGCGCAGCAGGTGCAGGCCCTGGCCGCGGCCGCGGACGACGCGGATCGGCTGCGCACGACCCGTGCGCTGGAGGACAGCGTCGTGCGGTATGCGTCATTCCAGTGGGACCACATGGGCCGCGAGGAAGGCGTCATCCTGCCGGCGGCGCAACGCTGGCTCGCCGCCGAGGACTGGGCCGCGATCGACGCCGCGTTTGCCGACAACCGCGACCCGAACTTCGGCGGCGACACCGACAAGGCGTATCGGCAGCTGTTCTCGCGCATCGTCAATGCAACGCGGGATGGGTCGGCCGCCACCTGAGCGGCCTGCCACCGCCTGCGTCGCGTCGTGAAATTAGATTTCACGACGATGGGCCGCGGCTTGCGGGTTCTCCCGGGTCGATACGAAGGTCCCCTGTGCCTTACCCTTGCCGGTCTGAAATTAATTTTCACACCGAAAGGCACCGCCATGCACACCGCCCGCATTCGCCGCCGCACCGCCCTGGCGGCCCTGATGACCGTGTCGGCCCTGGGCCTCGCACTACCCACGACGGGCCATGCCCAGGCCAAGTCGGCGCTCAATCTGGCCATGATCGGTGAGCCGCCCACGCTGGACGTGCAGTCCACGCCGGCCGATCTGGTGTGCATCATCATGCAGCACGTCTACGAGACGCTGTACACCTTCGATGCCAAGTCGAATCTGGTGCCGATGCTGGCCGATGGCATGCCCAAAGTGTCGGCCGACGGCCGCCAATACAGCATCACGCTGCGCAAGGGCGTCAAGCTGCACAGCGGCCGCGACCTCGATGCCGACGACGTGGTGGCCAGCCTGAAGCGCTGGATGGAGGTGTCGCCGCGCGGCAAGTCGGTGCAGGCGCAGGTGGAGAGCCTGGTCGCCAAAGGCCCGCAGACGGTGGAGCTCACGCTGAAGAACGCCTATGCGCCGCTGCTCGCGCAGCTGGCCATGCCCTCGGGCATGGCTGCCATCATGGCCAAGGAGTCACTGGCCCAGCCGCTCAAGGAGTACGTGGGCACCGGCCCGTACCGGTTCAAGGAGCGCAGGCCCGACCAGTACGTGCTGCTGACGCGCTTCGACACGTACTCGGCGCGCAGCGAAGCCCCGAGCGGCTATGCGGGCAAGCGAACCTCCGTCATGGAAGAACTGCGCTTCGTGCCGGTGCCCAATGCCAACACGCGGGTCGAGGGCGCATTGGCCGGCCAGTTCCACTATGTCGACCTGCTGCCGATCGAGGCGCTGGGCCGGCTGGAAAAGGCGACGGGCAAGGTGGTGCCGCTGCTGACGCCGTCGTTCGGTTTCCCGTATCTGGTGTTCAACACCAAGGAAGGCTCGATGGCGCAGCAGGCCGTGCGCAAGGCGGCCCAGACGGCGCTCGGGCCCGGCGAGATGATGGCCGCGGGCTTCGGCGACACCCGCTCGTTCATCGCCGAGGGCAACCACTTTCCGAAGGGCACGCCGTTCTATTCCGACGCCGGCACCACGAACTACAACGAACGCGACGCGCGCAAGTCCAAGGCGCAGGCCGACCAGGCGGGCTACAAGGGCGAGCCGGTGCGCATCCTCACCAGCCGGCAATACGACTTCCACCACAACATGGCGCTGATCATGGCCGAGCAGCTCAAGCGGGCCGGCTTCAAGGCCGAGCTCAACGTGGTGGAGTGGGCCACGCTGCTGCAGCGCCGGGCCGACCCGAAGCTGTGGGACATCTACATCACGCATTCGGGCCTGTTCCCCGAGCCGATGCTGTCGCCGCCCCAGCTGGGTGACGGCGCGCCGGGCTGGTGGAGCTCGCAAGCCAAGCAGCAGGCGCTGGCCGCGCTGAACCAGGAGCCCAACCCGGCCAAGCGCGGCGCGCTGTGGGCCAAGGTGCAGCAGGTGGTGTACGACGAGGTGCCCTACATCCACGTCGGCAAGTTCGCTAGCCTGTCGGCGCGCTCGCCGGCGCTCGATGGCTACACGCCGCACACCTATCCGTTCTTCTGGAACACCAGCCTGAAGAACTGACACCGGCACAGGCGACGAACCGGCTGCGCGCGACCTTGCGGCGCTTTCTCCTCGCCCGCCTGGGCGGCATGGCGGTGGTGCTGGCGCTGGTGGCGGTGCTGGTGTTCATCCTCACGCGCGCGGCGCCGGGTGATCCGGTGGCGGTGCTGCTCGGCGACCAGGCCACCGCCGACGACATCGCGCGGGTGCAGAAGGTGTACGGCCTGGATCGCTCGCTGCCGGAGCAGTTCGTGCTGTGGCTGCGCGAGCTGGCGCGCGGCAACCTGGGCGACTCGATCTTCCTGCAGCGGCCGGTGACGCAGGCGCTGTGGGAACGCGCCGAGCCGACGACACTGCTGTCGCTGCTGGCGGTGGCAATCGCCACGCTGATCGGCGTGCCCGGCGGCATCGTCTCGGCGGTCTTTCGCGGCCGCCTGGTCGACCAGGTGTTCACCGGCTTCGCGATGCTCGGCGCCAGCGTGCCGAGCTTTTGGTTCGGCCTGGTGCTGATGCAGATCTTCGCGGTCTCGCTCGGCTGGTTCCCGGTGTCGGGCTACGGCGAGCCCGGCGCCTCGCTGGCCGCGCGGCTGCATTGCCTGGTGCTGCCGGCGGCGGTGCTGGGTATCTTGAACTCGGCGTTGATCCTGCGCTTCACGCGTGCCTCGATGCTCGACGTGCTGGGCGAGGACTACGTGCGCACCGCGCGCGCCAAGGGCCTGCCGGAGAGCCGGGTGGTGCTCAAGCACGCGCTGCGCAATGCGCTGGTGCCCATCGTCACCGTGATCGGGCTCACGGTGGCGCTGATGATCGGCGGCGCCGTGGTCACCGAGACAGTGTTCGGCCTGCCCGGCGTGGGCAACCTGGTGGTCAGCGCGGTGACGCGGCGCGACTATCCCGTGATCCAGGGAGCGCTGCTGGTGGTGGCCGGCATCTACGTGGTCATCAACTTCCTGATCGACCTGCTCTACACCGTGGTCGACCCGCGCGTGAAGGTGTGAGCGCACGATGACGCTACCGCTCATCGTGCGCAAGCTGTTTCGCCGCCGCATCGTGCTGGCGGCGGCGGTGCTGCTGGCGGGGGTGGTGCTGGCGGCCCTGTTCGCCGGCGTGCTGAGCGGCTTCGACCCCAACGAGACGGCGGTCGCGCAACGCCTGGCGCAGCCGTCGATCAGCCACTGGCTGGGCACCGACGAACTGGGCCGCGACCTCTTCACGCGCATCGTGTTCGGCGGCCGCTATTCGCTGACCATCGCCGCGCTCACCGCGTTCGGCGCGGTGGCCGCCGGTACGCTGATGGGCCTGGCGGCGGGGTTCTTCCGCCACCTCGACGCGCCGCTGATGCGCGTGGTCGACGCGATGATGTCGTTCCCCGACATCCTGCTGGCGATCGCGTTGGTGGGCATCCTCGGCCCCTCGATGCTCAACGTGGTGTTCGCGCTGGTGCTGGTGTACACGCCACGCGTGGCGCGCGTGGTGCGCGCCTCGACGCTGGTGGTGCGCGAACTCGCGTTCGTCGAGGCGGCGCGCGCGCTCGGCGTCGCCACGCCGCGCATCCTGTGGCGCCACGTGCTGCCCAATCTGGTGTCGCCGATCACCGTGCAGGGCACCTTCATCTTCGCCTACGCCATCCTGGCCGAGGCCGCGTTGTCGTTCCTCGGTGTCGGCGTGCCGCCGGAGATCCCCACCTGGGGCACCATGGTCGCGGGCAGCCAGCAGTACGCCCACCAGGCGCTGTGGATCGTGTTGTTCCCGGGGCTGGCGATCATTGTCACCGCGTTGTCGCTGCAACTGCTGGGCGACGGCGTGCGCGACCTGCTCGATCCGCGGCTGCGCAAGTCGATGTGAGGCCGCGCGCATGAACCGCCTCGACGTCCGCAGCCTGAGCACCGCCTTCGCCACCGACGACGGCGTGGTGCACGCGGTGACCGACGTGAGCTTTGCCATCGGCGCCGGCCGCACGCTGGCGCTGGTGGGCGAGTCGGGCTCGGGCAAGTCGGTGACCAGCCTCACCGTGATGCGCCTGCTGCCGCGCACCGGCCACGCGCGCGTGAGCGGCCGGGTGTCGTTCGTCGACCGTGCCGGCCAGACGCTCGATCTGCTGAGCCTGCCCGAGCGCGGCATGCGCGCGATCCGCGGCAACCAGATCGCGATGATCTTCCAGGAGCCGATGACCAGCCTGAACCCGGTGTTCCCCATCGGCGAGCAGATCGCCGAGTCGCTGCGGCTGCACAAGGGCCTGGACGGCGCGGCGGCGCGGGCGCAGGCGCAACGCATGCTCGAGCGGGTGGAGATCCCGGCCGCCGCGCAGCGCCTGCGCGAGTACCCGCACCAGCTGTCGGGCGGCATGCGCCAGCGCGTGATGATCGCCCTGGCGATGGCCTGCGAGCCGACGCTGCTGATCGCCGACGAGCCGACCACCGCGCTCGACGTGACGATCCAGGCGCAGATCCTCGCGCTGATGCGCCGGCTGCAGGCCGACACCGGCATGAGCATCCTGTTCATCACGCATAACCTCGGCGTAGTGGCGCATCACGCCGACGACGTGGTGGTGATGTACGCCGGCCGCATCGTCGAGACGGCGCCGGTGGCCGGGCTGTTCGCGCAGCCGCAGCACCCGTACACGCAAGGGCTGCTCGCCTGTCTGCCGAGCCGGCAGCGCCTGCGGCCGCCCACCGGCACCGGCCCGCGGCGGCTGTACGCCATTCGCGGCCAGGTGTCGAGCCCGCTGGCGCCGCCGCCGGGCTGCGCCTTCGAGCCGCGCTGCGATCAGGCCATGGCTGCCTGCCGCGAGGCGATGCCGGCGCTGCGCGCCGCCGGCGGTGACCGCAGCGCGCGCTGCATCCTCGTGACGGAGCCGAGCGCATGAACACGGCCACGCCGCTGCTCGAGGTGCAGCACCTGCGCAAGTTCTTCGGCCCGGCCTCGCGGCCGGTGCGCGCGGTCGACGACGTGTCGTTCACCGTTCACAGCGGCGAGACGCTCGGCCTGGTCGGCGAATCGGGCTCGGGCAAGAGCACGATCGGGCGTGCGCTGCTGCGGCTGGTCGAGCCCACGTCGGGTCGGGTGGCCTATCGCGGCGAAGACCTCGGCGCCGCCGGCAGCCGGCGCATGCGCGCGCTGCGGCGCAAGCTGCAGATGATCTTCCAGGATCCGTACGCCAGCCTGAACCCGAAGATGCGCGTGCGCGACATCCTCGGCGAGGCCTTGCAGGTGCACGGCCTGGCGCAGGGCCGCCGGGCGCAGCGCATCGACGAGCTGCTGCAGCTGGTGGGCTTGGGCCCCGAGCACGCCGCGCGCTACCCGCACGAGTTCTCGGGCGGGCAGCGCCAGCGCATCGGCGTGGCACGCGCGCTGTCGGTGGAGCCTGAGTTCATCGTCGCCGACGAGCCGCTATCCGCGCTGGACGTGTCGATCCAGTCCCAGGTGATCAACCTGCTGTGCGACCTGCGCGAGCGCTTCGCGCTGACCATGCTGTTCATCTCGCACGACCTCGACGTGGTGGAGTACCTGTGCGACCGCGTGGTGGTGCTGTACCTGGGCCGCGTGATGGAGGTGGCGCCCACCGCCGCGCTGTTCGAACGCCCGCTGCATCCGTACACGCAGGCGCTGCTGGCCGCGTCGCCCAAGCCCGATCCGAGCCTGGCGCTGGTGCACGTGCCGCTGACGGGCGACATCCCCAGTCCGGTGGATCCGCCGTCGGGCTGCGTCTTCCGCACACGCTGCCCGCATGCCATCGCCGCCTGCGCGCAGACGCGGCCGGAGCCGCGCGACATGGGCGGCGGGCGCCTCAAGGCCTGCATCCGCGACGACATCACCGAGGCGCCGACGCCATGACGCCGCGTGTACTCCAGACGGTGGCGGCGATCATCGAGCGTGCACCGGCCGCCCGTCGCGCGGTGCTGGCGCTGGTGCTCGAGGACCCGCAGCGCGTGCTCGACGAGACCTTCGAGATGCTGGCCCGGCGGGCGCACAGCTCGGTGCCGACGATCATGCGCACCTGCCGCGACCTCGGCTACGCGGGCTTGCGCGAGTTCAAGCTCGCGCTGGCGCAGGACCTCGCGGTCGGCGGCTCGCCGCTGAACCGCCGCGTGCGCATCGACGACGATGCCCAACAGGTGATCGACAAGGTCACGCACGGCGCAGCGGCGGTGGTGGGCGGCGTGCGCGCGCAGCTGTCGGCCGACGCGGTGCGCTCCGCGGCCAACGCCCTGGTGGCGGCCTCGCGTGTCGACTGCTACGGCGTCGGCGCAACCTCCAATTTCATGGCGATGGACCTGCAGGCGCGGCTGTTCCGCCTGGGGCTGGTGTCCAACAGCTACCTCGATCCGCACGTGCAGCTGATCTCGGCCGCCACCATCGACCGGCGCGGCGTGGTGATGGCCATCACGCATGTCGGCGGCATGCCGTCGCTGCTGGAGGCGGTGGACGTGGCGCGCTCGCGCGGCGCGACGGTGGTCGCGCTCACGCAAGCCGGCTCGCCGCTGGCGAAGAGGGCCGACATCCTGCTCGCCGTCGAGGTGGCGCCCGACCCGGTGATGCCGGTCGGCCCCGAGGCCTACCTGGCGCACCTGACGGTGATCGAGATCCTCACCGTGCTGGTCGCGCAGCGCCTGGGCGACAAGGCCGTCGACCGGCTGGCCAACATCCAGCGCACGCTGGAGACACGCGGCGTGGACATGCACCACCACCCCCCCCTGCACTGGGACAGCGCTGCCGCCGGCAGCAAGCGGAAGAAGAAACGATGACCACACCCCGCGCCACCTTGCTCGAGGGCGGCCGCATCGTCGACGGCAGCGGTGCGCCCGCCGTGATTGGCGACGTGCTGCTGCAGGGTGATCGCGTCCTCGCCGTCGGCCCGCAGTTGCGGTCGCAGCTGCCTGCCGGCCTGTCGCTCGCCGACGTCGAGTGCATCGACTGCAGCGGCCTGGCGGTGGCGCCGGGCTTCATCGACGTGCACACGCACGACGACGCCATCGTGCTCGACGCGCCGGAGATGACGCCCAAGCTGTCGCAGGGCGTCACCACGGTGATCACCGGCAATTGCGGCCTCTCGGTGGCGCCCTACGTGGTGAACGAGCCGCCGGGCGCGCTGACGCTGCTCGGCCGCTCGTTCCGCTTTCCGTCGGTGGCCGCCTACGCACACGCCGTCGCGCAAGCGGCGCCGGCCGTCAATGTGGCAGCGCTGGTCGGCCACACGACGCTGCGCTACGCCTGCATGGACGACCTGTCCGCGCCCGCCGACGCCGGGCAACTGCAGGCGATGTGCGCCCTGCTCGAGCGCTGCCTGCAGGAGGGCGCGATCGGCCTGTCGTCGGGCCTGTTCTATGCCGAGGCGATGCCCGCGCCGGCCGACGAGGTGACGGCGCTGGCCCGCGTGGTGGCGCGTCATCACGGCGTGTACACCACCCACCTGCGCTCCGAGATGGCCGACATCCTCGACGCGATGCACGAGGCGAGCGACAGCGCGTTCGCTGCCGGCGTGCCGCTGATCATCTCGCACCACAAGTGCGCCGGGCCCGCCAACTGGGGCCGCACGCGCGAGACGCTGCCGCTGATCGATCAACTGGCCGGGCGGCAGGAGATCGCGATGGACGTCTACCCCTACGTGGCCGGCTCGACCGTGCTGCGCGAGGACCTGGTCGACGGCGTGATCGACGTGCTGGTCAGCTGGTCGGCGCCGCACCCGCAGACGACCGGCCGCCTGCTCGCCGCGGTCGCCGCCGAGTGGGGCGTGACGCAACGCGAGGCCTGCCTGCGCCTGCAGCCCGGCGGCGCCTGCTACTTCCAGATGCACGAGGACGACGTGCGGCGCGTGCTCGCCCATCCGCGCAGCATGATCGGCTCCGACGGGCTGCCGCACGACCGCCATCCGCATCCACGGCTGTGGGGCGCGTTTCCGCGCGTGCTCGGCCGCTACGGGCGCGACGAGCAGCTGTTCACGCTGGAGCAGGCCGTGCACAAGATGACCGGCTTGTCGGCACGCCACTTCCGCCTGCGCGAACGCGGCGAGATCCGCGCCGGCTGGTTCGCCGACGTGGTGGTGTTCGATCCCGCCCGCGTGCGCGACCTGTCGACCTACGAAGACCCGCTGCAACGGTGCGAAGGCATCGAACGTGTCTATGTGAACGGGCAGCTCGCACTCACCGCGGATGCCCCGTCATCGCTGCAACGCGCCGGGCGCATGCTGCTGCGGCCGGGCGCCTGAGCGGGCCCGGCCATCAGGCGACCGTGCGCGCCACCTCCTGCAGCCGGTGGGCCAGCGTTCCGAAGCGGCGCCGGTATTGCGCCGGCGTCAGCGCCACCTTGCGGCGGAACAGCCGCGTGAAGAAGCTCGGGTCCTGGTAGCCCACCTCGCCGGCGATCGCGTCCACCGGCAGGCCGCCGGCTTCGAGCATCTGCTTGGCCTCCTCCAGCCGCAGCGTGTGCACGTACTCGAGCGGGCTCATGCCGGTGGCCTGCGTGAAGCGGCGCTTGAAGGTGCGCTCGGGCAGACCCGACAGTGCCACCATCTGCGTCACCGGCGCCTCGACGGCATAGTGCAACGCGGCCCACTGCTGGGCCCGCCCGACGACGGGGTCATCGGCCGCGGCGCCACGCGTGAGTGACGCGTAGGCGATCGGGCTGGTCTGGTTGATGTCGAGCAGGTTGATGCGGGCCACGCGCATCGCCTCTTCCGGCCCCGCGAATCGCGCGATCAGCGCCAGCGCCAGCATGTGCCAGGCCACGCCGCTGCCGGCCATGGCGATGCGCCGGTCCGGGTCGGCGAACAACACGCCGCGCTCCGGGTGCCAGCGCGTGCGCGGGTACTCGCGCGCCAGCGCATCGCAGTAGGCCCAGTGCGAGGTCGCCTCCAGGCCGTCGAGCAGCCCGGTGCGGGCCAGCAGCACGGCGCCCGAGCAGGCCGACGCCACCAGCGCCCCGCCGGCGTGGCAGGCGCGCAGCCACGCCACCTCGGCGTCGAAGCGCTCGCCGAGCGGCTCGCCCGGCGGCACCGCGATGTCGGTGATGCACACCACGCCGGGCCGCGGGCAGTCGGCCAGGCTGGCGTCGGGTGTGATGCGCACGCCGTTGGCGCCGGTGAACGGCAGCCCGTCGCGGCTCACCACCAGCGGCCGGAACGGCGAATCGACCGCAGCGCCGCCGTGCAGCACCTGCCAGTCGCGGCGCGTGGCCGCCAGCACGTCGAAGAAGCCGTACAGCGTGGCCGCCGTCACCTCCGGTGCGGCCAGCAGGGCGACGGTGATCGGTGTTGCAGGCGCGTTCATGGCATGAATGTCCTGTTCCTTGCACGAATCACTCTAGCCGCGAGCGCCGCAAGTTCGCACACTGGCGCACCTTGCGCAGGGTCTTTGCCGCCCGTTGCGCCCACCACGCCGCCGTGGCGGCCTGAACATCACTGACACGAGGAACCCCCTATGACCCAGACCGACAGCGCCGGCTACCCGTTGAGCGGCGCCAACGACCACAGCCTCGCCGCCTTCGAGCAGGCCGCGCACGAGTTGCGCTGCCTGGTCGACGACCCGCTGGCGACGACAGACCGCGCGCTCGCTGCCGCCCCCGAGATGACGATGGCGCATGTGCTGCGCGCCTGGCTGCACCTGCTGGGCACCGAGCCGGCGGGCATCGCGGTGGCGCGCGAGTGCGTCGCCGCCGCGCGGCAACTGCCGGGCACCGAGCGCGAGCGATGGCATACCCAGGCAGCGGGCCTGGTCGCCGACGGCCGCTGGCGCGACGGCGCCCGCGCGCTCGAAGACCTGAGCGCGGCCTACCCGCTCGATGCGCTGGCGCTGCAGGCCGGCCACCAGGTGGACTTCTTCACCGGCGACTCGCGTTTGCTGCGCGACCGCGTCGCCCGCGTGCTGCCGGCCTGGAGCCGCAGCGTGCCCGGTTATCACGCCGTGCTCGGCATGCATGCGTTCGGCCTGGAGGAGACCGGCGACTATGCGCAGGCCGAGCGCCAGGGCCGGCTCTGCGTGGAGCTGCAACCGCGCGACGGCTGGGGCTGGCACGCGGTGACGCACGTGATGGAGATGCGCAATGCGCCGCGCGACGGCATCGCCTGGCTGGAGCCGACCTCGGCCGTCTGGTCGAAGGGCAGCTTCTTTGCCGTGCACAACTGGTGGCACCTGGCGCTGTTCCACCTCGAGCTCGACCACCTCGACGAGGTGCTGCGCCTGTACGACCGGTCGATCGGCGGGCCGGGCTCGGGCGTGGTGCTCGACATGATCGACCAGAGTGCGCTGCTGTGGCGGCTGCACCTGCGCGGCGTGGACGTCGGCGCGCGCTGGGCGGCTCTGGCCGATCGCTGGGCGCCGATCGCCGGCGCGGGCAACTATGCCTTCAACGACCTGCACGCCATGATGGCCTTCGCCGCGGCCGGCCGCGAGCACGAGCAGCGACAACTGCTCGACGCGCAGCGCGCCGCGATGGCCGCCGACGGCGACAACGCCGACTTCACGCGTGAGGTGGGCCATGCGGCAACACGCGCGGTGCAGGCCTTCGCGGGCGGCGACTTCGGCGAGTCGGTGCGGCTGCTGCGGCCGATCCGCAGTTATGCGCACCGTTTCGGCGGCAGCCACGCGCAGCGCGACGTGATCGACCTGACGTTGATCGAAGCCGCCTCGCGCAATGGAGATCGTGCGCTGCACACCGCGCTCGTGCACGAGCGCGCCGCACGGCGGCCGGCGACGACGCCCGCGTCAAGTCGTCACGCCACGACGGGTTGACGGCGCGGCGCGGCAGGGTGAACTTGATCGTCGAGCGGCGTCGTTGACTCAGCGCAGCGGGGCGGTGAAATGGTTCTGCCTATCGTTGCCATTGGCAGGCTTGCGTTGAACAAGCGGGTTCGGCCTCCTAGACTCGTCGGGCGATCTGTCAACGACCGTCAAAGGAGATGCGCATGACAACCGAGTCGAAGTGCCCGTTCGCGGCAGGCCCGCTGGGCAACACCACGGCCGGTGCCCACGGCAACCGCGACTGGTGGCCGAACCAGCTCAACTTGGGCCTCCTGCACCAGCATTCGGCCAAGTCCGACCCGATGGGCGCGGGCTTCGACTACGCCAAGGCGTTCAAGAGCCTCGACCTCGACGCCGTGGTGAAGGACCTGCGCGCGCTGATGACCGACTCGCAGGACTGGTGGCCCGCCGACTGGGGCCACTACGGCGGCCTGTTCATCCGCATGGCCTGGCACAGCGCGGGCACCTACCGCATCGCCGACGGCCGCGGTGGTGCCGGCCGGGGTAACCAGCGCTTCGCGCCATTGAACAGCTGGCCCGACAACGGCAACCTCGACAAGGCCCGCCGGCTGCTGTGGCCGATCAAGCAGAAGTACGGCCGCAAGCTGTCGTGGGCCGACCTGATGATCCTGGCCGGCAACGTGGCGCTGGAGTCGATGGGCTTCAAGACCTTCGGTTTCGGCGGCGGCCGCCCGGACATCTGGGAACCCGAAGAAGACGTCAACTGGGGCCTGGAGAGCGAGTGGCTGGCCACCAGCGACAAGCCGGGCAGCCGCTACTCCGGCGACCGCGTGCTGGCCAACCCGCTGGGCGCGGTGCAGATGGGCCTGATCTACGTGAACCCCGAAGGGCCGGACGGCAAGCCCGACCCGGTGGCCTCGGGCCGCGACGTGCGCGAGACCTTCGCGCGCATGGCGATGAACGACGAGGAGACCGTGGCGCTGGTGGCCGGCGGTCACACCTTCGGCAAGGCGCATGGCGCCGGCGACCCCAAGCTGATGGGCCGCGAGCCCGAAGGCGCGCCGATCGAGGAGCAGGGCCTGGGCTGGAAGAACGCCTTCGGCAGCGGCCGCGGCGTGCACACCACCACCAGCGGCATCGAAGGCGCCTGGAAGCCCAACCCGACGACATGGGACAACGGCTACTTCGACATGCTGTTCGGCTACGAGTGGCAGCTCACCAAGAGCCCGGCCGGCGCGCACCAATGGGTGGCGAAGAACTGCAAGCCCGAGCACCTGATCCCCGACGCGCACGATCCGTCGAAGAAGCACCCGCCGATGATGACCACGGCCGACCTGTCGCTGCGCTTCGACCCGGCTTACGAAAAGATCTCGCGCCGCTTCCACCAGGACCCGCAGGCCTTCGCCGACGCGTTCGCACGCGCCTGGTTCAAGCTGACGCATCGCGACATGGGGCCGCGTGCGCGCTACCTGGGCAAGCTGGTGCCGCAGGAAGTGCTGATCTGGCAGGACCCGGTGCCCGCCGTCGACCACCCGCTGGTCAACGAGCAGGACATCGCGGCGCTGAAGCAGAAGGTGCTCGCATCCGGCCTGTCGATCGCGCAGCTGGTGCGCACCGCGTGGGCCTCGGCCTCGACCTTTCGCGGCAGCGACAAGCGCGGCGGCGCCAACGGCGCACGCATCCGGCTCGCGCCGCAGAAGGAATGGCCGGTCAACCAGCCGGCCGAACTGGGCCGGGTTCTGTCGACGCTGGAAGGCGTGCGCAAGGCGTTCAACGGCGCGCAGACCGGTGGCAAGCAAATCTCGCTGGCCGACCTGATCGTGCTGGCGGGCAATGCCGCCGTCGAAGCGGCGGCCCGCAAGGCCGGCCACGACGTGAAACTGCCGTTCGCGCCCGGCCGCACCGACGCGTCGCAGGAGCAGACCGACGTGGAGTCGTTCGCCGCGCTCGAGCCGCAGGCCGACGGCTTTCGCAACTACGTGGGCGACGGTCTCGAGGAGATGGCCGCGGAGCTGCTGCTCGACAAGGCGCAGCTGCTGAGCCTGACGGCACCCGAGATGACGGTGCTGATCGGCGGCCTGCGTGCGCTGAACGCGAATGTCGGCGCGACCCGGCACGGCGTCTTCACCACACGGCCCGAGACGCTGAGCAACGACTTCTTCGTCAACCTGCTCGACATGAACACGCAGTGGCAGAAGTCGGCGTCAGCGCCCGGCGTGCTGGAGGGCCGCGACCGCAAGACCGGCACGGTCAAGTGGACCGGCACCGTGGTCGATCTGATCTTCGGTTCGAACGCGCAGCTGCGCGCGCTGGCGGAGGTCTACGCGAGCGGCGACGCGCAGGCCACGTTCGTGCAGGACTTCGGGGCCGCGTGGACGAAGGTGATGAACCTGGACCGGTTCGATCTCGCCTGATCGCCGGGTCCGCGGCGGCCGCAGCCCGGCGTGGGCTGCCGGCCGTCCAAGGCGGGCGGCCGGATGCGGGCGTGGACAATGCCCGACTCCGATGACTGCCTGCACATGTCTGCAACGCCAGCGCGCACGCTGTCTCCCGTAACCCAGGGTCTGGCGTGGGGCCTGCTGGCCGCCGCGATCTGGACCGTCTATTCGGTGCTGGCGCGGCTGGGCATCAAGTCGGGCCTGAGTCCGCTGGACATGACGCTGCTGCGCTTCACGCCGGGCGCGCTCGTCATGCTGCCCTTCGTCTGGCACTGGGGCCTGCGCGACCTGGGCGGCATCGGCTGGGCGCGCGGCGCGGCGCTGGCCATGCCACCGCGCAGGAAACCCAGGATGCGATCGAAGCCGATGCGCCCGAGGCGCGTGGCCGATTCCTCCTCCTTGCCGGGCGCGGTGACGAGCACGAGCGCGCGCGCGGGATCGAGCAGGGTGCCGACCCAGCTCGCGTAGCGCCCGGAGAGGCCGAAGTTCAGCGCGCCCCTCAGGTGTTCGGCGGCGAACGAGTCGGCGTCGCGCGTGTCGAGCAAGAGCGCTCCGTCTTGCTGCTCGCGCCGCAGCTCGTCCAGCGTCAACGGCTTCAGCGCCGAGAGCAGCACGCGCTCGAGCGTCGGCCGCTCGGCGCGGTTCAAGCCGGCGTCGTAGGCGAAGTAGGCCGGCGCGGGCGGCTGCTCGGAGGCCACCAGATGCACGAACTCGGCGCGCGTCATCGGCTGCAACGCGTAGTTGAGCAGCCTCTGCTTGCCGATCGTCGAGCTCATGTCGCTCGACAGGTTCTTGCCGCAGGCCGAGCCCGCGCCGTGACCGGGATAGACGATCGTCTCGTCGGGCAGCTTCAGCAGCTTCTGGTGCAGCGAGTCGTAGAGCATCCCCGCCAGGTCCTCGGCCTTCATCCCCGCCGACACCATCAGATCGGGACGGCCGACGTCGCCGATGAAGAGCGTGTCGCCGGTGAGCACGGCCACCGGGCTCTGCGCGCCCCTGGCGCGATCGACGACGACGATCGAGACCGACTCGGGCGTGTGCCCTGGCGTCTCCAGGAACTCCAGCCGCACGTCGCCGAACTCGAGCGCTCCGCCATCTCGCATCGGCACCGTCGGATACTGCGCCACGCCGCGCGCGCCGAGGTGGATCGTCGCGCCGGTGCGCTCGC
>CALMQI010000055.1 GCA_937871935.1 uncultured Burkholderiales bacterium
AGGAGGGAGGGGAGGGAGATGTTCACTCACCCGCTGCCTGGCGCTTCCCGAACTTCTCTCCAGCTCCCACGACCTCCTCGAGCACCGCCGACGCGCCGCGCAGCGACGCCAGCGTGACCGAGCACGAAGCCGAAAGCTCCGGACCGCTCTTCCTACGTCTTGAACGCGGCCGTTTCTTCGCTCAGTTCGGCGACTTCGACACGGCTCTCTCGGCCACCCGGCTGACGCGGTACGAGCGCCGCCTGCACGGCGTTCAGTCCGCCTATCGCGGCGAGAATTTCGGCTACAGCGCTTTTGCCAGCGACACAAACAATCGCTTTGTTAAGGACGAGATCGAAGGCGACGGCACGTCCGGACTCTATCGGTTGTCAACACACCCGATACTTATCAATTCCGAACGTGTAGCGATCGAGGTTCGCGATCACGAACGCGCCTTGGCCGAGATAGTTGAGCGCCAGCGCCGGCAGCACCAGCCCGAACCAGGCGATCTGGATCGGCTTGCGGCCGAAGTGCCCGAGATCGACATAGAGTGCCTCGGCGCCGGTCACGGCCAGCAGGATGAAGCCCAGCACCGTAAAGCCGAGCAGCCCGTGGCGGGCCATGAAGCTGATCGCGTAGTAGGGATTGATCGCCAGGAACACGCGGGGGTCGTCGATCAGGTGCAGGATGCCGCCGAGCGCCAGAATGAAGAACCACACCACCATCACCGGGCCGAAGAACTGGGCGACCCGGGCGGTGCCGCGGGCCTGCACCAGGAACAGTGCGACCAATATCGCCACCGAGAGTGGAACGACATAGGGCTCGAACGCCGGCGTCGCGAGCTTCAGGCCCTCGACCGCCGACAGCACCGAGATCGCCGGCGTGATGACCCCGTCGCCGTAGAAGATCGCGGTGCCGAACAGGCCCACCACCATCAGCAGGCGGCGCAGCGGCGGCCGGTCCTTCACCGCCGTGGTGGCCAACGCGAGCATCGCGATCAGACCGCCTTCGCCGTTGTTGTCGGCGCGCAGGATCAGCAGCACGTACTTCAGCGAAACGACCACGGTGATCGTCCAGAAGATCAGCGACAGCACGCCGAGCACGTTCTCGCGGCTCAGCGGCACGTGGCCGGCGTGGAAGACCTCCTTCAGCGCATAGAGCGGGCTGGTGCCGATGTCGCCATAGACGACGCCCAGAGCACCGAGGGTCAGGGCGGCGACAACGCCGGGAGATGGGGCAGCCTTGCTCACGCAGCTGGGCCCGTTTCGAGTGCAGGCCTTCGAAGCAAAACCGCGATTGTGCGCCTGCGCGGGGCGTCTACTCGTAGGTTTCGGCGTTCGGGTCGGTCGCCTCGAGCTCGTAGCTGGCTGCCAGCATGGCCAGCCGGCCGATCACGCCGTACATGTAGAAGCGGTTCGGCGCGCTGACGCCGGGCTTCTCGCCCAGCCGCGGCAGGTGATGACTCTCGGCGAAGGCCAGCGGCACGAAGCTCGAACCCGGCGCGTTGAGGTTCTCGTCGATGCCGCGTTCGGCGTGCACACGGTAGAAGCCGCCGACGACGTAGCGATCGATCATGTAGACCACCGGCTCGGCCACCGCATCGTTCATGCGCTCGTAGGTCGGCACGCCCTCCTGGATGATCACCTCGTCGACAGGCTGGCCGTCCTTGACGACGCTCATCTTGCTGCGCGTGCGCCGGCCCACGTCGTCGAGGTCCTTCACGTCGCGCACGGTCATGATGCCCATACCGTAAGTGCCGTTGTCGGCCTTGACGATCACGAAAGGCTTCTCGTTGATGCCGTATTCCTTGTACTTGCGGCGTACCTTGGTCAGCAGCGCCTCGGCATGGCCCCGCACGCAATCCAGCCCCACACTGGTGTCGAAGTCGACCTGACCGCAATGCGCGGCCATCGGATTGATCAGCCAAGGGTCCATGCCCAGCAGCTTGGCGAACTTCTTGGCCACCTCTTCATAGCTGCGGAAGTGCCGGCTCTTGCGCCGCACGGGCCAGCCGGCGTGCAGGGGCGGCAACAGGTACTGCTCGTGCAAGCCCTCCAGCACCTTGGGAATGCCGGCCGACAGATCGTTGTTGAGCAGGATCGTGCAGGGGTCGAAGTCCTTCAGGCCGAGGCGGCCGCGTGTGCGCACCAGCGGTTCGAGCGTCAGTTCGCCGCCGTCGGGCAGTGCGATCCTGGTCGGTGTCTTCACGTCGCCGTCGAGCGTGCCCAGCCGCACGTTGAGCCCCGCCTGGTGGAAGATGCGCATCAACCGCTGCACGTTCGACAGGTAGAACGTATTGCGGGTATGCCCCTCCGGAATCAGCAGCAGGTTCTTCGCCTCGGGGCAGATCTTCTCGATCGCCGCCATGGCCGCCTGCACCGCCAGCGGCAGCATTTCGGGCGTCAGGTTGTTGAAACCGCCGGGAAACAGGTTGGTGTCCACCGGCGCCAGCTTGAAGCCGGCGTTGCGGAGGTCCACCGAGGTGTAGAACGGCGGCGTGTGCTCCATCCACTCGAGGCGGAACCAGCGCTCGATCGCCGGCATCGACTCGAGGACGCGTTGCTCGAGCTCGTTGATCGGGCCATTGAGCGCGGTGATCAGGTGCGGGACCATGGCGGCCTAGCTGAGGGCGGATCGGCCGAATTCTAGGCGTCGGGTCCGCTCGCCCGGCACCGATGGCCGGCCAGGGCAGACCACGTGCCCGCGCCGGGCGAAAAAAAGAGGCCGCCAGATCGGCGACCTCAAGCTCGCTGTGAACCCGTTGAGAACCTTACTTGCTGTAGGCCGTCTCGCCGTGCGAGCTGATGTCGAGGCCTTCGCGCTCCTCCTCTTCGGGCACGCGCAGTCCGATCACCAGGTCGACGATCTTGTACGCCGCCGCGGCCACCACGCCCGACCAGACGATGGTCAGCAGCACGGCCTTCAGCTGGATCCAGACCTGCGCGCCGATCGGATTGGAGCCGACGGTAGCGGTGACCCAGTCGGTCACCAGGCCCGGGCCGCCGAGATCCTGCGTGTTGAACACGCCGGTCAGCAGCGCGCCGACGATGCCGCCGACGCCGTGCACGCCGAACACGTCGAGCGAGTCGTCCGCACCGAGCATCTTCTTCAGGCCGTTGACACCCCACAGGCAGGCGAAGCCGGCGACGAAGCCGATGATGATCGCGCCCATCAGGCCGACGTTGCCGGCAGCCGGCGTGATGGCCACCAGCCCTGCCACGGCGCCGGAGGCAGCTCCGAGCATCGAGGCCTTGCCGCGCATCATCGCCTCACCCAGGCACCAGGCCAGCACGGCGGCGGAGGTGGCGGTGAAGGTGTTCATGAACGCCAGTACCGCCGAATTGCCCGCCTCGAGCGCCGAGCCGGCATTGAAGCCGAACCAGCCCACCCACAGCATCGCGGCGCCGACCATCGTGAGCGGCAGGCTGTGCGGGGCCATGGCTTCCTTGCCGTAGCCGACACGCTTGCCGATCATGAAGGCGCCGACGATGCCGGCCACCGCCGCGTTGATGTGAACCACCGTGCCGCCGGCGAAGTCGAGTGCGCCCCACTGCCAGATCAGGCCGGCCTTGGCGTTCATCGCATCGACGACGTCCTTGCTGGCATAGGCATCCGGCCCCATCCAGTACCACACCATGTGCGCGATCGGCGCATAGCTGAAGGTGAACCACAGGGTCATGAACAGCAGCACCGCGCTGAACTTGATGCGTTCGGCGAAGGCGCCGACGATCAGACAGCAGGTGATGCCGGCGAACGTGGCCTGGAATGCCGCGAACAGCAGCTCGGGGATGTAGACGCCCTTGCTGAAGGTGGCCCCCATGGCGAAGGTGCCATCGGCCGAGTTGAACAAGCCCTTCATGAAGACCCGGTCGAAACCGCCGAAGTACGCGTTGCCCTCCGAGAAGGCCAGGCTGTAGCCGTACAGCGCCCACAGCACGACGATCAGCGAGAACGTGACCATCACCTGCATCAGCACCGAAAGCATGTTCTTGCTGCGCACCAGGCCGCCATAAAAAAGTGCCAGGCCGGGCACCGTCATCATGATGACGAGCAGCGTGGCCACCAGCATCCAGGCGTTGTCGCCCTTGTTGGCGACCGGGGCCGGCGCGGCGGCGGCGGGCGCCGACGCGGCCGCTGGCGCGGAGGCGGCATCGGCGGCCGCTGGAGCGGAAGCGGCTGCCGGCTCAGAAGCGGCCGGCGCCTGGGCCCACGACGGGCCCGCCAAGCCCAGCAGCGCAAGGCCGAGGGCGAACGAAGCAATGAGCTTTCTCATGTTGTGGTCTTCACGTCTGTTGTGGGGCTGAAGCGGTCAGATCGCGTCTTTGCCGGTCTCGCCGGTGCGGATGCGGACCACCTGCTCGAGGGCAGCGACGAAGATCTTTCCGTCGCCGATCTTTCCGGTGCGCGCCGAGGTCTCGATGGCCTCGATGACGCGTTCGACGAGCGCATCGTCGACGGCCGCCTCGATCTTCACCTTGGGCAGGAAATCCACCACGTACTCGGCGCCGCGGTACAGCTCCGTGTGGCCCTTCTGCCGACCGAAGCCCTTGACCTCGGTCACCGTGATGCCCTGAACGCCGATGGCGCTCAACGCCTCACGCACTTCGTCGAGCTTGAACGGCTTGACGATCGCGGTCACCATCTTCATGAGACCCTCCTGATAGATAAAAGCAGCGGCAGCACCTGCGACAGCGCCGCCGCGAGATGAATTACATGGCCTTCGACAGCGTGACGATCAGGCGGCCCTTGTTGACGTCGCCATACACGTCCTTCTTGTTGGCACCGACGAACGCGCCGGCCAGCGACAGACCGCTGCCGAGGTCGTAGGTGGCGCCGACCTTGTAGTCGGTGTAGTTGGCCGCGCCGAGCGCCTTGGCGTCGCTGGTGAAGATGGTCTGGCCGATGTGGCCGTTCAACGTCAGGCCCTTGGCGATCTCGTAGTTGGCCGACACGTCGAGGTAGCCGGTGTTCTGGCCCTCGGTGATGCCGAAGTACTTGTCCGACACCGTCAGCGAGTACTTGGCGGTGACGAACTGCCAGCCGAGCTGTCCGTAGACCTCGGTGGTGTTGAACACCGAGCTGGCGCTGCCGGGGTAGTAGTACTGCAGCACGCCGACGTCGTAGTCGAGCACCGACACCTTGCCCTTGTAGCCACCGTAGAAGTCCATCTCGGTGCCGTTGGCGAAGCCGATGGCCGAATTCCAGTTGCCGACGTAGAAGGCGCCCAGCGTGTAGTCGAAGCCGCCCTGGATGGCCGGCACGGCGTCCTTGGTCGAATCGCTCTGATCCTGGCCGCGATACTTGTACTTGGTGGTCAGCGCCACGTTGGCGCTCAGGCCATCGGCGAAGGCAGAGGTGGCGAACACGGCGGCGGCAGCGAGCGCCAGGCGAGCAAGCGAGAGGGACTTCATCGGTTTTGGCTCCATCAGGGGTTGAACGAGAAATGCTGCGGACCGTTCTGCAGCTTCCGTGCCATGCACCGCGCAGCGGTTTCGGCCCGAAACAACGACCGAGTCGGCCGGATGCACCGGATTGATGCACCAATCTGAGGCGAACCATTGGTCTAGGCACTCGATTGGTGCCGTTAAGGCCGACTCAGCCCTGACGCACAATGCCGCCGGGAGGATCGGCACACGAGATGGCACTGGCCGTGATCACGAGCCGCGCGCTCGACGGACTGGACGCGCCGCAGGTGCAGGTCGAGGTTCATCTGGCCAACGGACTGCCGAGCTTCACGCTCGTGGGTCTGGCCGACATCGAGGTCAGGGAGTCGCGCGAACGCGTGCGGGCGGCACTCGCCAACAGCGGCTTCGCATTCCCTTCCAACAAGCGGATCACCGTGAGCCTGGCCCCGGCCGACCTACCCAAGGAGTCCGGCCGCTTCGATCTGCCGATCGCGCTCGGCATCCTGGCCGCCGACGGTCAGCTCGACGCCGGCCGGCTGGCCGCGCACGAGTTCGCCGGCGAGCTGTCGCTGGCCGGCGAGCTTCGCCCGGTGCGCGGCGCGCTGGCACTGGCGCTGTCGATGCGTCGCCAGCAAGTGCAGCGCACGCTCGTGCTGCCCTCGGCGAGTGCACGCGAGGCTGCACTCGCCGACGGTCTGGATGTGCGCGAGGCAAACCATCTGCTCGATGTGGTGCGGGCGATGGGCGACTCGCCCGACGCCACCGCGCTGGTGCGCGCCGAACCGCTGCCCGGCACCGCGCCCGCGGCAGTGCCGGACCTGCGCGACGTGAAAGGGCAGGCCGCCGCCAAGCGGGCACTGGAGATCGCGGCCGCGGGGGCCCACAGCCTGCTGATGGTGGGGCCGCCGGGCAGCGGCAAGTCGATGCTGGCGCAGCGCCTGCCCGGGCTGCTGCCGCCGATGACCGATGAGGAGGCGCTGGCGAGCGCCGCGCTCACCGGACTGTCGCCCCCCGGTTTTGATACGGCCTGCTGGCGCCAGCGCCCGGTGCGCTCGCCCCACCACACGGCCAGCGCGGTGGCGCTGGTCGGTGGCGGATCGCCGCCGCGCCCGGGCGAGATCTCGCTCGCTCACGGCGGCGTGCTGTTCCTCGACGAGCTGCCCGAGTTCGCACGCTCGGCGCTCGACAGCCTGCGCGAGCCGCTCGAAAGCGGCCGCATCACCATCTCGCGCGCCGCGCGGCAGGCACTGTTTCCGGCGCGCTTCCAGCTCGTCGCGGCGATGAATCCGTGCCCCTGCGGCTGGCTGGGCGCCGGCGACAGCGTGCACCACTGCCGCTGCACGCCCGACCAGGTGGCGCGCTACCAGGGCCGCATCTCGGGTCCGCTGCTCGACCGCATCGACTTGCAGGTGGAGGTGGGCGCGGTGAGGCCGGCGGCGATGCTCGACGGCACGGCCGGCGACGGTGAGGCTTCGCCCGCGATCGCCCGCCGCGTCGCGGCGGCCCGCGCGCGCCAGCTGGCCCGGCAGAGCTGCGTCAACGCCGACCTGACGCCGCCGGGCATCGATGCGTTCTGCGCGCTCGACGCCGCCGCCCGCCAGTTCACCGAGCAGGCTGCCGTGCGGCTGCGCTGGTCGGGGCGCAGCCTGCATCGCATGCTGAAGGTCGCACGCACGATCGCCGACCTCGAAGGCAGCGCGGCGCTGGCCGTGAGCCACCTGGCCGAGGCGATGCAGCTGCGCCGCGGCCTGCCGGGCGCCTGATGTTGAACCCCCACGCTCCCGCAGGTCCGCTGCCCCCGGGGCTCTGAAGGAGCCCCTGCGTGGCTCCAGGGGCCCTTGCAGCGGACCGGCGGAGCCGGGATCCGCGCAAGACCCTTGGCTGGGACGAGCCAGCGACCTCGCTACAACAAGGCGGCCAATGCGCGCGCCGCCACCGCTGCATCGATCGACTGGTCCGCAGCCCATTGCTGCAGCTGGTCGTCGCCGATGCGGCCGACGTTGAAGTACGCCGACTGCGGGTGCGACAGGTAGAAGCCGCTCACGCTGGCGGCCGGTGTCATGGCCAGGCTGTCGGTCAGGCCCATACCGATCTCACGCGCCTGCAGCGCCTCGAACATCGCGCGCTTGATGGTGTGATCCGGACAGGCCGGGTAACCGGGCGCCGGCCGGATGCCGCGGTAGCGCTCGGCGATCAGGTCGTCGACACCGAGTCGCTCGTCGGCGGCGTAACCCCACAGATCGGTGCGCACACGTTGATGCAGGCGTTCGGCGAAAGCCTCGGCCAGCCGGTCGGCCAGCGCCTTGAGCATGATGGCGCTGTAGTCGTCGTGGTCGGCAAGGAACTGCGCTTCCTTGCGATCCACACCGACGCCGGCGGTCACCGCGAACAGGCCCATGTAGTCGTCGCGCACGCCGCGCGGTGCCACGAAGTCGGCCAGGCAGCGGTTCGGTCGGCGCACGCCGTCGATCACCGGGCGTTCGGTCTGCATGCGCAGCGGCCGCCAGCGCAGCAGCACCTCGGTGCGCGACTCGTCGGCATAGAGCTCGATGCAGTCGTCGTCCACGGTGTTGGCCGGCCACAGGCCCATCACGCCGTGCGCGCTGAGCCAGCGCCCTTCGATCAGGCGCTGCAGCATCCGCTTGCCGTCGCTGAGCACGCGGGTCGCCTCGGCGCCAACCACGTCGTCACGCAGGATGTCGGGGAAACGCCCCGCCAGGTCCCAGGTCTGGAAGAACGGGCTCCAGTCGATGCAGGCAGCGACCTCGGCCAGGTCCTGGTTGCGGAAGGCGCGGCGCCCGATGAACTTGGGTTTCGGCGGCGTGTAGGCGGCCCAGTCGATCGGCGTCTTGTTCGCCCGCGCGGCCTGCAGCGTGACCAGCTTGGCCGGCTTCTTGGCCGCATGCAACGCGCGCACGCGCTCGTAGTCGGCCTCGAGCTCGGCGATGTACTTCGCCGCGCGCTCGTCGGACAGCAGCTCCGAGCACACGCCCACCGAACGCGAGGCGTCGGGCACGTAGACCACCGGCCCGTCGTAGTGCGGTGCGATCTTCACCGCCGTGTGCACGCGACTGGTGGTGGCACCACCGATCAACAGCGGGATCTTCTTGATGCGGAACCACTCGTCGCGCTGCATCTCGGCGGCGACGTGCTGCATTTCCTCCAGGCTCGGCGTGATCAGCCCGGACAGGCCGATCAGGTCGGCGCCTTCGACGCGGGCCTTGGCCAGGATGTCCTGGCACGGCACCATCACGCCCATGTTGATGACTTCGAAGTTGTTGCACTGGAGCACGACGGTGACGATGTTCTTGCCGATGTCGTGCACGTCGCCCTTCACCGTGGCGATGACGATCCTGCCCTTGGGCTTGGCCTCGCCGCCGGCGTCGATCAGCAGACGCTTCTCTTCCTCGATGTAGGGCAGCAGGTGGGCGACCGCCTGCTTCATCACGCGCGCACTCTTCACCACCTGCGGCAGGAACATCTTGCCCGAGCCGAACAGGTCACCCACCGTGTTCATGCCGGCCATCAGCGGGCCTTCGATCACGTGCAGCGGCCGGCCGCCGCCGGCGTGGATGGCCTGCCAGCACTCCTCGGTGTCGGCGACGATGAAGTCGGTGATGCCATGCACCAGCGCATGCGCCAGCCGCTCGCCCACCGTGCCGGCGCGCCAGGCGAGCTTGCTCGACTCGTCCCGGGCCGCACCCTTGACGGCGTCGGCCACCTCGAGCAAGCGCTCGGTGGCGTCGGTGCGGCGATTGAGCACGATGTCCTCGACACGCTCGCGCAACGCCGGCTCGATGTCGTCGTAGACGCCGACCATGCCGGCGTTGACGATGCCCATGTCCATGCCGGCCTGGATGGCGTGGTACAGGAACACGGTGTGGATCGCCTCGCGCACCGGCTCGTTGCCGCGGAAGCTGAAGCTCACGTTGGACACGCCGCCCGACACCTTGGCGCCGGGCAGGTGCTGCTTGATCCAGCGCGTCGCCTCGATGAAGTCGACCGCGTAGTTGGCGTGCTCCTCGATGCCGGTGGCGATCGCGAAGATGTTCGGGTCGAAGATGATGTCCTCGGGCGGGAAACCCACCTCGTCGACCAGGACGCGGTAGGCGCGGGTGCAGATCTGCGTCTTGCGCTCGAAGCTGTCGGCCTGCCCCTGCTCGTCGAAGGCCATCACCACCGCGGCGGCCCCATAGCGCCGCACCAGCGTGGCCTGACGGCGGAACTCGGCCTCGCCTTCCTTCAGCGAGATCGAATTGACGATGCCCTTGCCCTGGATGCACTTCAGGCCCGCCTCGATCACGCTCCACTTCGACGAGTCGATCATGATCGGCACACGCGCGATCTCGGGCTCGCTGGCGATCAGGTTCAGGAAGCGCACCATCGCCGCCTGGCTGTCGAGCATCGCCTCGTCCATGTTGACGTCGATGATCTGCGCCCCGTTCTCGACCTGCTGGCGCGCCACCGACAGCGCATCCTCGAAGCGGCCCTCGAGGATCATGCGGGCGAAGGCCTTCGAACCGGTGACGTTGGTACGCTCGCCGATGTTGACGAACAGCGCGCCCGGCAACAGCGTCACCGGCTCCAGGCCCGACAGGCGGAGCGGCGCGACAGGTTGGGCAGAGGGATTGGGCTTCATCGTGGTCGGCTTCCCGGGCTGGCCGCGGGGCCGCCCCGCGCCACTCACCCGCGGGGCCGACTGTGCGGCTCAGGGTGAGCGCCGTTGCCAATGACACCGCGCGAAGGCCGGCGGCATCCGGCTCGAGCCTGGCAGTGCAGCACACACTGTCGCAACGCTCCTCGAACCGAGCGTGAATTCTAGCTTGAGCGACACTCGCGCATGGCCTTTGAACGGGTGATGACCCGCGGCCCGATCAGGGAGTTTCCAATGCGTTCCATGACACGGTGGACGGGCTCGAGCGTGGTGCTGGTGGCGGCCTGGCTGGCCGGCTGCGCGAGCCCGGTGCTGTCGCCGTCGCCGGTGGACACCACGCCGACGCCGGGCGCCGCGGCGCCGCGGCCGGGCCAGCCGCCGCCCGCGGTGCTGGCCGCCGAGCTCAAGTGGATGCAGGCCTTGTTCGAGGGCACGCCGGTGCGCGTGGCCGGCGAAAGCGACGGCTCGATGCGCGTCGACGTGCCGATGACCTTCTCGTTCGACGACAAGTCGCCGACGCCGAAGCCCCCGCTGCGCGCGGTGCTCGACAAGGTGTCGGCCACGATGAGCCGGCAACCCAGCGCCAAGGTCCAGCTGGCTGCGCCCGGCACGGCTGCACGCGCGACGGCGATGCGCAGTTATCTGGGCAGTCGCGGCATCCTGGCGCTGCGCGTGAGCACGCTGCCGCCGGCGGTGAACGACATGGTGGTGCTGCGCGTGGTGCCCGGACCGGTGCCGATCGACACGCTCGACGACAAGGCACTGCCGCCACCGACCGGTGCTTTCCCGGCCGTCAGGGCGGCGCCCCGCAGCGCGCCCTGAGCGTTGACAGCCTAGGCGGGGACCAGTTCGCTGAACAGCGGGTCTTGCCGATGGCGCGGCCGATAGGCCGACACGCGGCGCGCGATCTCGGCGATGTGCTGCGGCGTGGTGCCGCAGCAACCGCCGGCAATGTTGAGAAAGCCCGCGCGGGCGAACTCCTCCAGCAGCGCGCCGGTGACGGCCGGCGTCTCGTCGAAGCCGGTCTCGCTCATCGGGTTGGGCAGTCCGGCGTTCGGGTAGCAGCTGATCCAGGTATCGCCCGCCACCTTGGACAACTCCTCCAGGTAGGGCCGCATCAGGGCGGCGCCGAGCGCGCAGTTCAGGCCGACGGCCAGCGGCCGCGCGTGACGCACCGAGTGCCAGAACGCGGGCACGGTCTGCCCGGAGAGGATGCGACCCGACGCGTCGGTCACGGTGCCGGAGACGATGACGGGCAGCCGCTGCCCGGTGGTGTCCATCAACTCCTCGAGCGCGAAGATGGCCGCTTTGGCATTCAGCGTGTCGAAGATGGTCTCGACCAGGAACAGGTCGACGCCGCCCTCGAGCAGCCCGCTGGCCTGCTCGTGATAGGCCGCGCGCAGTTCGTCGAAGCTGGTGTTGCGTGCACCGGGATCGTTGACGTCGGGACTGATGCTCGCGGTGCGCGGCGTCGGGCCCAGCGCGCCGGCCACGAAGCGAGGGCGCTGCGGCGTGCTCGCCGCGTCGGCCGCCTCGCGCGCAATGCGGGCTGCCGCCACGTTCATCTCGCGCGCCGCCTCCTCGAGGGCATAGTCACTCTGCGCGATCCGCGTGGCGCCGAAGGTGTTGGTCTCGATGATGTCGGCGCCGGCGGCGAGGTAGGCGTCGTGGATCTCGCGCACCACCTGCGGCCGCGTCAGCACCAGCAGGTCGTTGTTGCCCTTCAGATCCTTCGCATGGTCGCGAAAGCGCTCGCCGCGAAACTCGGCCTCGCCCAGGCCGTAGCGCTGGATCAGCGTGCCCATGGCGCCATCGATGATGACGATGCGCTGCTGCAGGATGCCGGGCAGTGCGGCGCCTCGCGTATAGGTCAATGCGTGCATTCGGTGATTGTAGGAACGAGCGAACCGCATCGCTGCGCGACGCGCCTGCCACCCCCCGAGGCGCAGGCCTTCGTGGCTACTGGATCGAGCTCGAGAAGTGGTTCTGGAACAGCGAGTGGCGGAATTCGATGTCGTGTCCGTCGTCGTCGTTCATCGCCCACAGCGTCAGCATCTTGGCCGGCATCGGCTTGGCGAACAGATAACCCTGCAGTTCGTCACAGCGCAGCCCGAGCAGGATGTCGCGCTGCTGTTCGGTCTCTACGCCCTCGGCCACCACCTTCAGGCCGAGCGCGTGCGCCAGCTTGATCACGGCGTCGACCACGGCCAGCGCGTCGGAGCTGTGTTCGATATCCGCGACGAAGCCGCGGTCGATCTTCAGTTGCCGCGCCGGCAGCTTGCGCAGGTAGGCGAGGCTCGAGTAGCCGGTGCCGAAGTCGTCGATCGACAACGACGCACCGATGCGCGCGAGGTGGCCGAACGAGCGCATCGTGGCCTGCGTGTCCTCCATCGCCACCGACTCGGTGATCTCGAAGGTGAGCAGGCTCGGGTCGACGCGGTGCACCTCGAGCGCACGGCGGATGCGCGGCACCAGGTCGTCCTGGCGCAGCTGGTGCATCGACAGGTTGACGGCCACCCGCATGCGCAGCCCGAGATCGAGCCATTGGCGGATCTGGCGGCAGGATTCCTCGATCACCCAGTTGCCGACGGTGCCGATCAGGCCGAAGCGCTCGGCCACCGGGATGAACACCTCGGGGCTGATCAGCCCGCGCACCGGATGGTCCCAGCGGATCAGCGCCTCGACGCCGGTCACCTGGCCCGAGGCGCCGTGGATCTTCGGCTGGTAGTACAGGTGCAGCTGGTTGCGCTCGATCGCCAGGCGCAGGTCGTTCTGCAACTCGACCTGCTCGCGCACGTCGAGGTCCATGCGGGCCTCGAAGAACGCATAGGTCGAACCGCCCGTGCGCTTGGCCGCGTACATCGCCGCGTCGGCATTGGCGATCAGCTTGGCCGTCGAGCCATGTTCCGGGAACATCGCGATGCCGATCGAGCACGACAACTTGACCTCGCCGCGGTTGGGCAGTCGGTACGGGCGTCCGAGTGCCTGCAGCACATGCTGGGCCGACGAGGCGGCGCCCTCCTGGCCGCCGGGGCCGGGCACCAGCAGCAGGAACTCGTCGCCGCCGACGCGCGCCGCGGTGCCGTGTGCGCCGGCCAGCTCGAGCAGGCGGCCGCCCACCTCGCGCAGCACCACGTCGCCGGCGGCATGGCCGAACGAATCGTTGATCGGCTTGAAACCGTCGAGGTCGATGAACAGGACCGCCATCGCGCCCGGCGACCGGCCGACGCGCTGCAGCGTCTGGTGCAGCCGCTCCTCGAACAGCAGCCGGTTGGGCAGCGTGGTCAGCGGGTCGCAGAAGGCCTGGCGGCGCAACTGCGTATTCGCCTCGTTGAGCGAGGTCGCCAGCGTGCGCGTGCGCTCGCGGTTGCGCGCGTCGACCCACACGCTCAGCAAGGCCATCGCCACGGCCAGCGCGCCGACCGCTGCGGCCAGCGTGAGGCCCAGTGCATCGAGCCCGTCGAGCGTCATCGGCAACGCCGGCACCTGCAGCTGCACCGCCTGCATGGCAAAGGCGTGGGCGCAGGCCAGGCCGACGCCCAACACCGCGACCGCCGGCGCCGAGGAGCTGCCATCGCCGTCAGCCAGCTGGCCGGCCGTGGAATCGAACCACCACTGGGTCAAGGTCGCACAGGCGAGCAGCGTCGCGACCGCGCCTACGCCCCACATCGAGTTCCAGCCGACCACGAGTGCGCTGCCCAGAAGCAGGCGCACGGTGGCGAGCAGCGCGGCGCCGATCAGCACACCCAGCAGCCAGGGCAGCAGCAGCGTGCGCAACCGCGGCGTGGGCAGCAGGCGAGCCGCGGCCAGACACAACCCGGCCGCCGCCGCACACAACAGCCAGCACAACGCGGTGGCCTTGAAACCGAAGATCAGGTTGCCGGTCAGTCGTCCGCCGAGCAGCGCCAGCGACTGGGCCGACCACAAACCGGTGCCGACCGCGACCGCACCGCCGAAGACCCAGCCCCAGTCGAGCAGCGTGTCGGTCGACCGTGCCTTCTGCAGCGCATGCGTCAGCACGCCGGCGGTGAGCCCGGCCACCAGCATGGCGAGCAGCAACAGCAGCGGTCGGACGTCGGAGTCGATCATGGCGGGTCTGTGCGGCACGTGTGTCAAGACACGGCCAGGCTGCGCAGATTGTGTCGTTCGACCCGTGCCGACCGCGTGACGTTACGGTGACAAACGCCACGCGCCGCCGCGAACCACGGCGCGTGTCGCGCCCCTGATTCCGGGGGTGCGGCAGCGCCAGCGAGAGATACGTCGCGCCGCCCGGCGCCTAGCGCACGAAGCCGATGCCGCGTCGCGTGCGCACGTCGGGCTTCACGCGGTGCTCGCCCTCGAGCTGCGAGAGAAACTCGTCGGGCTCGAAGGTCACCGCCAACAGCTCCACCTGGCGTTGCACCGCGGCGAAGTCACCCGGTGTCAGCTCGTCCAGCTGCGACAGGCGGGCGCGTTGCTCGGCCGTGAGTCGCGCGTCGTCACCGCCGAGCGCCTCGTTGACGAACATGCGGACTCGCTGCTCGGGCGTCAGCGGCTGGAAGCGAATCTTGAAGGTGAAGCGTCGCAGCGCCGCAGCGTCGAGGTCGTCGAACAGATTGGTCGTGCAGACGAACACGCCGGCGAAACGCTCCATGCCCTGCAGCATCTCGTTGACCTCGGTGACCTCGTAGGTGCGCTCGGCGCGCTGCCGGCTGCGCAGGAAGCTGTCGGCCTCGTCGAGCAGCAGCACGCTCTGCTCGGCGCTCGCCTCCTCGAACATGCGCGCCATGTTGGCCTCGGTCTCGCCGACGAACTTGCTGACCAGGTCGCTCGCCTGGCGGATCATCAGCGGGCGCTGCAGCGACTGCGCGATGTGTTCGGCCAGCGCCGTCTTGCCGGTGCCGGGCGCGCCGTGGAAGCACAGCGTGCCGTGACCGCGGCGCTGCAGCGCCTCGATGATGCGCGCGATCGGAAACCGCGTCTCCACGTTGAGCAGTTCGAGGTCGTAGGCCGTCACCGCGGGTCGGGGCGGCCGCGAGGCGCCGGCCTGACCGAGCGCCCGGTCGGCATGGCCGAGCTGGCGCTCGATCAGCGCCTCGATCTCGGCGGCGTCACCGGCCAGCCGCGCGAAGCGCACCGCCGTGCGCACCTGGGCCGGCGTCAGCGCCTTGCGCTCGGCCAGCCGGGCGGCGAAGGCCGGCGACACGGCAATGCCCTCCAGCGCACGGGCCACCAGCGCCTCGCGCGCCCCGGGTGGCGGCGACTTCAGCTCCAGGTGGTACTGGAAGCGCCGGCGGAACGCCGGATCGATCTGCTCGATGCGATTGGTGACCCAGATCACCGGCACCGCGTTGGTCTCGAGAATCTGGTTGACCCAGGCCTTGCCGCTGACGCTGCCCGAATGCGCGGCGTCGGCAGCATCGAGCCGCGCCATCCACTGGGCGGCGTCGCTCGACAGCGGCGGAAAGACGTCCTCCACCTCGTCGAACAGCAGCGCGACACCGGCGCTGCCGCGCAGGAACACCTGGCTCATCTGCAGCGACCGGTAGCGGTCGCGCCCGGTCAGCGAGTTGCCGTCACGGTCGGCCGACTCGACCTCGTACAGGTTGAGCCCGGCGGCCTGCGCGCACACCTTGGCCAGCTCGGTCTTGCCGGTGCCGGGCGGTCCGTACAGCAGCACGTTGACGCCGCTTTCCTTGCCGGTGACGGCGTTGCGCAGCAGCGTGGTCAGCACGCGCACGTCGTCGGCGACGAAGGCGAAGTCGGCCTCGGTGAGCTCGCTGCGCCGCGCCGGGCGCGTGAACACCGCCATCAGCTCGTCGGGGCCGCGGTACTCGCGCATCAGCACCTGGGGCATCTGCTCGCTCACCTTCATCAAGTCGGCGAGATCGGTGATGTTGTGCTCCGACAGCAGGTTCTCGATCATGCCGATGCGCTCGAGCCGGCTGCCGGCGCGCAGCGCGTCGGCCACCTCGCGCTCGTCGACACCGGCCACCGACGCCAGTGCAGCATAGGCCTCCTGGGCATTGGCGACCTTGAACTCCACCAGCAGACCGCGCAGCTCGCGCTGGTAGCGCGCCAGCGTGCCGTACAGCAGCAGCGCACGCTCAGCCGGGTTGAGCTGCAGCAACCCGGCCAGCGCGTCGATGTTCTTCTCGACCAGCGTCGACTGCTTCTTCAGATCGCGCTGCAGCCAATCGTTGGTGGCCGCCAGCACGGCCTGCAGGTCCTTCGGCGCGTCCTTGGCGTATTCGTCGATGTAGAAGAAGAGCGTGCCCTCCTCGTACGGACCGCGCCACTGGCCGTGCCGCGCCAGGAACGCAGCGTCGGACAGGCTGGCGTGGCCGCGCCAATGCTCGTTGCCTTCGCAGCGCCGCGACAGATACTGGCGCAGCCGGTTCAGCACGTGCGGCGGCCACACCAGATGGCGACCGACCAGCGACATCAGGCTGCCGCAGTCGCGGCGCAGGTTCAGCCGCGATGGGTGGTGCAGCGTCAGCGCCAGCACGAAGCGCGTGCACATGCGGTCGAGCACGGGTGCCTCGGTGAGGCCCGGTGACGGCAAGGGGCGTGCGGTGGCAAGCGACCTGACCATGGCAGTTGCGGCGTGCGTTCCGTTCGAGAAATGGCTGGCGGGCCATCTTGGCGCACACGACGCGCGGCGACAAGAGGCCCGCCAAGGCCCTGTGCGCGACGTTCACGCGCGCCGGCCGGTCGCGGCCGACGGTGCCGGCTCCGGCCGCAGGCGGCCAGGCCCGGCGTTCAGTGCAGCACGACGGGTTGCTGCGCGAGCTGGGTGTAGCCGGCGATGAAGTTGTCGAACTCTTCCTCGCTCGGGCCGGTCTCGGCCAGCGCGTTCACGCCCCGCTTGAAGCTCTCGGCGACGGCCCCTTCCAGGAAGATCTCCTTGCGCGCGAACTTGTCGACGATCTCGTAGCCGCCGGTGCGTTCGCGCGTGGCCTCGCCCTCGGCGTTCTGGCCGAGATCGAATTCCACTACGACGTAGCTGTCCGAGTTGTAAACCATCTGCATGACGCGGCACTCCTTGACCCTGCCAGAGCTGCGGCCAGGTCGGCGGATTTCAAGTGCCGCCCGTCGTCGCGGGCTCGTCGGCCAGCCACCAGTCGGCCGGCTCGCCACCGGGCACCTGCGTCTGCCGCAAGCGCACCGGCCACCAGCCGCGCTGGGGGTCCAGCCAGACCTCGATGCGCAGGTCGTACAGGTGCTCGGGTTGGCGCACGAGCCGCCAGGCCTGGACGGCACCGAGCGGGCTGGCCAGCGCCTCGACGCGCTCGACATCGAAACGCCAGCGGCTGGAGGCGCCGCGCGCGCTGACCACCTGCAGCGCCAGCTCCGCCCCTTCGACGACACCGCCGCCGGCACCGATCGCGCTCAACTGCACCATCCAGCTCAGACGGTCCTGCGTGCCGGGCGCCAACGCGAAGGCCCAGCGCGGCCCGGAGAAGCTGATGCGGGCCTGCTCACGCTCGAAGTTGGCCGCCTGCGCGCCGCGACCGCGGCGCCGGTCGGCCAGCCGCGCCGGCGCCAGTCCGGCGGCATCGAATGCACCCTCGCTGAGCTGCTCGATCGGTTTGCCCTGCGGCGACAGCGTCTGCAGTCGCAATCGATAGGCACCTTCGCTGACCTGCCAGTCGACGATCGCGTGCGCCAGCCAGGCGCCGTGCCGCACCTCGTAGCGCAGGCGGGCAGACGGCGGCACTCGGGTGGCATAGACGGGCAGCGGCGACTCGGTCGCCGCCTCACCGGCGACGGTCGGCGGCCGGTCGGCCGCGGCACCCTGCACCCTTCGCTGAGAAGGGCTTTCGGCCACGGCGGCGACGCGGGGCATGGGCGCAACCGCCGCGGGAGTCCGGGCCGGGGCGGGTATCGGCACTGTTCGCGCCGGCGGCACCGGCCGCGCCCGCGCGGGCGGCGCGCTGTCGGACGGCCGGTCGGGTGCAGCCGGCGGTGGCGGCGCACCCACGATCTGCACGCTGCGCACCTGCAGCGGCGGCACCTGCGCCACAGCCCGCCGGCCGGCCGCACCGCGGTCGCTGTCACGCAGCGCCCAGGCGTGCAGCAGCAGCACGATGCCGCCGAGCACGAGCGCCGCGGCCGCGCGGCGCAGGCGCGGTCGACGGATGACGCGGGCCGGTTCGCGACCGATAAGGCGGTCGCGGGAGCCGGATGCCGGACCAGCCGCAGTGCGCATCGGACAATGGTGCCATCGAAACCCCGGCACGCGTCCATGAAACTCGCTACCTTCAACGACGGCTCACGCGACGGGCAGCTGATGGTCGTCTCGCGCGACCTGTCGCAGGCGCAGTTCGCCAGCGGCATCGCCACCCGGCTGCAACAAGTGCTCGACGACTGGAACTTCCTGTCGCCACAGCTCGAGGACCTGTCGCAAGGCCTCAACAGCGGCAAGGCGGCGCGCGCCTTCGCCTTCGATCCGCACCAATGCCTGGCGCCGCTGCCGCGCGCGTATCTGCGCGCCGACGGCCTGGCCTACCCCAGCCACCTGGCGCGCCTGCGCCGCGCCGGCATCACCACGCTGGCCGAACGCAGCGACGGCAAGCCGATCATGTGGCGCGCTGCCGGCGACGAGCTGCTGGCGGCGCACGACGAGGTGCGAGTGGCCAGGACGAGTTGGGGCGTCGACTTCGAGGCCGCGCTCGCGGTGGTGACCGGCGACGTGCGCCAGGGCGCGCGCGCTGACGAGGCGCTCGACGGCGTGCGCCTGCTGCTGCTGGCCAACGACTGGACACTGCGCGAGCGCGCCGAGCTGGAACGCGTGCGCGGCTGCGGCTTCGTGCAGAGCAAGCCGGCCACCGCGTTCGCGCCCGTGGCCGTCACCCCCGACGAGCTCGGCCCCGCCTGGCGTGACGGCCGCGCGTTCGCGCGGGTCGAGGTGCACAGCAACGGCCGCTCGATCGGGCGCTGCACCACCGGCGAGGAAATGGCCTTCCACTTCGGCCAGCTGATCGCCCACTTGTCGCGCACGCGGGCGCTGCGTGCGGGCGCCATCGTCGGCAGCGGCGCCATCAGCAACGAAGACCCGGCGCGCGGCGTCTGCAGCCTGGCCGAGCAGCGCGCGCTCGAGATCCTCGAGCACGGCGAAGCCCGCATGGCGTACCTGGAGCATGGCGACAGCGTGCGCATCGAGCTGATCGGTGCCGATGGCTCGAGCTTGTGCGGCGCCATCGAGCAACGCGTGGCGCCGGTGCGCAGCGCGGCGGCGGCGCGGATCGAATGAAACGCACAACCTGGCGCAGCGTCGCACTCGGCCTGCTGCTGGCGCTGGCGGGCCTGCGCGCGACAGCGCAGGCGACGAGCTGCCCGCCCGCGCCCGTGATACCCGGTGCGCAGCAGATCCAGGCGGCGCAGCGCAGCGCGCGCGACCACGGCTTCCTGTGGCGCATCAGCAAGGACGGGCGCACGTCGCATCTGTACGGCACGTTGCACGTCGGCAAGCTCGACTGGGCGTTTCCCGGGCCGCTGCTGCGCGAAGCGCTGGCCCAGGCCGACGCGCTGGCGGTGGAGGTCGACCTGACCGACCCGGCCGTCGCCCAGGCAATGGTCGCGTCGGCCGCGCAGCGGGCAGCGCTGCCGAACGCGTTGCAGCTGCGGCTGCGCCGGCAGATCGCCGCCGCCTGCCTGGACGAGGCCACCCTCGCCGCGCTGCACCCGCTGATGCAGGCCATCACGCTCACGGTGCTGGCCGCGCGCTGGGAGGGGCTCGACGCGGGCTACGCGCAGGAGATCGTGCTCGGCCTGGCCGCGCGCGCGAAACCGATGCCGATCATCGCGCTGGAGACCGCGCAGGCGCAGCTCGCGCTGCTGGTGCCCGACGACGAAGCGCAACAGCAGCGCCTGCTCGACCAGATGCTCGAGCAGCTCGAACAGGGCCGCGTGCGTCCGGTGATGCGCCGGCTGGCCGCCGTGTGGGCCGAGGGCCGCATCGGCGAGCTGGAGGACTACGCGCAGTGGTGCGACTGCGCCGACACCGCACAGGACCGCGCGTTCCTGGCGCAGCTCAACGACGCGCGCAACCTGCCGATGGCCGAGCGCATCGATGCACTGCACCAGGACGGCCGGCGTCTGCTGGTGGCCGTGGGCGCGCTGCACATGACCGGCGAGCAGGGCCTGCCGCGCCTGCTCGCCGCGCGCGGGTACCGCGTCGAGCGGCTGCGCCCGCCGGCGCCGCCGTGAGGCGCCGGGGCGACGCCGATCGGCATGCGGCCAGCGTCACCGCGGCCGGCTTGCTACGATGGCCGCACGCCGCTTGCCCGCCTCGCACAACCCAGGAGATGACATGGCCCACTCGACCGACGCGTTCACGAAGATGGTGCCCGGCTTCGAGTTCCTGCAAGGCCTGGTCAAGAATGCCGGGGCCGCGCTGCCGAGCGTGGGCCAGTGGATCGCGCCGACGCTGGACCCCGGGGAGCTGGAAAAGCGCATCGAGGAGCTGCGCACCGTGCAGTTCTGGCTCGAACAGAACGCACGCATGCTCGGCGCCACCATCCAGGCGCTCGAGGTGCAGCGCATGACGCTGTCGACGCTGAAGACGATGAACGTCTCGGTCGGCGAACTGCGCGACTCGCTGACGCTGAAGCCCGCCGCCGTGACGAGCACGACGCCCCAACCCGTCGCCGACGGCGACCGGACCCCCGCGCCGGCCCGATCGAACGCCAAGGCGCCGCGCCAGACGAGCACTTCAGGGGGCGGCGCGGCTCCGGTCGCCGCCGGCGTGGTCGATCCGATGCAATGGTGGGGTGCGCTGACCAAGCAGTTCACCCAGCTGGCGGCCAGCGCGATGAAGGACACCGCGTCCGACTCGGCCCGGAACCTGGCCGGCACGATGGTGCGCCAGTCGTTCGACGCCGCCGGCCAGACGCTGAAGAAGGCGGCTGCGATGCCGGGCGCGGTGGCCAAGACCGCGGCCTCGGTGGCCCGCCGCACGGCGGCGGCCTCCGCCCCCAAGCGCAAGCCCGCACCCCGCAAGAACCCGCGCGGCTAGGCAAGCCAGGCCCGATGAACCTGCGCTTCGTCCACGCGCACGCCGTGCACGCTGATGCGCGCCGTGCGCTCGCGTTTGCCGCACAGTCGCTGCAGGCGCAGGGCGCAGCGTTGGCACACTTCGAGCCGACGCTCGGCTTCCTGTACCTGAGCGACCACCATGCCGGCGCGGCGCAGGCGCTGCTGGCCGATCTGCGCCAGTCGTGGCCCGGCGTCGCGGTGGTCGGCTGTTGCGGCGTCGGCGTGGCGGCCGCCGGCGTCGAGTACTTCGACGAGCCGGCGCTGGCTCTGATGCTGTGCAACCTGCCGCGTGAGCGCTTCACGCTGTTCAACGGCCGTGCGCCGCTGCAGCGCAACGACGCCTGGGCGGCGCTGGTTCATGCCGACGGCGCGACGCCCGATCTGGCCGAGCTGATCGGCGAACTGAGCCTCAGGCTCGGCTCGCGCTACCTGTTCGGTGGCCTGGCCTACGGGCGCGCCGGCACCGTCACGCTGGCCGACGGCGTGTTCAGCGGCGGCCTGTCGGGCGTGGCTTTCGATGCCGAGGTGGCGCTGGTGTCGCGTGTCACCCAGGGCTGCCAGCCGATCGGCCCGCCGCACCGGGTGACCGAGGCCGACGGCAACGTGGTGGTCGCGCTCGACGACGAGCCGGCGCTGCCGGTGCTGCTGCGTGAACTGGCGGTGGACCTCGATCAGCCGCGCCGCGTGGTCGAGGCGCTGCGCGGCACGCTCGCCGGCCTCACCGACGCCGGCGACGACGTGATCGCGCGCGGCGGCCAGTTCGGCGCCGACACCAGGGTGCGCCATCTGATCGGCCTCGATCCGTCGCGCCAGGCGATCGCGGTGGCCGAGCGCGTCGACGACGGCACGCAGCTCGCGTTCTGCCAGCGCAACGTGGAGGCGGCACGGCGCGACCTGGTGCGCATCTGCACCGAGCTGCGCGAGGAGGTCGAGGCCGATGCCACCGCGCCGGCACGCGTGGGCGGTGCCGACGTGGTGGAGCCCCGGCGCATCGCCGGCGCGATCTACATCTCGTGCAACGGCCGCGGCGGGCCGCATTTCGGTGCGCCGTCGGCCGAGCTGCAGATCGTGCAGCGGGCGCTCGGCGACGTGCCGCTGGTCGGCTTCTTCGCCAACGGCGAGATCGCGCGCCACCACC
>CALMQI010000056.1 GCA_937871935.1 uncultured Burkholderiales bacterium
CGCGAAACGGAATCTTGCCCGACGCCATTTCATACACGACAACGCCGAGACTCCATAGATCGCTTCGCGTATCGACTTCGTGACCGCGCACCTGTTCCGGGGACATGTAACTAACCGTGCCGACGATCAGCCCGGCATGGCTCAAAAGGCTTTGCGACGTGTTTTCCGCGCCTTCGATCGTTATGCGTTTCGCCAGGCCGAAATCCAGAACGACGGCCTGTTCGTTTGCCGAAACGATGATATTCGCAGGTTTGATGTCGCGGTGAACGATGCCGCGCCCGTGCGCCTCGGCGAGTGCGTCGGCTGTCTGAATCGCAATGTCGAGCGCCGTGTGCAGACGCAAGCCGCCTTGCTTTATCAGATTTGAGAGCGTTTCGCCCTCGACGTATTGCATCACGATAAATTCGCGCCCGTTCTCGGCTCCGATCTCGTGAATCGTGCAAATATGCGGATGTTCGAGCGCGGCCGCGGAACGAGCTTCACGCAAAAAGCGTTTTGTCGAATTTTCATCGTCGAGCGAAAGAAATTTGAGCGCGACCTGACGGTTTAGCCGCATGTCTTTTGCCAGATAAACTTCGCCCATACCGCCCGCGCCCAGCAATTCCACAATCTCGAACGAACCGAACTTTTCGCCCGGCGACAGGCTCGGCGATAAATTTTCAGCTGCAAGACCTGCTTTTGGCGAATCGATAAAACTGTCCTTCGCATCACTGGCGGCAAGCAAACTTTCGAGTTCCGTGCGCAGATCGTCGTCGCCGGCCGAGTGGCCGACCCGTCGCTCACGCTCGGCCCGGCACTGGCCCACTATGGCTGGGCCGCCGACGACTGGGACCGCCTGGCCCGCGCGACGATGGCCGGCCACCTGCTCGAATGCGGCGCACAGGTCACCGGCGGCTACTACGCCGACCCGGGGTTGAAGGACGTGCCGGGCCTGGCCCGCCTGGGCTACCCGATCGCCGAGATCGATGCCGACGGCCACTGCACCGTCGGCAAGCCGCCCGGCACCGGCGGCATGGTGGACGAGCACAGCGTGAAGGAGCAGCTGCTCTACGAGGTGCACGATCCGTCGGCCTACCTGACGCCCGACGTGGTGGCCGACATCTCGGACTCGCAGGTGGACCAGATCGCGCCGGATCGTGTGCGTCTGACCGGCGTACGCGGCCACCCGCGCACCGACACGCTGAAGGTCAACGTGTGCTTCGAGAGCGGCTGGCTGGCCGAAGGCGAGATCTCCTACGCCGGCGCGCGTGCCGCGGCGCGCGCCCGGCTCGCCGCAGAGGTGCTGCGCGAACGCCTGCGCGACGTGAGTCCGCTGCGCGCCGACCTGATCGGCGTGGCCAGCGTGTTCGCCGACGACGCCGGCCGCTGGTGGCACGACATGGCAGGCGCTGCGTGCGAGGCACGCGACGTGCGCCTGCGCGTCTCGCTGCGCCATGCCGATCGCGCGCAGGCCGAGCGGCTGGCGCGCGAGGTGATGGCGCTGTACACCTGCGGCCCGGCCGGCGGCGGCGGCGTGCGCACGGCGCTGCGGCCGACGCTGGGCACGCTGTCGTGCCTGCTGCCGCGCGCCGAGGTGGCGGCGCGTTTCGAGATGCTGGACTGACGGGACGCCGACGATGGGCTTCATCACCGTCCCGCTCTGGCGTGCCGCACACGGCCGCGCCGGCGACAAGGGCAACCGCTCGAACATCAGCGTCATCGCCTGGCATCCGCAGCTCTACCCGCTGATGGTCGAGCAGATTGACGAGGCCGCGATCGCCCGGCAGTTCCGCCACCGCCAGCCCAGCTGCGTGATCCGCCACCTCCTGCCGAATCTGCACGCGATGAACGTCGTGCTCGACGACGTGCTCGACGGCGGCGTCAACGACGCGCTCAACCTCGACAGCCATGGCAAGGCGCTGTCGTTCCTGCTGCTCGAGCTGCCGCTGCGTGTGCCGACGGCACTGGCGCCGCTGCTGCGCGGCCCCGAATCCACGATTTCCACAGGAGACACACCATGATGACCTCGACCCCCCGCCGCCATGTCCTGGCCACGCTGATCGCCGCCGCGCTGGCGCCCGCCGCCTTCGCGCAGGCGACGCCCTACCCGGCCAAGCCGGTCACGTTCATCGTGCCGTTCGCCGCCGGTACCGCCACCGACCAGCTGGCGCGTGCGCTCGGCCAGTCGATCACCGCCGACACCAAGCAGACGGTGGTGGTCGACAACAAGGCGGGCGCCAGCGGCATGCTGGCGGCGCAGGCCGCGGCACGGGCCGCGCCCGACGGCTACACCGTACTGATCACGACCAACACCACGCACGCGGCCAACGAGCACCTGTACAAGAAGCTGCCGTACGACGCGGTCAAGGACTTCGCGGCCGTCACCGGCCTCGGCAAGGGCGGCCAGGTGCTGGTGGTGCCGGCGAACTCACCGTACAAGTCGGTCGCCGAACTGCTCGAGTTCGCGCGCAAGAACCCGGGCAAGCTCAGTTTCGGCAGCGGCAGCTCGAGCAGCCGGGTCGCGGGTGAACTGCTGCAGCAGATGAGCGGCACGCAGATCCTGCACGTGCCCTACAAGAGCAACACACTGGCGATCACCGACCTGATGGGCGGCCAGATCAACCTGATGGTCACCGACACCTCGACCGGCGTGCCGCAGATCAAGGCCGGCAAGGTGCGCGCGCTGGGGGTCTCGACCACCAAGCGCCTGCCGATGCTGCCCGACGTGCCGACCATCGACGAGGCCGGCGTCAAGGGCTACGACATGGGCTACTGGTTTGCTGCCTACGTGCCGGCCGGCACGCCGGCACCGGTGGTGCAGCGGCTGGGCGAGCTGCTCGCCGCGGGGCTGAAGACAGCGCCGCTGAAGGCCTTCTTCGACACCAGCGGAGGCGAGCCCTTCCCGACCACGCCGCAGCAGCTGGCAAAGTTCCAGGCGGAGGAGACGCAGAAGTGGGGCCGCGTGATCAAAGCGGCGGGCATCGAGCCGGAGTAAGCGCCGGTCTTCGCATGGCCGAGCTTCTTTCCACCCCGGCTGCGGCCCGCGTTCGCATCACGGGAGCGGGCACCAAGCGCACGCTGCACAATGCGGCGCATGTTCATCCCTGGCGTCGCGCCCGGCTCGAACACCACGCCCGACGCATGGTGTTTCGCTTTCGTCGAAGGCCAGTTGTTGCTGCCGGAGCAGGCCGAGGGCCACGGACTCGCACCGCAGTCGTGGTCGCGGTTCGAACCGATGGCGCCCACGCGCCACTATCTGGGCCAGCTCGACGGCATCGACTGCTGGGCCTTCACCCTCACCGAGCCGCCGCCGGGCTTCAGGCGCTCGCCGCTGCGCGCGGCGCTGATGCAGTTCAGCGAACCGCTGATGGGCGTGGCCGGCCGTGCCGCGCAGGTGCTCGAGTGGGACCGTGCGCACCGCTTCTGCGGTGTCTGCGCCACGCCCACCTCGCTGCAGGCCGGCGAGCGCTCGCGCAAGTGCCCAGCCTGCGGCCATACCGCCTACCCGCGCCTGAGCCCGGCGATGATGGTGCTGGTGTGGCGCACGGTCGGCGGCGAAGGGGCCGACCGACATGAGTTGCTGCTCGCCCGCTCGCCGCACTACGTGCCGGGCGTGTACAGCGCGCTCGCCGGCTTCGTCGAGGCCGGCGAGTCACTGGAAGAGTGCGTGCACCGCGAAGTGGCCGAAGAGGTGAACGTGCGCGTCACCAATCTGCGCTACTACGGCAGCCAGAGCTGGCCGTTCCCGCACAGCCTGATGGTCGCCTACACCGCGTTATGGGTCAGCGGCGACATCGTGCCGCAGGCCGGCGAGATCGAGGACGCGCAGTGGTATCCGCTGGCGGCGTTGCCGAAGATACCGCCGCGCTTCTCGATCTCGGGCCACCTGATCCGCGACACGGTGGTCGCGCTCGGTGGCCCGGAGCCGACAAACCTCAATTCACCTGTACGTTGATCTTGCGCGGCTGCGCATGCTCGGCCTTCGGGATGCGCAGCCTCAGCACGCCATTGGACAGCTCGGCGCTCACCTTGTCGGCGTCGAGCTCCTTGCTGAGCGTGAACGTGCGGCGGTAGCGCGACAGTGTCACCTCGGCGTGGCTCGCGGCCATGCCCTGCGGCAGCGGCAAGGCCATGTCGCCTTCCACGGTGAGCTGGTCGCCGTCGACGCGCAGACTCAGCTTGTCCTTCGGCACCCCGGGCAGGTCGGCATACAGCGTGATGCCGGTGGCGTCTTCGACCACGTCCACCGGCGGCAGCAGTGCAGGTTCGGGCCGGCCGGCCGGCGCGGTGTCGCGTTGTTCATTCAATTGAGAGACGGTGTTCATCGTGGATCTCCTGATGTCGTCATTGCACGGTGATGCGGCGCGGTTGCGCCGATTCGCGGCGCTTGATGCTGACCTGCAGCACGCCATCGCGATAACTCGCCGATACGGCATTCGGATCGATGTCGTCGGGCAGACTCACCACCCGGCGAAAACGCCCGGACGGTCGCTCGTGGATGTGCAGCGTGGTCTTCTCATCGCTGGCGGGCAAGGTCTCGCTGCGCTCACCGGCGATCGTGAGCACGCCGCGATCGAGGTTGACGTCGATGCTCGACGGGTCGAGCCCCGGCGCGAACGCGAACACGTCCACCGAGGTGGGGGCCGTGCCGACGTTGAGGGCCGGATAACCGCCGCGGCCCAGGCCGCGGATGGCGGGCGAGTAGTCGAACGCGCTCTGCAGGTCACGCTGCAGACGGTCGAGTTCGGTGAACAGGTCGCGCGAGAACAGGCTTCGGTACATGTGGTTCCTCCAGACAGCTAGGACGGACGGGCGAGGCGCGCTTCGGCGCCCCGTGCTGCTGGAGATAGGGATGGGTGGCGCGGGTTTCAAGAGCCGGTTCAACGCCCGGCTTGTCGGCGCGCAAGCGCCTTCAGCGCCTCCCGCCGCGTCGGCGGGGACAGCTCGGCGCCATACTCGACCAGGAACGCGCGCACCTCGTCGGGCGCGGCATACGAGCGATCGCGCAGGGCCCAGCCGATCGCCTTTCGGATGAAGAACTCGCCGGCAAAGCGGCCGGCACCGATCGACGGCAGGATGGTGTCGTACAGCAGCACGGCGTCGAAGACGCCCGCGCGTACGCCTGCATCGCCGGCGCCCGCGCGGCATCGGCATGCGCGGCGAAGGTGGCGCGGATGGCCTGCACGCAGGCCGGCGATGTTGCCTTCATCAGGAGTCGACGCGGTGCCCGGTCGGTCCCACCCAGCGCACCAGCGTCTGCCGCATGCGCGCGGGATCCACCGGTTTGGTCAGGAAGTCGCACATGCCGGCGCGTAGCGCCTCGTCGCGCTCGCTCACCAGCACGGCCGCGGTCAGCGCGATCACCGGCGGCACACGCGCACCGAGCTGCGCCTTCAGTTCGCGCGCCGCCTCGCGCCCGCCCAGCACCGGCATCTGCACATCCATCAGCACCGCGTCGAACGGCCTGCCTGCGCGCTCGGCGGCGAGCACGGCGTCGCGGGCGGCCGCACCGTCGCTCGCCTGGCTGACCGCAACGCCCCACATTTCGAGGAACGCCACCGTGATCATCATGTTCACCGCGTTGTCCTCGGCCACCAGCACACGCGCGCCGGCCAGCGAGTTGGCCGCCGCGTCGCCACCGGCGGCGGCCAGCACGACGGCCGGCGCGGCCGGCAGCGGCAGCTCGACCCAGAAGCGGCTGCCCTCGCCCGGCGTGCTGTCGACGCCGATCTCGCCGCCCATCCGCAGCGCCAGCTCGCGGCAGATCGACAGCCCGAGGCCGGTGCCGCCATGACGCCGCGTGGTCGACGGATCGGCCTGCGAGAACGGTTCGAACAGGCGCTGGCGCAGCTCGGGCACGATGCCCATGCCGGTGTCGCGCACGGCCAGCCGCACGCGCGCCGGATCGACAGGCGCGGCCTCGATGCCCACATGGCCGCGTTCGGTGAACTTGATCGCGTTGGACACGAAGTTGCCGACGATCTGGCGCACGCGCGTCGCGTCGCCCACCACCGCCGGCGGCACGGCCGCGTCGACCACCACCTCGATGGTCAAGCCCTTGGCCTCGGCCAGCGGCAGGTTGCCGTGGCGCACGCTGGCCAGCTCGGCGCGCAGGTCGAACGGCGCGAGTTCGAGGTCGATCTTGCCGGCCTCGATCTTCGACAGGTCGAGGATGTCGCTCATGATCGTCGACAGGCCCTGTGCCGACTCGAGGATGTGCGTCAGGTAGACCTTGCGCTGCGCCTGCGCGATGTCGTCGCGCAGCGCCAGCCGCGCCAGGCCGAGCAGGCCGTTCAGCGGCGTGCGGATCTCGTGGCTCGTATTGGCGAGGAACTGGCTCTTGGCCCGGCTGGCGGCTTCGGCCGCGTCGCGCGCCGCCGCGAGCTCGCTCTCGGACTTGCGGCGCTGCGCGGCGTATTCCTTGGCGGCACGCACCTGCTCCGACACGTCGCGCAGCACGCCGGTGTAGCCGGCGAAGCCGCCCTGCGCATCGGTCTTCGGGTGGCCGCTGAGTTCGAGGTAACGCGCGCGCGCATCGCCCTCGGCGGGCAGGCACAGGCGCACCGCCGCGAAAGGCTGGCTCGCCCGCAGCGCGGCGAGCCCGCGCTCGGCCTGTTCGGGGTCGAGCGCCAGCTCGAGCAGCACGTCGGGCAGCGGCCGCATCAGCTGGCCCGCCAGAGCGCCGCCGGGCTTGAGCGTGGCGGCGTCGTCGGCCCGCGTCAGGCGCAGCTGCGCGTCGAGCTCCCAGTACTGCTCGGCGGCGATGGCCAGCAGTTCGCGAAAGCGCGATTCGCGCTCGTGGGCGCTGCGGTACGACGCGTTCGACAGGCGCAGCATGATGGCGCCGACGGTGAAGCCGGCCAGCAGCAACAGACCGTGGGTGGTGAGGGGATGGGTCAACGGCGAGCCCGCCAGTGAGGCGGCGCCGGGCAGCCAGCCGTAAAACTCGGCCAACGCCAGCAACACCACGATCAGTGCGCAGCCGACCGTCATCGTCAGCGCCGGTGCCGTGCCCACCAGCACGGCGACCAGACAGATCACCAGGGGGTAGAAGGCCAGATCCAGCGAGTGCGCACCATGGCCGATCGCCACCGCCGTCACGGTGGCCACCGCCACACTGGCCCAGGCCGCGCCCAGCACCAGGCGCTGCAACGGCACCCGGTGAACGAAGCGCGACGCGAGCAGGCAGGCAAGGCCGAGCGCAACCTGGCAGGCCACCAGGATGATGCGCGCGCGCGTCGAGATGGCAAACGGTTCTAGCGCCGATGCCACTGCGCCGATCAGGCAGACCCCTGCGCCCACCCACAAGAACCGCAGCGCCATCTGGCGATCGACGAGTCCTCGCGAGTCGCGTTCGAACGCAACCTTTGTCCAGCGCCAAATGGCTGGATCGGTGTCCATCACGGAGTCCCCCCTCGATCGAACAGCGGCCGACCCGGCCCGCTGGCATTCCCCGCCCGAGGTTTTAACCGATCCGGGGTTATGCCGTGCGTTTACGTGGCGGCGGTGGCAGTACCGCCGC
Organism: uncultured Burkholderiales bacterium; assembly: GCA_937871935.1. Taxonomy (GTDB): domain Bacteria; phylum Pseudomonadota; class Gammaproteobacteria; order Burkholderiales; family Burkholderiaceae_C; genus JAEUPI01. Next base: position 7,502 of record CALMQI010000056.1, read on the forward strand.
AGTCGACGGGCGCGCGGTCTTCCTCTTGGGCAGTGCCCGCGCCGCGCCGGCGCCGCCGAGCGCCGTCTTGACCGCGCCGCGCATGGCACTCTGCACGACGCCTTGCACGGCGCCCCGGACCACCCGGTCGGCCGCGCCCTGCATCGCGCCACGCACCGCACTCGTGACGCCGCGCGTCGCGCGTCCCACCAGCCCCGCCGCCTGCGCGGCGGCCTGTTCGGCCGCCAGATCTTCGGGCAACGCCAGCGCGCGCACGTCGTCGAAGGCGATCTCGATCGCACGGGCGAAGTCCTGCACGTCGGGCATCGCCTTGGCGTCGGCCATCAGACCGAAGTCGAGGCTCTGGTCGTAGCTCTGCACCGTGATGTTGAACGCCATGCCGTGCACGACGATCGAGGTCGGGTAGTTCGTCAGCATGCGCGCGCCGGCCAGGTACAGCGGCACCGGCGGGCCGGGCACGTTGCTGATCACCACATTGGCGACCTGCGGGATGCGGTCGGCCACCTTGGCCTTGCCGTACAGCGCAGTGGCCGCCTCGATCAGCCAGGGCACGCCGAGCGACGGAAAGTCGGTGGGCAGGATGCTCTTCACGCTGCCCATCGTCGACTTCATCGCCGCGGTGGCGGCCTTCACGTGGGCCAGCCGCTTGTGGGCGTCGGCGATGTGCGTGCCCAGGCTGATGAGGCTCATCGAGGCCTGGTTGTCGCTCGCGGTGTCGCCCGCCTCGCGCAGCGAGATCGGCACCGCGGCGACCAGGCTCTTCCTGGGCAGCGTGCGCTTCTTCGCGAAGTAGCGCCGCAGCGCGGTGGAGCAGACCATCAGCACCATGTCGTTGACGGTGGCCTCGTGCGCCTTGCCCAGCGCCTTGAGCTCGCGCAGCGGCAACGTCACCGCGGCGAAGGCGCGCCCGTCGGTGACCGACACGTTGAACGGCGTGTTGGGCGCCAGCGTCAGGTTGCTCACGCCCTTGCCGCTCTTGCCGCCGCCCAGCAGCGACGTGCGGCCGAGCGCCGCGCGCGCGGCGCCGGTGAGCGTGGCCGCGGTGGCCGGCAGATCCTTGACGATGGCCGACACCTGCGCGATCTGGTTGGCCAGCGCACCGCGCAGCATCTCGGTCATGTCGAGCTTGAAGGTGCGCGGCCGCCTCGATGCCTGGGCCTCGATGGCGCGCGGCTCGGGCGTGACATCGAGAATCGCATTGGCCAGCGCCACCGCGGCCTGGCCGTCGACCGCCGCGTGGTGCAGCTGCGAGTACATCGCGACCCGCTTGTGGCCGTTGGCCGCCGGCGCCAGCCCTTCGAAGATGTGGAACTTCCACAGCGGCCGCCGGCGATCGAGCAGCACCGGGTGCAGCGCCGCCACCTGCGCCTGCAGCGCGGCCATGCCGTCGCCGCTGCGCGCGCTCTTCGGCAGCCCGATCTCGACGATGTGCTTGGTGAGATCGGGCTCGGCGTCCACCCAGGCCGGGTTGGCCAGGTTGAGCGGCATCCACCACAGCCGCCGCCGCAGCACCGGCGCGACCGGCAGCCGCGCGGCGATGTGCTTGCGCAGGTCGCGCACGAAGCGGCCCTTGTAGCCCGCCGGCAGCTCGAACACATGCAATGCGCCCACGTGCATCGGCATCTGCGGCGTCTCGAGATAGAGGAACGAGGCGTCCAGGCCCGAGAGCTGTTTCATCGGCGAGGTGGCGGCCATGGTGGTGCGGGGCTCCCGGGGGATGAGGCCGATGCTAGGCGTGCGGGCCGCCGGCTCGGGAGGGGGGACACCCTATGGCGCGACAATCGTGGCGACCGCGACATCACGCCTTGTCCTGCGCGCGCCATGATGGCCGCCGTCTGCCATGGAACCGACACCCAGCGTCCAGTTCTTCGACACCCAGTTCCAGCGCCAGGTCGACAGCGCCGACTTTGCGCTGAATCCGTTCGAACAGGCCGTGCTTCCGTATATCAGCGGGCGCATGCTCGACTATGGCTGTGGTCTGGGCAACCTGGCCGTGGCGGCCGCCCGCAAGGGCTGCTCGGTGAAGGCGCTGGATGCCAGTCCTGCCGCGATTGCGCACCTGCAGCGCGTGGCGCTGGAGCAAGGGCTGCCGATCGAGGCCGCCGCAGCGGACCTGCGTGCCTACGGACTGACCGAGGACTTCGACACGGTGGTGTGCATCGGTCTGCTGATGTTCTTCGACTGCGACACCGCCCTCCGACAGCTCCACGACCTGCAGCAGCACGTGCGCCCGGGCGGGGTGGTGGCCATCAACGTGCTGGTCGAAGGCACGACCTTCCTCGACATGTTCGACCCCGCCGCGTATTGCCTGTTCGCCCGCGACGAGCTGGCCTCGCGGTTCGCCGGCTGGCAGTTGCTTCACTCGCAGCAGCAGGACTTCGCCGCCCCGAAGGGGCAGCTCAAGTCGTTCGCCACCGTCATCGCCAGGCGCCCGCACTGAGTGCCACAACCAGCGTCGCCACCCACATGCTCAAGATCGCCATCGTTCTCGTCGCCGTGCTCGGCCTCGGCTACGTTCTCAACCCTTCGGCCGAGCGGCATCGCGCGAGCATCAAGTCGTCCATCGCGGCCAGCAGTCCGCTGGCCGCCACGCTGGGCCTGGGCTCGGCCACCGCCTTCGTCTCGACCTACCGCTCGCTCGGCATCGCGTCGTACACCACGCTCGGCGAGCGCACCGTGTCCGTGGGCGCGTTCGGTGTCGTGTTCGTGCTGGAGTGAGACGGCTCCTGCGCTATGCGCTGCCGATCAGCATGCGCAACGTCTGCAGCGTGTCCGCCTCGTGCAGCGGCTTGTCGTCGCGGATGCGCAGCATGCGCGGAAAACGCACCGCGATGCCGCTCTTGTGCCGCGTGCTGCGCTGGATGCCCTCGAAGCCAAGCTCGAACACCAGCGTCGGCCGCACCGCGCGCACGGGACCGAACTTCTCCAGCGTGCGGGCGCGGATCTCGCGATCGATGCGCTTGAACTCCTCGTCGGTGAGGCCAGAGTAGGCCTTGGCGAAGGGCACCAGCGTGAGCGCATCTTCGGCGTCGGGTGCCGGCGTGCGCTGCGCAATCGCCTCGACGACCGCCCGCGCCTCGGCCGCATCGGTCGGCGTGCGGCTCCACACCGCGAAGGTGTAGTCGGTGTACACGCTGGCGCGGCGGCCATGGCCGGCCTGCGCGTAGATCAGCACGCAGTCCACCGCCATCGGCTCGATCTTCCACTTCCACCAGGTGCCCTCGGCCTTGGTGCGCCCGCTGCCATAGGCGGCCTCGCGGTGCTTGAGCATGAAACCCTCGACGCCGCGCTCGCGCGACTGGACACGCAGCGCGGCATAGGCCGGCCAGTCGGCGGCGCTCACCAGTGGCGACAAGGCGACGTTGCTGCCGTGCAGCCGCGCCTCGAGCCGTGTCCGGCGCTCGTGTTGCGGCCGCGCACGCAGGTCGACGCCGCCGTCCTCGAGCAGATCGTAGGCGACGAAGCGCACCGGCGCGTCGGCCAGCAGCTTCGGTCCGATCACCTTGCGGTTCAGCCGCCGCTGCAGTTGCGCGAACGGTGCCGGCTGCGTGGCACCTTCGGGCCAGACCAGCAGTTCGCCGTCGAGTACCGTGCCGTCGGGCAGCGCGGCGAGCGGCCGGGTCGCGTCGGGGAAGGATTCGCTCACCAGCTCCTCGCCGCGTGACCACAACCACACACGCCCCGCCCGCTTGACCGCCTGCGCGCGGATGCCGTCGTACTTCCACTCGACCAGCCAGTCCGCCGGTGCGCCGAGGCGGGCTTCGAAGGCCTCTGCCGGCGCATCGAGCGCATGGGCCAGGAAGAAGGGATACGGTTGACCGCTGTCGCCGGCACCGTGCATGTCGTGCGCGTCCATCAAGGCGGCGAATCGCGCCGGCGTCGGCGGTGTGCGCGCGTCGGTGTAGCCCATCATGCGCTGCGCCACCAGCTTGGCGTCGAGCCCGGCGGCGAGCGCGAGGGCGCGCTGCACCAGCAGCTTGCTGACGCCGACGCGAAAACCCCCGCCGATCAGCTTGACCAGCAGGAAGGCCTGTGCGCCGTCGAGCCGCTGCCACCAGCCGCGCAGCGCCTGGGACTGCGCCTCGGGCGGCTGGCCGCGCAGCGGCAGCAGGCGCTGCTCGATCCATGCGGCAAGGCCGGTGTCGTCGCACGACTCGGTCTCGTCGGGCAGCGGCAGCACGTGCGCGATGGTCTCGGCCAGGTCGCCCACCGCCTGGTAGCAGGCCTCGAACAGCCAGTCGTCGATGGCGGCGGCCTCGCGGGCGGCGCGCCGCAACACCATCGTCGGCACCGTCTGCCGCGGCTTGCCTCCGGCCAGAAAGTAGGCCGCCCACGCCGCGTCGGCCGCCGGCGCCGTCGCGAAGTAGTGCCGCATCGCGTCGATCTTGTGCGCGGTGGACGTGCTGGCGTCGACCTCGGCGAACAACGCGGCGAAGGCCTTCATGCAGCGGGTGCGATCGCGGCGGCGTCAGCCGCCGCAGCCCCGGCATCGAGCTCGACGCTGTCGTCGCCATACGCGGTGACGAAGCTGCCCGAGCGCAACCCCTGCTGCGCGAGCCAGCGCACCATCACGGCCTCGTAGCCGTGCGTGACGATGACGCGCTCGGCGCCGGTGGCGTGAATCGCGCGCTGCAAGCCCGGCCAGTCGGCGTGGTCGCTGAGCACGAAGCCGCGGTCCACGCCCTGGCGGCGGCGCGCGCCGCGCAGCCGCATCCAGCCGCTGGCGAAGGCGTCGCTCACCTCCGTGCCGAGGCGGCGCGCCCACGCGCTGCCCTGCACCGCGGGTGGTGCGATCGCGATCGCACGCGCCAGCTGCTCGCGCGGCGTGTCGTCCAGGCCACGCGTGGGCGGCAGCGCCACGCCGGCGTCGCGATAGGCCGCATTGAGCGTCTCCACCGCGCCGTGGGTGACGATCGGGCCGATCGACGGGTCGAGCCCGGCGAGCAGCCGCTGCGCCTTGCCGAAGCTGTAGCCCATCAGCAGGCTGGCGCGGCCGGCCTCGGCATTGGCCTGCCACCAGGCGTTGATGTCGCGCTGCACGGCCGCCTGCGCACGCCAGCGGTAGATCGGCAAGCCGAAGGTCGACTCGGTGATGAAGCAGTGGCAGCGCACCGGTTCGAACGGCGCGCAGGTGGCGTTGCTGTCGCCCTCGATACCGCTGACGAAATAGTCGCCCGACGCCACCCACACGCGGCCCCGGTGCTCGACGCGCACCTGTGCCGAGCCGAGCACATGGCCGGCCGGATGCAGGCTGACGCGCACGCCGTTGAGCATCACCGCCTCGCCGTAGCCCAGCCCCTGCAGCGCGATGCCGGCACCCAGCCGTGCGCGCAGCACGCCGGCACTGACGGCGCTGGCGAGATACGCGCCATGGCCGACGCGCGCATGGTCGGCATGCGCGTGCGTGATCACCGCGCGCGCCACCGGCCGCCACGGATCGATGTGAAAGTCACCGGCCGGGCAGTACAGGCCTTCGGGCCGCAGCACGATCAGGTCGTCGGCGCCGCTGCTGCCTTCGTCGTCGGCGTGCGCGGCCGGATCGCTGCTCGAGTCGCTCATGCCAGCCAGTGTGTCGCAGGTCCGCCGCCCGCGCAGACCGGCGCGTGGAACCCCTCGGCGCTGACCCGCGTGGCCGGGCACACTAGGGTGCGGGCGTCGATCTGCTGGCCGACAATGCCTGCACGGGCGTCAGCAGCTGAACGGTGAATCATCCATATGGAGACTCCACGCAGGCTCAGGGTCGGCCAGGCCATCACGCCGGACGAGTTCGAGGAACTCTCCGACGAACGGCTGGCGCGCCTGGTGCCGCGCGCGTACCGCGAGTACTTTCCGGGCAAGGAGCAATGCGCCGACGGCCACTTCTACCTGCACGACGGCACGGCCTGGAGTTTCTACAAGGGAGGTTTTCTCGATGAATGAATCGTCTGCTCTGCGACAGCACCGATCCGGGGGAACACCATGTCGTTGATCGCATCCCGCCTGGCGTCGCGCGGCATCGTGCTGCCGCCGTCGTTGAAGCCGCCACCCGGCTCGGTGCTGCCGTTCCAGTTCGTGCGCGTGTCGAACGGGCGCGCCTTCATTTCCGGCCACGGCCCGCAGGGGCCCGACGGCAGCATCGCGCCGCCGCTCGGCAAGGTCGGCCGCGAGCTGAGCATCGACGAGGGGTACGCGGCCGCGCGCCTGGTCGGCCTGGCCATCCTGGGCAGCCTGCAGCGCACGCTAGGTGATCTCGACCGCATCGTGGCCTGGAACCGCGTGTTCGGCATGGTCAACTCGGCGCCGGGTTTCCACCGGCAGCCGGCGGTGATCAACGGCTTCTCGGACCTGATCCTCGATCTGTTCGGCCCCGAGGTGGGCGCCCATGCGCGCAGCGCCGTCGGCATGGCGGAGCTGCCGTTCGACATCCCGGTGGAGATCGAGGGCGAAGTGGAACTGCGAGTTTGAGCAGCCTCGCCGCACTCGCCGCGCTCGTCGTGGCCTTGACGCTCGGTGCTGGCGTCGCGCCGGCGCATGCCAGCGTGCCCGACACGCTGCTGCCCGAGCTGGAGCAACGCCTGGCCGGCAGCGGCGTCGACGCAGTGAACGCCTACCTGAACACGCACTGGGCGGCCGCGATGGCGCCGCTGAACCAGCGCACCGCCGACTGCGACCTGCAGGCGGTGAGCCTGGCGATCCGGCTCGGCCGCGGTGGCAACCCGGCGCGTGCCGTGCAGGCGCACGGCGAGTCACTGCGCGCGGCCAGCGGCGGCTGCACCCGATTCGTGCTCGCACTGGCCACGCCGGCCGAAATCGTGCGTTACTGTCGCTCGCAGGCGGGCTGGGGCCCGGCACAGACGGCGCGTGAACTGCGCCGACGCATCGGCGCGATCGACGCCGACGAGCAGCTGCGCAACAGCCGCCGCGGCCAGGCCTGCAAGGCGGCGTATCTCTACGAGCTGAACAACACCCGCGTCGTCGTGCGTCGCGCGGCGCCGGCCTCGGCGCCGTGACGGCTGGTCGTCGGCCGCTCTCGTTCGAAAATGAGTGCCGCCACCAGCCGGGCGCTCGCCGATGCGGTGCTGCTGCTGCACGCCGCCGTCGTGCTCTTCGTCATCGGCGGGCTCGTGCTCATCGTGATCGGGCAACGCTGGCACTGGCGCTGGGTGAACGGCTGGTGGTTCCGGGTCGCGCACCTGCTCGCCATCGCCATCGTGGTCGCCGAGTCGTGGATCGGCCTCACCTGCCCGCTGACCACGCTGGAGTCGTGGCTGCGCGCGCGGGGCGGTGGCCCGGCCTATGCGCAAGGCTTCGTTGAGCACTGGGTGCAGCGTCTGCTGTACTACGACGCGCCGCCCTGGGTGTTCGTGCTCGCCTACAGCGTGTTCGCGTTGGGGGTGGCGGCCGTGTGGTGGCGCTGGCCACCGCGACGATGACGAATGGGGGACTGACATGACGAAGAAGCTGACGCGTCTGCTGCTCGCGCTGCTGCTCGTGGCGGCAGCCTACCTGTGCCTGTGGCCGGTGCCGATCGACCCGGTGAGCTGGGCCGCGGCCGCGCCGCCGGGCTACGCGGGCCCGCACGCGCCGAACCAGCGGCTCGCCGGCCTGCAGACCATCACGCTCGGCGCCGAGGAGGGGCCCGAGCATATCGTGCTCGGCCGCGACGGCAAGCTGTACGCGGCGATGGCCAGCGGCAACATCGTGCGCATGAACCCCGACGGCAGCGCGCAGGAGGTGTTCGTCAACACCGGCGGCCGCGTGCTCGGCTTCGACTTCGACGCGACCGGCCAGCTGATCGCCGCCGACGCCATCAAGGGCCTGCTCGCGATCGGGCCCGACCGCCGGGTGGTGGTGCTCGCCGACCGGGTGGGCGACGACCCGATCCGCTATGCCGATGCGGTGGTGGTCGCCGGCAACGGCAAGGTCTACTTCAGCGATGCCTCGACACGTTTCGCGCCGGCGACCTGGGGCGGCACCTTCGAGGCCAGCATCCTGGACATCATCGAGCAGCGCTCGACCGGCCGCGTGCTCGAGTACGACCCGACGACGAAGCGCACCCGCATCGTCGCGCGCGGCTTCAGCTTCGCCAACGGCGTGGCGCTGTCGCGCGACGAACAGACGCTGTTCGTCAACGAGACCGGCAAGTACCGCGTCTGGACGATCGCGGTCGCGGCCAACGACCTCGATGTGACGCAGCCGTCGCCGCAGGCGCGCGTGCTGCTCGACAACCTGCCCGGTTATCCCGACAACCTGATGCGCGGGCTCGAGGGCCGCATCTGGGTCGGGCTGGCCAAGCCGCGCAATCCGACCGTCGACCACATGGCCGACAAGCCGTTCCTGCGCAAGCTCACGCTGCGGCTGCCGCGCGCGCTGTGGCCGGTGCCCAAGGCCTATGGCCATGTGTTCGCCTTCACCGAGGACGGGCGCATCGTGGCCGACCTGCAGGACCCGTCGGGCGCCTACCCCGAGACGACGGCGATCACCGAGACACCCGAGCGGCTGTACGTGCAGAGCCTGCATGCCCGCAGCCTGGGGTGGCTGGCGCCGCCGCGGTAGAGTGCGCCCAGGTTCTCCAGGAGATCAGCGCATGACGAACAGACAGATCGCGGCCGTGGTCCTCATCGTGATCGGCACGCTGTTCCTGCTGGCCAACCTGGGCGTGATCCCGCGCATCGGGCCGCTGCTGGCGCAGTGGTGGCCGGCGATCCTGATCCTCGCCGGCATCGCGATGTTCGTGCGCCGCAAGTAGCGCGGTCCGAACGCCAGCCACGTGCCGTCGATCCTCGGTTGTGACATCCATCTGCGCGACAGCGGCCAGGGCCCGCCCGTGCTGCTGCTGCACGGCAGCCCGGACAGCTCGCTGCTGTGGCGCGACGTCACGGCCACGCTGTCGGCGCACTGGCGCTGCCTGGCGCCCGACCTGCCCGGCTACGGCCGCTCGACGGCTGCCGCCGACCTGGACCTGACGCTCGCCGGACAGGCCGAGTGGATCGACGCCCTGTGGCGTGCGCTGGACCTCACGCCGCCGCTGAACCTGGTGGGCCACGACATCGGCGGCATCGTGGCGATGGCCTTCACCGCACGCTACCCGGAGCGCGTGCGCCGCCTGGCGCTCAGCAACACGATCTTCCATGCCGACTATCCGGGGCATCTCTGGGCCCGCCTCTGGCGTCGCCGCGGCCTCGGCGAGCTGAGCATGGCGCTGATGAACCGGCCGGGCTTTCGCGCGGTGTACCGGCGCGGCTCGCCGGGCGGCGTGCCGGCAAGCTACGTCGACGCGGCCTACGGCGCCGTCACCGCGGACGTCAAGCGCCACATGCTGCGCCTGTACCGCACGCTGGTGCCCGGTGCATTCGCCGGCTGGGAGGCGAGTTACCAGCAGGCGGCGCGCACGGTACCGGTGCTGGTGCTGTGGGGCGACCACGACCCCTATATTCCCAGTCGTTATGCGTCGCGCCTGGGCGCACGCAAGGTGGTGAGTGCGCCGCGGGCCGGGCATTGGCTGCCGCTGGTGCAGCCCAATCTCTTCGCGCGTGAGTTGCACGACTTCTTTGCCGCGTGAGCCAGTGACGTGACGAAAGACGTGACCACCGCACCGGCGCCGATGCGCATCATCGTGCGCCAGGGGTGGCGGCTCGAGCCGCAGATGGCGACGCATGCCGACGAGATGTTCGTCGTGCTGTCCGACCCGGCGATCTACGAGTTCGAGAATCAGCCGCCGGCCTCGCTGGAGGCGCTGCGCCATCGCTACGCGCTGCTCGAATCGCGCGGTTCGCCCGACGGCAGCGAGCAGTGGTTCAACTGGGTGCTGCGCCTCGACGACGGCCGCGCCGCGGGCTACCTGCAGGCCACGCTGTATGCCGGCGCACGCGCCGACATCGCCTACGAGCTGGCGAGCGCCCACTGGGGCCGCGGCCTGGCTGCACGCGCGGTGCAGGCGATGATCGACGAGCTGGCCACGCACCACGGCGTGCGCCACCTGTCGGCGATGCTCAAGCGCGCCAATCACCGGTCGCTGCGCCTGCTGCAGCGGCTCGGCTTCGTGGCTTCCTCACCGGCCGAGCACTGCAGGCGCGACATCGTCGACGACGAACGGCTGCTCGAGCGTGCCTGCGACGCCGGTGCACTGTGCGTGCGCGAGTGCCTGCCCGACGATCTGGCGGACGCCCTCGCGTTGTGGCGCGTTTCACCCGGCGTCGGGCTGAGCGACGCCGACGAGCCGACCGCGCTGCGGCGTTTTCTGGCTCGCAACCCCGGCTTCAGCGCCGTCGCCACGCGCGGCACCCTGCTGGTCGGCACGCTGCTGTGCGGCCACGATGGCCGGCGCGGGTTGATCCATCATCTCGCCGTGGTCGAGGCCGAGTGGCGGCGCGGCATCGCGCGTGCGCTGGTCGAGCGGGCGTCATCGGCGTTGCATCGTGCCGGCATCGGCAAGTGCCACCTGATGGTGTATGCCGACAACGCGGCGGCGCTCGCCTTCTGGCACAAGGTGGGCGCGCGCCGGCGCAGCGAGCTGGCGCTGTGCTCGCTCACCCCGAATGGCGACGTCGATCGATCTTGCTGACACCGGCGGTGCGACAACTGCTCACCATGAAGCGCCCGAACCCAGAGCGCCCGCCGCGCTCACCAAGGGCATGGCTCATGTCGGCCACTGCCGTGTTGTCGATGCTGTGTGCGCTGTGGGCGCCCCCCGGCTTCGCCGCCGACGGCGCGCCCTGGTTCATCGGCGCGCAGACCACGCCGGCGGTGCAGCAGGCGATCGATCTGCTGGCCGCGGCGCCCAGCCACGGACTCGATCCGCGCGACTACTCCGTCGAACTGCTTCGCTCGGCGCTGGCTGCCGCCGATGCGGGCACGGGCCTCGACGCTGCGGCTCGCGAGCGCATCGGCGCCGCCCTCACGGCCGGCATGGAGCGCTACCTGTCCGATCTGCATCGCGGTCGCGTCGACCCGCGGCGCATCCATCACGATTTCTCGCCGCCTGCGCGCGACAGTTTCGCTGCGGCGACCGTGTTGCGCGACGCGCTGCAGCAGCAGCGCCTGGCCGAAGCCGTGCGCGACTCGGCGCCACGCCTGTCGCAGTACCAGCTGCTGCGCGATGCGCTGGCCCGCCTGCGCACGCTCGAAGGCCACACCGCCTGGTCGCAGGCGCTGCCGCCGTTGCCGCTCGACGCCAGGCGTCGGACCGTCCCGCTCGAACCGGGCGGGCTGTGGGCCGGCCTGGCGACGCTGGCGCAACGGCTGTCCGCGTGGGGCGACCTTGCCGCCGATGTGCAAGCGCCGACGAGCTACGACGGTGCTCTGGTCGACGCCGTGCGCGCCTTCCAGCGGCGCCACGCGCTGGCCGACGACGGCGTGATCGGTCCCGCCACGCTGGCTGCGCTGCAGGTGACGCCGGCGCAGCGCGCGCGCCAGGTCGTGCTGTCGCTCGAGCGGCTGCGCTGGACGCCGCTGCTGCAGGCGCCGCGCATGGTGGTGATCAACATCCCGGAGTTCGTGCTGCGTGCCTACGAGGTGCGCGACGGCGGCATCGAGGTGCGACAGACGATGAAGGTGATCGTCGGCAAGGCGATGCGCACACGCACGCCGCTGTTCGACGAGGCCATGCGCTTCATCGAGTTCAGCCCCTACTGGAACGTGCCCGACTCGATCGCCCGCGGCGAGATCGTGCCGCGGCTGCGGCGTGACCCGGGTTACTGGCATCTCGAGGGTTTCGAGTTCGTCGACGCGGCAGGCCGCGTGTCGACCGTGCTCGACGCGGCGGCACTCGACGCCGTGCTGGCCGGCCGGCAGCGCATCCGCCAGCGGCCCGGGCCGCGCAACGCGCTGGGCGACATCAAGTTCGTGTTTCCGAACCGCGAGCACATCTACCTGCATCACACGCCGTCGGTGCAGCTGTTCGAGCGTGAGCGGCGCGACTTCAGCCACGGCTGCATCCGCGTAGAGCAGCCGGCGGCGCTGGCCGGTTTCGTGCTGCAGGGCATGCCGCAGTGGACCGAGGCGCGTGTGCGCGAGGCGATGCAAAGCGGCAAGTCCTTCACGCTGCGCCTGGCCGAGCCGGTGCCGGTGCTGATCGCCTACGCGACCGCGCTGGTGCGCGAGGGTAGGATGCACTTCTACGACGACCTGTACGGCCTGGACCGGCAGCTCGAAGGTGCGCTGCGCGACGCTTCGCGCCACGCACGCCAGACCGACCGCCCTTGACCGACTCATGAACGACCTCGCATGAACGATCCTCGATTCCATCTCCGCTCACGCCGCCGCTTTCTGCGCCAGGCCAGCGTGCTGGCCGCAGGCGGCGCGGCATGGGCGACATCGGCGCGCGCGGCACCGGCGCCCGATGCACGCCATCTCGCACTGGTGCACACACACACGCGCGAGCGCATCGAGTTGGTCTACGCCGTCGGCCCGGCCTATGCGCCGCAGGCGCTGCACGCGTTGAACCACTTCCTGCGTGATCACTACTCCGGTGAGGTCGGCGCGATCGACCCTGCGCTGTTCGACCTGCTGTATCGGGTGCGGCGCGAGCTCGGCGGCGACCGTCCGTTCGAGGTGATCTCCGGCTACCGCTGCCCGACCACCAACGAGCGTCTGCGCCAGACGCGCGGCGGCGGCGTGGCCAGCCGCAGCCTGCACCTGCAGGGCCGCGCCATCGATGTGCGCCTGCCCGGTGTGGCGCTGAGCGATCTGCGCGACGCGGGCCTGTCGCTGCGCGCCGGCGGCGTGGGCTTCTACCCGAGCGGGCCGTTCGTCCACCTCGACACCGGCCGCGTGCGCAGCTGGTGAACCGCGCGCGCTTCGGCGCCGTCGCCGTCTTCAGGCCGATGCGTCGTCGTCGCCGATCAGCAGGCGCGTGGCGCTCAGGTAGCGGTGCGGCGGCACCTCGAGGTTGCTCGGCGCCGGCTTGTTCTTGAACACGCGGCCCGCCGCGTCGAAAGTCGAGCCGTGGCAGGGACAGTAGTAGCCGCCCTGCCAGCCCGGGCCGACGCTGGGATGGCCGTCACCGGCGTCGATGGCCGTTGGCGAGCAGCCCAGGTGTGTGCAGATGCCCACGGCGACGAACACCTCCGGCCGGATCGACCGCGCGGCATTGGTCGCATACGTCGGCTGCTGCGCCTGGCGCGAGGCCGGGTCGGCGAGCCGATCGTCCTGCGTCGGCAGCCGATCCAGCATGTCTGCCGTGCGACGCACGATCCACACCGGCTTGCCCTGCCACTCCACCGTCTTGGTACCGCCGGGTGCAATGTCGGCAATCTCGACCTCGACCGGCGCGCCGAGCGCGCGCGCCCGATCGCTCGGCGTCAGCGACGCGACGAAGGGCACGGCGGTGGCCACCGCCGCAGCGCCGCCAGCTACGCCGGTGGCCTTCAGCCACAGGCGGCGCTCGGGGTCGCTGGCATCCTGGCCGGCGGGCAATACGAAGGTGGCGTTCATCGTCGGCTGCCCTTTCAGCGCAGCGGCCGCGACGCTTCTTGGCGGGCCGCGTCCTCGCGCATGTGCGACAGGAAGAAGCGGACGAAGAACACCCCCATGCCGAGCATGAAAACGATGCCTGCCAGGCTCATCAAGCCGACGTCGCTGGTGAACAGATCCTTCAACGCATGCATGGCGCGCTCCAATGGGTTGGGACCACCATTGGGCCTCTGGCGTGTGGTGCCGTCCTTGATATACCGCATGGGGTACAAGTGTCCGCTGCGTAAAGATCTTCGCTGTCCGCCGCGCGACGGCAGGCTGTGTGGGTCGCCGGCCGATGCTCGCCCTGGGCTCGACATGGCCCGTCGCGGTGGCGCTAACCTGTCGCGATGGACTCCCTGATCGCCGCGGCCGCGCGCGCGCTCGCCGCCGGCGACGCGCTGGGTGCCCTCAAGCGGGTGAGCCTGCGCGAGGACCCGCCGGCGCTGGCGCTGCGCGGCATCGCGATGGCCCAGCTGGGTGAGCATCCGCGTGCGCGCGAGTTGCTGCGCCGCGCGGCGCGTGGCTTCGGCGCGCACGAAGAGCTGTCGCGCGCTCGTTGCGTGGTGGCGGAGGCCGAGGTGGCGCTCGCGATGCGAGAACTCGGCGGCTCGTCGCGCGCGCTGGTGGCGGCCCAGTCCATGGCATAGACGGCAGCCGTGCACGCCAACAGCGCGGCAAGAAGCGCTAGGCCCGCACGTTCGCGCGGGGTGGCTCCCCGGAGTTTCGTGATGATGGTGCGTGCGGAAGCGTCAATCACGAGCGCTCCCCTGCGTTCCGCGCAGCGCAAGCAGCGCCAGGCGGCTCGATGGCGGCACGGATCTCGAATCGTCCCGCGCCGGCAACTTCCGGTACAGCGTCGCAAATATTCGGCGCTCGTTCCATGGCCGCCACGATATCGCGTGCAGGCACATCGGAGATTCCGGCGTCGATGATGAGGCTCAATCCTTCGGCGCTTGCGCGCCATGTGCTTGCGCGCAGGCCAAAGCGCGACAGAACATCGTGCGCCTCCGCCGTCGCGGCAAGTACCGGCGGATGCTGCACTGCTGTCGCGTAGGCCCGTATCAATCTCTGGTGCTCGAGCGCGCGGGCGATGTCTGCGTTATCGCGAAGTTGGCGCTCGGCGGCGGCGGCGCGTTCTTGTTCGCGTCCGGCGATGAAGGCCGATCCCAACGCTTGACCACAGAACAAGGCAGCGACCGCTGTTGCGCAGATCGCGACAGACGCCCCGGCTCGCTCGGCGTCACGCCAACCAAAGGACTCTTTGATTATTCTCGAACGCCACG
>CALMQI010000057.1 GCA_937871935.1 uncultured Burkholderiales bacterium
TCGGCCTGTCGACCCACGGCTGGAAGGTGAACTTCTGCAAGTTCACCAACGAGACGCGCAACGGCATCGAGGACTCGTCGACGCACTCGGGCCTGAAGTTCGTGGCTGCGCTCAACGGCTCGTGCGCCGGCGGCGGCTACGAGCTCGCGCTGGCCTGCGACGACATCGTGCTGATCGATGACCGCAGTTCGTCGGTCTCGCTGCCCGAGGTGCCGCTGCTGGGCGTGCTGCCCGGCACCGGCGGCCTGACGCGTGTGACCGACAAGCGCCATGTGCGCCACGATCTGGCCGACATCTTCTGCACCACGACCGAAGGTGTTCGTGGCCAGCGCGCGGTGGACTGGCGGCTGGTGGACGCGACACCGAAGTCGACGCAGTTCGCGCAGGTGGTGCAGGAGCGCGCCGCCAAGCTGGCGGCCGGCAGCGACCGACCGGCCGGCGCCAAAGGCGTGGCACTGACCCCGCTGCAGCGCCGCGAATCGGCCGATGCGATCGACTATCAGCATGTGAGCGTCGCCATCGACCGCGCCGGTCGCAAGGCGACCTTCACCGTGCGCGCGCCGACGACGCCGCAGCCGACCGACATCGCCGGCATCGAGGCGGCCGGCGCCGCCTGGTGGCCGCTGGCCATGGCGCGTGAACTCGACGACGCGATCCTGTCGATGCGCACCAACGAGCTCGACATCGGGCTGTGGCAGCTCAAGACCGAAGGCGAAGCACAGGGCGTGCTGGCCTGTGATCAGGCGCTGGCGCGGCACGCGAACCACTGGTTCGTGCGCGAGACGGCCGGCATGCTGCGCCGCACGCTGGCGCGACTGGACGTGTCGAGTCGCACGCTGTTCGCGCTGATCGAGCCGGGCTCGTGCTTCGCCGGCACGCTGGCCGAGCTGGCCTTCTGCGCCGACCGCGCCTACATGCTGGCGCTGCCCGACGACGAGGCCAGAGCACCGAAGCTGACGCTGGGCGACCAGAACTTCGGCGCCTATCCGATGGTGAATGGCCAATCGCGCCTGGCGCGCCGCTTCTACGAAGAATCGGATCCGCTGCGCGCGGCGAAGGGCGTGATCGGCAAGCCGCTCGATGCCGACGCGGCGCTGAAACTCGGCCTCGTGACCGCCGCGCCCGACGACATCGACTGGGCCGACGAGATCCGCATCGCGATCGAGGAGCGCGTGGCGATGTCGCCCGACGCGCTGACCGGCCTGGAAGCCAACCTGCGCTTCGCCAGCCAGGAGAACATGCTGACGCGCATCTTCGGCCGCCTGACCGCGTGGCAGAACTGGATCTTCATCCGCCCCAACGCCGTCGGCGAGAAGGGCGCACTCAAGGTCTACGGCAAGGGCGAGAAGGCCGCCTTTGATTGGAATCGTGTCTGAGTACCTAGGAGACTCCTGATGAGCACCATCGACTACAGCGAGAAGATCCCCAACAACGTCAACCTGAGCGAGGACCGCACGCTGCAGCGTGCGCTCGAGCAGTGGCAGCCCAACTACCTCAACTGGTGGAAGGACGTCGGCCCCGAGGGTTCGCAGAACTTCGACGTCTACCTGCGCACCGCGGTCAGCGTCGACCCGCAGGGCTGGGCGCAGTTCGGCCACGTGAAGATGCCCGACTACCGCTGGGGCATCTTCCTGAACCCCGGGGACCCGAACCGCAAGATCCACTTCGGCGACCACCTCGGCGAGGCCGCGTGGCAGGACGTGCCCGGCGAACACCGCGCCAATCTGCGCCGCATCATCGTCACGCAGGGCGACACCGAGCCGGCGAGCGTGGAGCAGCAGCGCCACCTCGGTCTCACCTGCCCGAGCCAGTACGATCTGCGCAACCTGTTCCAGGTGAACGTGGAGGAGGGCCGCCACCTGTGGGCGATGGTCTACCTGCTGCACCGCTACTTCGGCCGCGACGGCCGCGAGGAGGCCGAGGCGCTGCTCGAGCGCCGTTCGGGTGATGCCGACAACCCACGCATCCTGCAGGCCTTCAACGAGAAGACGCCCGACTGGCTGAGCTTCTTCATGTTCACCTACTTCACCGACCGCGACGGCAAGTTCCAGCTCTGCGCACTGGCCGAGAGCAGCTTCGACCCGCTGGCGCGCACGACGAAGTTCATGCTGACCGAAGAGGCGCACCACATGTTCGTCGGCGAATCCGGCGTGTCGCGGGTGATCGCGCGCACCTGCGACGCGATGAACCAGCTCAAGACCGACGACCCGGCCAAGCTGCGCGCCGCCGGCGTGATCGACCTGCCGACGATCCAGCGTTACCTGAACTTCCACTTCAGCGTGACGATCGACCTGTTCGGCGCTGACCAGTCGAGCAATGCCGCCACCTTCTACTCCACGGGCCTGAAGGGGCGCTTCGAAGAAGGCAAGCGAGTCGACGACCACATCCTGAAGGGCCAGACCTACCGCGTGCTCGAGGTGCACGGCGGCCAGTTGGTCGAGAAGGAGGTGCCGATGCTCAACGCGCTGAACGAAGTGCTGCGCGACGACTACATCACCGACAGCAAGGCCGGCGTGGAGCGCTGGAACAAGGTGATCGAGAAGGCCGGCATCCCGCTGCGGCTGAAGACACCGCACAAGGCCTTCCACCGCAACATCGGCGCGCTGGCCGGCGTGAAGGTGGCGCCCGACGGCAAGGTGGTGAGCGACCACGAGTGGAACGCCCGTGTCGAGCAATGGCTGCCCACCGACGAGGACCGCGCCTACGTGGCCTCGCTGATGGGCCGCGTGGTCGGCCCGGGCCAGTTCGCCAACTGGATCGCGGCGCCCGTCATGGGCATCAATCGCCAGCCGGTGGACTTCGAGTATGTGCGTTTCAACTGACGCGGCCTGCTAACCTCGCGCCCGCCCGGCGGCAATGTGTCCTATGTCGGCGAGCTGACCTATCGCGACTTGTCGGCGATCGCCAATTTCGCGTTCCAGACGCTGCGCAGCCTCGATTACCGGACCATGACCGTCCAGCTCGACGGTGCGCTGGAGGGCGAGATCGTCACCCGCGTGCAATTCGACGGGGTGCGGCAGGGCGCAGGGGCCAAGCGCAATATCCTGACCCGCGCGATCGCCAACCTGCCGATCCAGTTCAACGTCAACGTCCAGGCCCTGGTGCACGTGGTCGACACGGTGCTGCTCGCCGAGCGCGCCGCCGAGCACGTCAACTTGAACGCCCAGATCAAGCTCGAGACGCAGCCGGTCGATCCCACCAAGTCGCTGGCGCGACTGTTCGGCGGCGACCTGATCGACATCGACGCCACGCCCGACGGCAAGACTTTCCTGGTGCTGTCGCGCGGCGGCGACTACGCGATGAGGGCGACGCTGGTGGACGGCAAGCTGTCGATCGGCGCGCCGACGGTGGTGCGCTTCCGCACCGGCCACATTCCGACCGGCGTGGTGATCGCCGGCAGCGGCAAGCGGGCCTACACCAACAACTCGCTGGGCTACTCGATCAGCGCCCTCGACCTGACGCTCAACAAGGTGATCCAGCGCGACGTCCAGTCGTCGGAGCCCCCGACCACCGGCACGCCGTCGCACGCCCTGGCGGTGGGCAAGCTCGCCTTCACCAGTGCCCTCGGAGTTCCGGACGAAGGGTTGCTGGACACTCCGATCCGCCAGATCGACACCTTGGCGTCGCGCAACAAGGCGTCGGACAACGCCTGGAGCAGCTGCGCCTCCTGCCACTTCGAGGGCATGTCGGACTCGGTCACCTGGTCGTTCGCCACCGGTCCGCGGCGCACCGTGCCGCTGGTCGGATCGTTCTCCAAGCTGTCACCGGGCGATCAGCGGATCTTCAACTACAGCGCGGTCCGCGGCAGCGTCAACGACTTCAACGAGAACTCGCGCGCTGTGCAGG
>CALMQI010000058.1 GCA_937871935.1 uncultured Burkholderiales bacterium
GCTGCACCACCCCGCCATCGTGGGCGCACAGCGCACTGCGCAGCACCTCGTGGCGTTGCACCAGATCCGTCAGGGCCGCATTCAGCGCACACGGTGCCAGGTCACCCTGCAGGCGGTACGCGCGAACGATGTGGTAGGTGTCGCTTGGGCCGCTCAGCTGGTCGAGAAACCACAGGCTCTGCTGCGCCGGGGTCGCCGGCACGACCGCGCCGGGATCGCGGCGGCCGATCGCATCGACCAGACCGCGCCGCTTGAGTCGAAGCTGCAGCAGGCGTTCGCGCGCCGCTCGGCCGGCGGCATCGGCAGCCGCCGGTGGGGTCCGTTCGGCATCGGCAGCCGTGCGTTGCAGAGGTGTAGCGAGAGTGGTCGGCATCGTGAATCAGGAAAGCCGGGTGTCCTCGTGCTCGAGCAGTGCGGCAACCTCGTCGTCGGACAGTGCGTCGATCTCGCGTGTCACGTCCTCGGCTTGCAGCGCCCGCGCAGCGATCTCTTGGGCGACGTCGGCCACGCTGGGATACACGAACAACTCGTTCGCGGGCAACTCGACGCCGAAGGCCTGCATCAGGCGCGACAGGACACGCGCGCCGCCGATGGAGTCCCCACCCAGTGCGAAGAAGCTCTCGTGGCGCCCGACGCGCTCGCAGCCCAGCACCTCGGCGAAGATCGCCGCGACCCGGCTCTCGGTCTCGCCCCGCGGCGCATCGATGGCGCCGTCTGCCGGGCGGGCGCAAAGCGCCGCCATCGACGAGCGCAGGATCTTCCCGGTCGGCCCCAGCGGCATCGTGGCCACCACCCGGATGAATGCGGGCACCTTGTAGGGGGCCAGACGGTCGAGCAGGAAGCGCCGCAGTTCGGCCGGATCGATGGCCGCGCCGGCCTGCGCGACCACGGCTGCGGCCACGTCTTCGCCCAGGGTCGGGTGCGGGAGCGCGAATGCGACAGCCTGCGCCACCGCTGGATGCTCCAGCAACTGGTCCTCGACCTCACGCGGTGCGATCTTCTGCCCACCCCGGTTGATGAGCTCCTTCAAGCGACCGGTGATCAGCAAGTAGCCGTCCTGGTCGAACCGGCCGCAGTCGCCCGTGCGAAACCACAGGCCGTGTTCGCCGATCGGCTCGCCGCGCACACCGGGGGCCTGGATGGTGATCTCGCCGATGTCACCGTTCGCCACCGCACGGCCGTCCGCGTCGAACAGCGCGAGTGCCACGCCGGTGGCGTGTCCCACCGTGCCGGGCTTTCGTTTGCCCGGCGGGAGAGGGTTGACGGCAATCGGCGTGCGCTCGGACATGCCGTAGGCCTCGATCACCGGCGCGCCGGTGAGCTCTTCGAGTCGCCGCATCGTGGCAGGCGGCATTGCCGCCGAACCGGCGCGCAGAAAGCGAAACCGGTGGTCGCCGGTCTTGCGTCGGTAGTCCTGTTCGTGGGCGAGCCACCACTGGTACATCGTCGTCACGCCACTGAACCAGGTGGGTCGGAATTCGGCGATCCAGTCGAACAGCGAGTCGCCATCGAAGCCCGGGGCATAAACGACACGGCCGCCACAGGCCAGCGGACCCAGCGTGTTCACGATCAGGCCG
Organism: uncultured Burkholderiales bacterium; assembly: GCA_937871935.1. Lineage (GTDB taxonomy): Bacteria > Pseudomonadota > Gammaproteobacteria > Burkholderiales > Burkholderiaceae_C > JAEUPI01. The sequence continues at coordinate 1,578 of CALMQI010000058.1, forward strand.
GCCACGTGGTACATCGGGCGCACGTTGATGGTGCAATCGCGCGCGGTGAGCTGGTAAGCCTCGATCATGCTGAGCGCGCTGGACACCATGCCTTCGTGCGTCAACTCGACCACCTTGGGTTGGCCGGTCGTGCCCGAGGTCTGGATCACCAGGGCGACATCCGACGGCGCGCAGCCGACCGCTGCGGGTTCGCCGACGGGCTCGCCGGCCGGCGTCAGTTGCAGCCAGCCGGCGGGCGCGCGCCTATCTCGAACGACCTCGATGATGGGCAGGCCGCGTTCCGCGGCCACCTGCCGGGCTGCGCCCGCCGCGTCGTCTTGCGCGACGAGCAGGCAGGTCACGCCCGCGGCATCGAACCAGCGGCGCAGTTCGGCCACTTGTGCCCCGGGATTCAGCGGCACACAGCACGCATGCGTCACGACGGCCAGGTAGGCCGTGGCCATCTCCGGTCCCGCGGGCATGGCCAAGCCCACCCGCGTGCGCGGACCATGACCGCGCGCACGAAGTTCTGTGCCGATGGCCAGGCACTGCTGCCACAAATCGGCGTAGGACAGCGCACTGCGGCCAGGCGCGAGGATGGCGGGCGCAGCGGTGTATCGCTTTGCCGCGTTCGCGATCAGCGACGTGACCGTATCGGCATCGGCTTCCCGATCGGCGTCGACGTTCATGTCCGGCGCACTTTCGTCGACTGGCCGTCACGGCTGCAGGACGGGTGCGCTTGCGCTGGGGCTGTTGCCATTGGTGATGCGAGTGCGCTTGCGCGTCACACGCCAGTTCATCGCCGTGGTGTGCAAAGGCCAGATTAGCACCCGAGTGCACATCGGCGCGCCCCCTCGAATCGAGGCGGCGCCATGAATGAGGGACCCGCCGCGTCGGTTACCCGCGACGCGCGGTGCGCGCTGTTACGTCTGCGGCAATTGCACCGGTGCTGCGGGCTTCCAGCCCTTTTGCCGATGTTCGGCCGTCACGAAGGTGCGGATGCCACCGCGGACGAACCAGTCGGCATGGATGCGCACAAAGCGCGGCCGGATGGTACGCACGATGTCGTCGAGGATGGTGTTGGTGACCTTCTCGTGGAACGCGCCTTCGTTGCGGTAGCTCCAGAAGTACAACTTCAGGCTCTTCAGCTCGACACACAGCTTGTCGGCGACGACCTCGATCGTGAAGTGCGCAAAGTCCGGCTGGCCGGTCAGCGGGCACAGGCAGGTGAACTCGGGCACGTCGAAGCGGATCACGTAGTCGCGCTCGGGCGCCGGGTTCGCGAACACCTGCAGCTCCTTGCTCGGTGCCGTCGGCAGCAGCGCGGGCGCAGCGCGTTCGCGCGGGGTCTTGCGGGGCATGGCGACCGGCATTCGTGAGGGGCCGCGATGCTATCATCCGGCCGCGTTTGCGCCTCGGGCAGGGGCGCATTTTTCATTCGTGTCAAGCACTTCAGCCTCGGGCCGGCGCCCGTTGCCCATGCGGCTCAACCAGATCAAGCTTTCCGGCTTCAAGTCCTTCGCCGAACCCACCACGTTCCAGCTGCCCGGCCAACGCGTCGGCGTGGTCGGCCCCAACGGGTGCGGCAAGTCCAACGTCATCGACGCCGTGCGCTGGGTGCTCGGCGAGAGCAAGGCCAGCGAGCTGCGCGGCGAGTCGATGCAGGACGTCATCTTCAACGGCAGCGGCCAGCGCAAGCCGGCCGGCCGCGCCAGCGTGGAGCTCGTCTTCAGCAACGAGGACGCGCGCGCCGGCGGCCAGTGGAACAGCTTTGCCGAGATCGCGGTCAAGCGCGTGCTCACGCGCGACGGCAGCTCGAGCTACTACATCAACAACCAGCCGGTGCGCCGGCGCGACGTGCAGGATGTGTTCCTCGGCACCGGCCTGGGGCCGCGCGCTTACGCCATCATCGGCCAGGGCACGATCAGCCGCATCATCGAGTCGCGGCCCGAGGAGCTGCGGCTCTTTCTCGAAGAGGCGGCGGGCGTCTCCAAGTACAAGGAGCGCCGCCGCGAGACCGAGAGCCGGCTGAAGGACACGCGCGAGAACCTGACGCGCGTCGACGACATCCTGCGCGAGCTGAATGCCAACCTGGACAAGCTCGAGTCGCAGGCACAGGTGGCCACCCAGTACCGCCAGCTGGTCGACGAGCAGACGCTCAAGCAGCACCAGCTGTGGTTCCTCAAGCATCGCGACGCCGCCAAGGAAGAAGAGCGTGTCAAGCAGGCCGCCACCGACGCACAGACGGCGCTGCAGTCGCGGCTGGCCGAGTTGCGCCACGTCGAGGCCGAGCTGGAGACGGTGCGTCAGGCGCACTACGCCGCCGGCGATGCGATGCATGCTGCGCAGGGCACGCTCGCCGAGGCCGCGCTGGAGGTGAGCCGCCTCGAGGAGCGCATCCGCTACGTGGTCGAGGCCCGCCAGCGCGTCGAGCAGCGGTTGGCCGATCTCAGTTCGCAGAACACGCAGTGGGACACCCGCCGCATCGCCGACGAGGCCGAGTCGGCACAGCTGGCCGAAAGCATCGTCACCACCGAGCAGTCGGCGCTGGAACAGGCGGTGCAGGTCGAACAGCAGGCCGCCACGCTGCCTGCGTTGCAGGAGGCGGTGCGCGAGGCGCAGGCGCGCGCCGATGCGCAGCGCCAGGCCGTTTCTGCCGTGCAGCAGCAGATCCAGGTGCTGGCCGCCGATACGCGCCACGTCGAGGAGCAGCAACGCGGCCTGCGCACGCGGCGCGATCGGCTGGCGAGCGAATCGGCCGGCCTGGTGGCACCCGACGCGCAGCGGCTGGCCGACCTGCAGCGCCAGGTGCCCGAACTCGACACGCGCCATCGGGCCGCCGAGGCGCGGCTGCACGAGCTGCAGGATCAACTGCCGACGCTCGACGAGCGCCGCCGCATGCAGCAGGACGGCGTGAACCGCGAGGCCGCCCGGCAGGCCGACATCGGCGCACGCCTGGCGGCGCTGCGCACGCTGCAGGAGAAGATCCAGACCGAAGGCAAGCTCAAGCCCTGGCTCGTCAAGCATGGCCTGGACAGCCTGCAGGGCCTGTGGGCGCGTGTGCACATCGAGCCCGGCTGGGAGGCCGCGCTCGAATCGGTGCTGCGCGAACGCATCAACGCGCTGCAGGTCGGCCGCATCGAGAGCGTGCGCGCCTTCGCGACCGACTCACCGCCGGCGCGGCTGGCCTTCTTCACCGTGCCGCCGGCGGTCGCGCCTGACACCCATCGCACGCTGCCGCGGCTGGCCGATCTGCTGCGCCTGGGCGATGCCGGTCTGCAGGCGCTGCTGAGCGACTGGCTCGAGGGCGTCTACACCGCCGACAGCCTGGACGATGCGCTCGCACATCGCAGCAAGCTCACGCACGGCGAGGTGATCATCACGCGCGAAGGCCATGCGGTCAGCGCGTATGCGGTGGCCTTCCATGCGCCGGATTCCGAGCACGACGGCATGCTGGCCCGCGCGCAGGAGATCGAGAACCTCGAGCGCCAGCAGCGTGCGCAGGCCCTGATCGCCGACGAGGCGCGATCGACCCTGGTGCGTCTTGAAGCCGGTTACACCGAGGCCAGCCAGCGCCTGGTGACGTTGCGCCGCGAGGCGATGGAGTCGCAGGCCGCGGCCCACCAGGGCCAGGTCGAGCTGCTGCGACTGACCCAGCAGTCCGAGGCCACCGCGGCGCGCCGTTCGCAACTCGAGGCCGAGATGGGCGAGATCGACGCGCAGCTGAAGACGCTCGACGAACGCCGCGGCGGCAGCGAGTCGGCGTTCGAGCGGCTCGACGGCCAACTGGCCGACGAGCAGCAGCGCCATGCCGATCTCGACGAGGCCACACGCAGCGCCGAGGCTGCGCTCAATGACGCCCGCGAGACGCTGCGCAACCTGGAGCGGCAGGCGCAGGAGGCGCAGTTCGAAGCCCGTTCGCTGGCTGCGCGTCGTGCCGAACTGACGCGCGCGATTCAGACCGCCGCCGAACAGGTCGCCACCAACCTGCGCGCCGGCGAGCAGTTGAGCCTGGAGCTCGGCACGCTCGACGACAGTGCGGCGCAAAGCGGCCTGCAGACAGCGCTGGCGGTCAAGCTCGATCGCGAGCAGCTGCTCGGTGCCCGGCGCAGCGAGTACGACGACCTGAGTGCCAAGCTCAAGCGCGCCGACGAGCAGCGCCTGGAGTTCGAGCGCAGCTTGGAGCCGCTGCGCGAGAAGATCACCAAGCTGCAGCTCGAGGAGCAGGCGGCGCAGCTCGGTGGCGCGCAGTACCTCGAACAGCTGCAGCTGGCGCAAGTCGACATGGAAGCGCTCGGCCAGACCATCGCCGCCGGCGGGGTCAGGCTGGCCGGTCTGCAGAGCGAGATCGACCGGCTCGGCCGCGAGGTGGCTGCGCTCGGCGCGGTCAACCTTGCCGCACTCGAGGAGTTGACGACGGCGCGCGAACGCAAGCACTTCCTCGACGCACAGAATGCCGACCTGCTGGAGGCCATCCACACGCTGGAGGACGCGATCCACAAGATCGACCTCGAGACACGCGATCTGCTGTCGCAGACCTTCAACCAGGTCAACGAACATTTCGGCCGCATGTTCCCGAGCCTGTTCGGCGGCGGCACGGCCAGGCTGGTGATGACGGGCGACGAGATCCTCGACGCCGGGGTGCAGGTGATGGCGCAGCCGCCGGGCAAGCGCAATTCGACGATCCACCTGCTGTCCGGCGGCGAGAAGGCGCTGACCGCGATCGCGCTGGTGTTCGCGATCTTCCAGCTCAATCCGGCGCCGTTCTGCCTGCTCGACGAGGTGGACGCGCCGCTGGACGACGCCAATACCGAGCGCTACACCAAGCTCGTCAGCGAGATGAGCAAGCAGACGCAGTTCCTCTACATCTCGCACAACAAGATCGCGATGGAGATGGCCGAGCAGCTGATCGGCGTGACGATGCAGGAGCAGGGCGTTTCACGCATCGTGGCGGTCGACATGGACGTGGCCATCACGCTGGCCGAGGCGGCGTGAGGACGGCGGCCCCATGACATTGACCGCCGCACTGGCCATCGTGGCGGGGTTGGTGCTGGCGGCGATCGTCGCGCATGGGGCCTGGCGCGCGCACCGGGCTGGCCCGCGGCAGGCCGAGCTGCCGCCGTCTGCCGAGCGAGTCGAGCCGATGCTGGCCGGTCAGGTGCCTGTCGTGGTGCCGGCGCAGGCCGAGCTCGCGGTCGCTGTCGACGAGCCGGGCCGCGCCCGGCGCGGCCCGCGTGTCGACGCGCTGATCGACGCGATCGTGCCATTGCGACTGGAGGCGCCGGTGAGCGGCGAGTTCGTGCTGGCGCACGCCCCGACCACGCGGCGGGCAGGCAGCAAGCCGTTTCTGATCGAGGGCCTCAACGCCGACAACGGCGATTGGGAGCCGGTGGTGACCGGCCAGCGTTATGGCGAGCTGCAGGCCGGCGTGCAGCTGGCCAATCGCAATGGCGCGCTCAACGAGATCGAGTATTCCGAGTTCGCGCAGCAGATGCAGGACTTCGCCGAGAACCTCGGCGCAATGGCCGAGCTGCCCGACATGCTCGATGTGGCTGCGCGGGCGCGCGAGCTCGATGCGTTCGCCAGCCAGCACGACGCGCAACTGGCCGTCACGCTGCAGGCCAACAGCGTGGCCTGGTCGCTCGGTTACCTGGAGCAGTGCGCGGCGCGTTTCGGGTTCGTGCCCGGCGCGACCGCGGGCCGGTTGGTGCTGGCCGCGGCGCAGGAGCACGCGCCGCCGGTGCTGGTGCTCAGCTTCGATGCCCAGGTGGCACTTGCCGAGCAGCCCGAGCTGAGCGCGCTGCGCGAGGTGAGCCTGGCGCTCGACGTGCCGCAGACTGCCGAGACCGCGGAGCCTTTCGCCGCCTGGCAGCAGGTGGCACGGGGACTGGCCGACGACATGGATGCGACGCTGGTCGACGACCAGGGCGCTCCGATCACGTTGCAGGCATTCACTGCCATCGGTACCGAGCTGGCGCAGATGTACCAGGCGCTGGCGGCACGCGACCTGGCCGCCGGCACGGCGACGGCGCGGCGCTTGTTCAGCTGAGCCGAGTGCCTTCGCCGGGCGCACGATCCGGGACAATGCACCCATGACTGCGCACTCGAGCGCCAAGGCCGCCGCATCGTCCGACCCTGCTGCCCGCGCGGCCCTGCTGCGCGAACTGCTGCAGCACCATGCGCACCGCTACTACGTGCTCGACGAGCCGGAGATTCCCGACGCCGAGTACGACCGGTTGTTCCAGGAGCTGCAGGCGATCGAGGCCGCACATCCGGCACTGCGCACAGCCGATTCGCCGACGCAGCGCGTGATCGGCGCGGTGCTCACCGGCTTGAAGCCGGTGAAACACGCAGTGCCGATGTTGTCGATCGAGACCGAGACCGACACGACGGCCGCCGGTGCCGAAAAATTCGACGCCCGCGTACGCGCGAACCTCGGGCTGCCTGCCGATGCGACGCCGTTGGCGTACGCCGCCGAGCTCAAGTTCGACGGGTTGGCCATCAACCTGCGCTACCAGCGCGGCGTGCTGGTGCAGGCCGCCACCCGCGGCGACGGCGAGACCGGCGAGGACGTCACGCACAACGTGCGCACGATCGGCCAGATTCCGCTGCGCCTGCGCGGCATCGATGCGCCGGTGCTCGAGGTGCGCGGCGAGGTCTACATCCGACGCGACGCCTTCGAACGGCTCAACGAGCGCCAGCGCGAGCTGATCGCGCAGGGCGCGAAGCACGAGAAGACCTTCGTCAACCCGCGCAATGCCGCGGCCGGCGCGGTGCGCCAGCTCGACGCTCGCATCACCGCGAAACGGCCACTCAGCTTCTTTGCCTATGGCCTGGGCGAGGTGTCGGGTTGGGACGTGCCGGGCACACACAGCGCGCTGCTCGATGTGCTGGCCGCGACGGGGTTGCCGGTCAGCAGCGAGCGGCGCGTGGTGCAAGGCGGTGCCGGACTGGTGGCCTTCCATGCCGAGATTGCTGCCAAGCGCGACCGGCTGCCGTTCGACATCGACGGCGTCGTCTACAAGGTCAACGACCGCGCGTTGCAGCAGAAGCTCGGCTTCAAGACCCGTGAGCCACGATGGGCCGTGGCGCACAAGTATCCGGCGCAGGAGCAGATGACGCGTGTGCTCGACATCGACATCCAGGTCGGTCGTACCGGCAAGCTGACGCCGGTGGCCAAGCTGGAGCCGGTGTTCGTCGGCGGCACCACGGTGAGCAACGCCACGCTGCACAACGAGGACGAGACCCGGCGCAAGGACGTGCGCATCGGCGACACGGTGATCATCCGTCGCGCCGGTGACGTGATCCCCGAGGTCGTCGGCGTCGTGCTGGAACGACGAGCGCCGGACGCCGGCGCGCCGTTCGACCTGCACCAGCGCCTGGGTGGCCGCTGTCCGGTGTGCGGCAGCGCGATCGCGCGCGAGGAAGGCGAGGTCGACTGGCGTTGCAGCGGCGGGCTCTTCTGCGCGGCCCAGCGCAAGCAGGCGATCCTGCACTACGCACAACGCCGCGCGATGGACATCGAGGGCCTCGGCGACAAGCTCGTCGACCAGCTCGTCGACGGCGGGTTGATCCGCACGCTGCCCGAGCTGTATACCCTCGGTGTCGCCAAGCTGACCGCGCTGGACCGCATGGGCGAGAAGAGCGCGGCCAACCTCGTGCAGGCGCTGCAGGCGCGCAAGCACACCACGCTGCAGCGCTTTCTGTACGCCCTGGGTATCCGCCACGTCGGCGAGTCGACGGCGCGGGACCTCGCTCGCCACTTCGGCGCGCTCGATCGCATCATCGTCGCGTCGATCGAGCAACTGCTCGAGGTGCCTGACGTCGGGCCCATCGTCGCGCAGAGCATCCGCGTCTTCTTCGACCAGCCGCACAACCGCGAGGTGGTCGAGCAGCTGCGAGCCGTCGGCGTGCACTGGGACGAGCACGACGGCGACATCGCCGACCAGGCGCCGAGGCCGCTCGCCGGGCAGACTTTCGTGCTCACCGGTACGCTGCCGACACTGGCGAGAGACGAGGCCAAGGCGCTCATCGAGGCGGCCGGCGGCAAGGTGGCGGGCTCGGTGTCGAAGAAAACGCAGTACGTGGTGGCCGGCGACGACGCCGGCAGCAAGCTCGACAAGGCGCGCGAACTCGGCGTCCCGATCCTTGACGAGGCCGGCCTCAGGGCCTTGCTCGGCCCGGGATAATCCGGCTCGTTGTCACAGGGGAGTCCGCTGGACCATGACCGTGCGCGAGATCCTGAAGATGGGCGACCCACGCCTGCTGCGCATCGCGCAGCCGGTGCGCGAGTTCGGTACTGCGGCGCTGCACGCGCTGATCGACGACATGTTCGAGACCATGGCCGCCGCCCGTGGCGCCGGCCTGGCGGCGCCGCAGATCGGCGAGGACCTGCAACTGGTGATCTTCGGCTTCGACCGCAACGAGCGTTACCCCGACGCGCCGGCGGTGCCGAAGACCGTGCTGATCAACCCGGTGATCACACCGCTCGACGACACGATGGAAGAGGGCTGGGAAGGTTGCCTGTCGGTGCCCGGCCTGCGTGGTGTGGTGCCGCGCTACAGCCGCATTCGCTACACCGGCTTCGACCCGCACGGCAGGCCGATCGATCGCGAGGCCGATGGGTTTCACGCCCGCGTCGTGCAGCACGAGTGCGACCACCTGATCGGCCGGCTGTATCCGACGCGCATGCCCGACCTGACGAAGCTCGGCTACACCAGCGTGCTGTTCCCTGGCCTCGACGAGACCAGCGACGACTGAGCGAAGCACTAGGCGGCGGTGCCACCTTCGCGTTCGCGCAGCTTCGCTTCCAGCTCGGCGATGCGCGCGCGAGCATCGTCGCCTTCCGGGATCGGCCGGCCACTGTCGCGCCATTGCACGGCGGCCTTGAAACCTTCGGCCTGCGCATAACGGCGGAACCACAGCCCTTCGGGGTTGTGGCGCGTGATGCCGTCGAAAAGCGTGGCGAACATCTGCGTCTGCTCCAGGCCCATCGTCAACATCGCCTGGTTGACGACCAGCTTGTGCATCGCCAGGTGCGAGCTCGGCACGCCGGCGATGCGCTCGGCCAGCGCCAGCGTGGCGGCCTCCAGCTCGGCGGCCGGCACCACGCGGTTGGCCAGGCCCCAGTCGGCGGCCTGCCGGCCGGTGATGACGTCGCCGGTGAACATCAGCTGCTTTGCCCGCGCGGCGCCGAGGCGCTGCGTCCACATCGCCGTGGTCGGGCAGCCCCACACGCGGGTGGGCATGTAGCCGATCGTCGCGTCGTCGGCCATCACCAGCAGGTCGCAGCACATCGCGATGTCGCTGCCGCCGGCCACCGCGTGGCCGTGCACCTTGGCGATCGTGGGCTTGCGGCAACGCCACAGGCTCATGAAGTCCTCGGTGTAGCCCTTCATCGCGGCATAGTCGGCCATCGGGTCCCACGGGTGGCGCTCCTGCTGGCACGGGTGGTCGACGCGGCCGGAGCCGAAGTCCTGCAGGTCGTAGCCGGCGCAGAAGGCGCGGCCGGCACCGTCGAGCACGATCACGTGCACGGCTTCGTGGGCCTCGGCCCACTGCACCGCTGCGCGAATCTCCGCCGGCATGGCCTCGCTGATGGCGTTGAGCCGTTCGGGCCGGTTCAGCGTGATGCGGGCGATGCGTGGCTGGCCGGGTTGCTGTGAGATTTGAAGAGTCTTGAAGTCGTGCATGAGTCGTCGTCGCTTTGCGCTTTGTGAAGCAATGTGTCTCGATGATGCGGCGATGGTCGACGCAGTAGAGTGCAGGGTCAATGCGGGTTCACGACTTGTCACGCGCGTCATACCCGCCGGTCAGCGCCGCGCGGTCGTGGCGCGTTATTTGCCCTGAAGCCTGGAGACTGCTCATGATCACCACGCGCAGGGCCCTGATGCACCCGACCTCCTATTGGCGCCAGCACCTCGCCGCCGGCCTGACCGTGCTGCTCGCGATCATGCTCGGCCTGCAGGTGCGTCCCGCGTTCGCGGCCGACGATCCGCCCGGCCGCGTCGGCCGTATCACCGATCACCAGGGCCAGGCGTGGCTGTGGGACCCTGACGGCGGCGAGTGGCTGGCGCTGCAGCGCAACCGGCCCATCACCGCCGGTGACCGCATCTCGGTCGAAGGCAGCGGCCGTGTCGAGTTGCACGTCGGCTCCACCGCGGTGCGACTCGACGGCGGCAGCGAGATCGAAGTGAAGCGGCTGGACGACGAGCGCATCGAACTGCAACTGCACAGCGGCAGCGCCGCGCTGCGCGTGCGCTCGCCCGAGGTGGCGCGCGAGGTGTCGCTCGACACGGTCGAGGGTCGCTTCGCGCCACGCCGCGCCGGCCACTACCGCATCGACAGGCGCGACGATGCCAGCTTCGCCACCGCATGGAGTGGCGAGATCCGCTTCGAGGCCGCCGACAGTGCGATCAGCGTCACGGCTGGCCGCCGCGCCGAGTTCTGGCAGGAGGGGGCGCAGCGCACCACGCACTACAGCTGGGTCGAGCCCGATCGCGACGCGTTTTCCGACTGGGTGGCCAGCGCCGACCGCGAAGACGATCGTTCGGCCTCGGCGCGCTACGTGTCGCCCGAGATGACCGGCTGGGAAGACCTCGACCGCAACGGCCGCTGGGACAACCACCCCGAGTACGGCGCGTTGTGGGTGCCGACGGTGGTGGCTGCCGACTGGGCCCCGTATCGCTACGGGCATTGGGCCTGGGTGCGCCCGTGGGGCTGGACCTGGATCGACGACGCGCCGTGGGGTTTCGCGCCGTTCCACTATGGTCGCTGGGTGTCCTACGGGGGACGCTGGGGCTGGGCGCCCGGCCGCTGGGTGGCGCGGCCGGTGTACGCCCCGGCGCTCGTGGCCTGGGTGGGTGGGCCGGCGGTCAGCATCGGCGTCACGGTGGGCGGCCCGTCGGTGGTCGGCTGGGTCCCGCTCGCGCCGCGCGACGTGTTCCGGCCGTCCTACCCGGTCAGCTCGGTGTATCTGCGTGGCATCAATGCCGGCCATCGGCAATGGCATGGGCCGGTGACGCCGCGCGTGCCGACGGGTCCGGTCATGTACACGAATCAGGGCGTGCCCGGTGCCGTGACCGTGGTGCCGGCCAACGTGCTGGCCGCGCGCCGGCCGGTGGCGCCCGCAGTGGCCCAGGTCGACAGCCACGTGCGCAACAACCTGGTGGGGCGGCCTTGGCAGCGCCAGGCCGCGCCGCCCGCACCGACGCGTGTGATCGCCGTGCCGGGTGGCGCGGTGCCGGCCGCGCGGCCCGGTGCGCAAACGGGGTCGCCGACGTCGAACGCAGCGCCGCGGGCCATCGATCCTGGGCGCGAGCGGCAACGTGTGCCACAGCGGCCCGACCTGCCCGCGCAACCGCCGGCGCAGGCCGCCTTGCCGACGGCTCGGCCGGTGCCGCCGCCAACCGCCGCAATGCCAGCGAGCCCACAGCCGGCAGCGCGCGATGCGCGCGACGGGCGCGAGCGCCGGGGTGACGATCCCGACAACCTGCGCCGCGACCTCGGCACGCGCCCGGTGCCGCCGAGCCGACCTGGCCCGACGAAGGCGGAGCCGG
>CALMQI010000059.1 GCA_937871935.1 uncultured Burkholderiales bacterium
GAGTTCGGGCCCGATACGCTCTCACGCTTCTATTCGATCCATATGCTCTTGATACCCGGGGGCATGGCCGCGTTCATCGGCATCCACCTGTTCATGGGGTCCAAGCTCGGCATCGCCGAACCGCCGTGGTCCAAGCGCCGCCTGGCCGTCGAACGCGCCGAGGAGGACGCCAAGCGCGCCCGCGAGCTGAGCGCCCCGGACGCCATGCATGGCGCCCAGCAGGGCCTGCTGCTCGCGATGAACCTGCGCGCCCAGGCGTTCACGATCATCGCCGAGCGCCTGCAGACCGCCCAGGGCCGCGGCCAGCAGGCCGAGAAGGCGATCGACGACATCGCGGGCCAGATGAAGGTCCTGCTCGGATCCGACGTCGTCTACGAGCAGCGCACGGTGCCGCTGATCAAGCAGGCGCTGGACGAGGCGGGCGTCAAGGGCCAGGCCGTCCAGGCCAGCCGCTCGCTCCCCGCCTACAGCTGGCTGGCCCCCGCGACGATCGAGGACGCGCTCGGCGGCGGCGGCGGCTCCACGTCGACCACCAACCCGACCGGCCGGCACGGGCACGGGCTCGCCTCGACGTCGATCAACGGCGTGACGCTGAACGCCGGCGGCGCCGCCAACAAGGTCACGCGCGCCGCCTCGCTGCCCGTCACCGTGAAGTTCCAGAACCAGGGCGAGAGCGACGAGCGCAACGTCACCGTGACGGTCAGGCTCGCCCCGCCCACCGGCAAGGCGATCAGCGCCGAGAAGAAGGTGCTCCTCACCAAGCAGGGCGCCGAGACGACCGTGACGATTCCGCTGACCGCGCCGCCGCCGGCCGGCACCGCCGCCGAGCTCACCGTCCGCGTGAACGCGGTGCCGGGCGAGAAGAACACGGACAACAACCAGGCGACGTACACCATCCTGCTCGCGGGCTAGGGCGGGCGGCGTGCGCAGCTCGCGCCTATCCTGCCCCGCAGTGACGGACCTGACGAGCAGCGTCGGCATCGTGGCGCTCGCCGCGGCGGTGGCGGCGTTCATCGCGCTGATCGCGCTGGGCGTGCCGCACATCGCCGCGCAGCCCGGCGTGCTGGTCGCGCTGAACCCGGCCTACGCGCTCGGCTTCTTCTATGCGCAGCCACTGGTGTCGTTCATCGCGCTCGGCGCGGTGGTGCTGGTGGTCACCGGCGGCGAGGCGCTCTATGCCGACCTCGGCCACTTCGGCAAGCTGCCGATCCGCATCGCCTGGTACGGCCTGGTGATGCCGGCGCTGGTGATCAACTATTTCGGCCAGGGTGCGATGCTGCTCGACAACCCGAAAGCGATCGAGAACCCGTTCTACCTGATGGCGCCCGGCTGGGCGCAGCTGCCGCTGGTGGGGCTGGCCACCGCGGCGACGGTGATCGCGTCGCAGGCGCTGATCACGGCCGCGTTCTCGGTCACCAAGCAGGCGATCCAGCTCGGCCTGCTGCCGCGCATGAACATCCAGCACACCTCGGTGCGCGAGACCGGCCAGATCTACGTGCCGTTCATCAACTGGAGCCTGTACGTGTTCATCGTGCTGGCGGTGCTGCTGTTCCGCACCTCGTCCAACCTGGCCACGGCCTACGGCATCGCGGTGACGCTGGACATGACGATCACCACCGTGATGACCTTCTTCGTCATCCGCTACGGCTGGAAGTACCCGCTCGCGCTGTGCCTCGCGGCGACCGGCTTCTTCTTTATCGTCGACGTCGCGTTCTTCCTGTCGAACATGCTGAAGATCATGTCCGGCGGCTGGTTCCCGCTGTTGATCGGCAGCGGCATGTTCATGCTGATGCTGACCTGGAAGCAGGGCCGCAAGCTGATGAGCGACCGCCTGCGCGACGATGCGATCGACCTGAAGGGCTTTCTCGACGCGGTGTTCGTCAGCCCGCCCACGCGGGTGGAGGGCACCGCGGTGTTCCTGGTCGCCGAACCCGGGCTCACACCGAACGCGATGATGCACAACCTCAAGCACAACAAGGTGCTGCACGCGCACAACCTGTTCGTCAACGTGCGCCACCACGAAGTGCCGTGGATCGGCTTCGACAAGCGGCTCAGCGTCGATGCGCTCGGCCACGACTGCTGGCAGGTCACGCTGAATTTCGGCTTCAAGAACGACCCCGACGTGCCCGAGGCGCTCAAGCTGCTCGAAAGCCGCGGCATCCCGCTGCCCGAGATGGACACCAGCTACTTCCTGAGTCGCGACATCGTGATGCCGTCGCTCGGCAAGGGCATGTCGCTGTGGCGCGAGAAGCTGTTCGCCAACATGCACCGCAACGCAGCCGCCGCCGCCGACTTCCTGAACCTGCCGAGCAACCGCATCGTCGAGCTCGGTGCCAAGGTCGAGATCTGAGCGCCGCGCGCCGCTGACGGCCGCGGGCGTTTCGATCACCGCTGCCGCCGGACACTCGCCGCCGCCCGGCTATCCTGCGGCGATGCGTTCCCTGCGGGCCGACTTCTCGTTCAGCGCCGTCGTGGCCGGATTCGTCGCGGTGCTCGTCGGCTACAGCAGCTCGGTGGCGCTCATCTTCCAGGCCGCGCAGGCGGTCGGCGCGACGCCGGCGCACATGGTGTCGTGGTTGTGGGCGCTCGGCCTGGGCATGGGTCTCACGAGCATCGCGCTGTCGTGGTGCTACCGGCAGCCGGTGCTCACCGCCTGGTCGACGCCCGGTGCGGCGCTGATCGCCGCCACCAGCGGCGTCACGCTGGCGCAGGCCACCGGCGCGTTCGTGGTGTGTGCGGTGCTGTTGCTGCTGGCCGGCGCGACACGCGCCTTCGAGCGGCTGATGAGCCGCATCCCGCTGTCGCTGGCCGCGGCGCTGCTGGCCGGCGTGCTGGCGCGCTTTGCGCTCGACGCAGTGCTGGCGGCACGCAGCGCGCCGCTGCTGGTCGGCGTGATGGTCGTCGCCTACCTGCTCGGCCGGCGCTGGTGGCCGCGCTACGCAGTGCCCGGCGTGCTGGCCGCCGGCATCGCGTGTGCGCTCGCGCAGCGCGCTGCAGGTGCGTACGGCACGCCGCCGCCGCCGCCGGGCGTGGAGTGGGCGTGGGCCGTGCCGGTCTGGACCCCGCCGCAATTCGATTGGCCGGTGCTGCTCGGCCTCGCGCTGCCGCTCTTCGTCGTCACGATGGTGTCGCAGAACCTGCCCGGCGTGGCGGCCCAGCGCGCCAGCGGCTACGACACGCCGGTGTCGCCCCCGGTGGCGGTCACCGGTGCGGCCTCGCTGCTGCTGGCGCCGTTCGGCGGCTACGCGCTCAACCTGGCCGCCATCACCGCGGCCATCTGCATGGGCCGCGAAGCCCACGAAGACCCGGCGCGGCGCTACGTCGCCGCGATGATGGCCGGCGCGTTCTACGTCGTGCTGGGCCTGGGCGCCGGCGCCGTGGTGTCGTTGCTGGCGGCCTTTCCGCGCGAGCTGGTGCTCGCGGTCGCCGGCCTCGCGCTGCTGTCGACCATCGGCACCGCCCTGGCACAGGCGATGCAGGATCCGTCGCAGCGCGAGCCCGCGCTGCTCACGTTCGTCGTCACGCTGTCCGGTCTGCAGTTCGCCGGCATCGGCTCGGCCTTCTGGGGCGTGCTCGCCGGCGTGATCGCGATGGCTGTGCAACACTGGCGAGCCCGCCGCTAGCCCCGCCCAACGTCGCACCATGAAGCTGCTGTTCGTCGCCGATCCGTTGGAGTCGTTCAAGACCTACAAGGACACGACCTTCACGATGATGCGCGAGGCGGCGCGCCGTGGCCACGAACTGTGGGCCTGCCAGGCCGGCGACCTGGTCTGGCGCCGCGGCGCCCGCGTGGTGGCGCGCGACGCCCGCGCAGTGGCGCTGACCGGCCGCGAGCAAGACCCCTGGTTCGACGAGCTCACCCGCGCCGAGCTGGCGCTGGCCGACGTGCAGGCCGTGCTGATGCGGCAGGACCCGCCGTTCGACAGCGAGTACTTCTACGCCACGCACCTGCTGCAGCAGGCCGAGCGCGAGGGCGCGCGGGTGTTCAACCGGCCGGCGTCGCTGCGCGACCATCCGGAGAAGCTGGCGATCCTGGAGTTTCCGCAGTACATCGCGCCGACACTGGTGGCGCGCCAGCCCGAGGCGGTGCGTGCCTTCCACGCCGAGCACGGCGACATCATCCTGAAGCCGCTCGACGGCATGGGCGGCATGGGGATCTTTCGCGTCGCCGCCGACGGCTTGAACCTCGGCTCGATCATCGAGACGCTCAACCGCCACGGCACCACCACCGTGATGGCGCAGAAGTACCTGAGCGAGATCGCGCACGGCGACAAGCGGGTGCTGGTGATCGGCGGCGAGCCGGTGCCGCATTGCCTGGCGCGCATTCCGCAAGGCAGCGAGATCCGCGGCAATCTCGCCGTCGGCGGCAAGGGCGTGGCGCGGCCGCTGTCGGCGCGCGATCACGAGATCGCCGCGGCCATCGGCGCCACGCTCGTCACGCGCGGCCTGCTGCTGATCGGGCTGGACATCATCGGCGAGTGCCTCACCGAGATCAACGTCACCAGCCCGACCTGTTTTCGCGAGATCAGCGACCAGACCGGCTTCGACGTGCCGCGCATGTTCGTCGACGCGCTCGAGCGCGCGCTCGCCGCGACGCCGGCGCGCGGCTGACGCCACCGTAGTGGCGCTGCTTCACCTCACCGGCGCACAACTGGCCTACGGCCATGTGCCGCTGCTGCGCGACGCCGCCTTCTCGCTCGACGAGGGCGAGCGCGTCGCGCTGATCGGCCGCAACGGCAGCGGCAAGTCGTCGTTGCTGCGTTTGCTGGCCGGCACCGAAGTGCCCGACGCCGGGCTGCTGAACGTGCAACAGGGATTGCGTCGCGCCGCGGTGGCCCAGGAGCCGCACTTCGACGACGCGCTCACCGTGTTCGACGCCGTCGCCCAGGGCGTGCAGGAGGTGCGCGGATTGCGCGAGCGCGTCGAGCAGCACGTCAGCGGCGACGACATCGATACGCTGCACGCCCGGCTCGATGCGCTGGACGGCTGGACCTGGGAGCAGCGTGTCGAGGAGGCCATCGAGCGGCTGCGCCTGCCGCGCGACGCGGCGGTGGCCACCTTGTCGGGTGGCACCGCCAAGCGTGTCGCGCTGGCGCGCGCGTTGGTCGAGCGCCCCGACGTGCTGCTGCTCGACGAGCCGACCAACCACCTCGATATCGACGCGATCGAATGGCTGCAGTCGCTGCTGGCGGCCTGGCGAGGCGCGCTCGTCGTGGTGTCGCACGACCGCGCGTTCATCGACGCGGTGGCCACCCGCATCGTCGAGCTCGACCGCGGCACGCTGCGGTCCTACCCCGGGCGCTTCGCCGCCTACGAGGCCACCAAGCAGCGCGAACTCGAGGCCGAGGCACTGGCCACCGCCCGGGCCGACAAGCTGCTGGCGGCCGAGGAGGTCTGGGTGCGCCAGGGCGTCGAGGCGCGGCGCACGCGTAGCGTCGGCCGCATCGCGCGGCTGGAGGCACTGCGCGCCCAGCGCGCGGCGCGGCGCGACAGCCTGGCCAACGTGCGGCTCGAGCTCAGTGCGGGCCGAGCCTCGGGCCGCCTGGTCGCCGAACTCGACGACGTGTCGATCAGCCTCGGTGGCCGGCTGCTGGTCGACCGGTTCAGCGGCACCTTCCTGCGTGGCGACAAGGTCGGCCTGATCGGCCCCAACGGCGTCGGCAAGACCACGATGCTGAAGCTCATCCTCGGCGAGCTGGCGCCGGACCGCGGCCGCGTGCGCCGCGGCACCCACCTGAGCGTCGCCTACTTCGACCAGATGCGCAGTGCACTGAGGCTCGACGCCACGCTGGCCGACACCATCAGCCCGGGCAGCGAGTGGGTCGAGATCGGCCGTTCGCGGCGTCACGTGATGAGTTATCTCGGCGACTTCCTGTTCGCGCCGGCGCGGGCGCAGGCGCTGGTCAGCACCTTGTCGGGCGGCGAGCGCAACCGGCTGCTGCTGGCACGCCTGTTCGCACTGCCGGCCAATGTGTTGGTGCTCGACGAGCCGACCAACGACCTCGACATCGAGACGCTCGAGCTGCTCGAGGAGCTGCTGCAGGGCTACGACGGCACCGTCTTCCTCGTCAGCCACGACCGGCGCTTCCTCGACGCCGTGGTGACCAGCACGCTGGCCTGGGAGGGCGACGCCGGCACGCCGGGACTGTGGCGTGAATATCCCGGCGGCTACGCCGACTGGCGGGTGCAGCGCGACCGCTCGCGCGCCGCCGTGGCGTCGATGGCCAACACCGCGCCGGGACCGGCGGCGGCGCCGGCCGCCTCGGGCTCGGCAGGCAAAGGCGCGGCCGCCGCACCGAAGGCGCGCGCCAGGCTGAGCTTCAAGGAGCAGCGCGAGCTCGACGGCCTGCCCGGGCAGATCGCAGCGCTCGAGGCCGAGCAGAAGGCCATCGGCGAGCGGCTGGCCAGCACGGCGCTGTACACCGACGAACCGCAGCGTGTCGGCGAGCTGCAGGCGCGCTACGAGCAGATCGACGACGCGTTGACCGAGGCGCTGACGCGCTGGGAGACGCTCGCTGCGCGTGTGCAGGACGCGAGCAGCCTGCCGTGACGCACGCCATTCCGCCGCGCGCGCTCGTGCTGCTGGTGATCCTGACGTTGCTGTGGGGCACCAACTGGCCGCTGTTTCCGCTGGCGGTGCGCGAGGTGTCGGTGTGGACCTTTCGCGCGGTGGCCGTGTTCGTCGCCGGCGCCGCGCTGCTGATCGTCGCCCGCGCGCGCGGCCAGTCGCTCGCGATACCGCGCCGCCACTGGCGCACGATCGGCACCGCCACCTTCTTCTACCTGGTGATCTGGAACATCGCGAGCACCTACTCGGCGCTGCTGATCCCGTCGGGCCAGTCGGCGGTGCTCGGCTTCACGATGCCGCTGTGGTCGGCGCTGATCTCGTGGGCCGTGCTCGGCCAGCGCTTGAACGGCCGGCTGGTGCTGGCCGTCATGCTCGGCGGCGCCAGCGTCGCGCTGCTCATGTCGCGCAGTTTCGGCGCCTATGCGCAGGCCCCGCTCGGTCTCGTGCTCGGCCTCGGCGCCGGGCTCGGCTGGGCCGTCGGCACGTTGATCCTGCAGCGTGGTCGCGTCGTCGACGTGCCGGCCACGGTGCTCACCGGCTGGCAGCTGCTGATCACGGCCGTGCCCATCACCATCGGCGCGCTGGTGCTGGGCGACCATCAATGGTTCATGCCCTCATGGTCGTCGATCGCGGTGATCGGCTACATCGCGCTGGTGCCGATGTGCATCGGCAATCTGTGCTGGTTTTCCATCGTCGGCATCTTGCCGGCCAACGTGGCGGGCCTGGCGTCGATCCTGGTGCCGGTGGTGGCGATGATCTCCGGTGCGCTGCTGCACGGCGAGCCGCTGGGGCCGGTGCAATGGCTCGCGATGGTGTGCTGCGTCGGCGCGCTGTCGCTGGTGATGCTGAAGCCGGCGCCGCCTGCCGCACCGACCCGCGACGACGCGCGTTAGCCGTTCGCCCGGCCGCTCACCAGCGGCTGCGCAGCCAGCCTTCGGTGGTCGACGCCGCCGGATGCGTGCGGCTGACGATCAGGCCACCCTGCAGGTACAGCGCATTGAGCAGCCGCATCGCGCGGTCGCGGTCCAGGCCGGGCCACTCCGACATCTCGCGCAGGTTGCGCGTGCGCCGGCGCAGTCGCTCGATGGCCACGGTCAGGATGCCGGGCATGTCCAGGCCGCGCAGGTTGACGCCCGGCGCGACCCGATAGGCCGCGACACCGGCGATCTCGGGCAGCAGCGACTCGCGTGCGCCGCGCAGCGCCATCTCCCACATCAGCGGCGACAGCGGCGAGTAGTGTTCGAGTTCGCCGACCAGCGCCCGCTCGCGATGCCCCGGCGTGCGCAGCAACGCCGGCTCGACCTGCAGCACCTGCAGCTCGTTCAGCCGGCTGGCCAGGAACTGCGGCATCGGCACCGCACAGTGCACCAGCCGCTCCGCGGGAAACAGCGTCAGCGGCACCACCCGGTCGGCCCACTGAAGATTCAGCGTCAGTGGCCGCGCGTGGCGCAGGCAGGCGGCCAGCACATCGAGCACCTCGCTCTGCCGGCCGTGGCGCTCGAAGCGCTCCAGGTCCTGCAGCAGCGAAGGGCTCAGCGACGACAGGCGCGTCGAGCCCGACTCGACGCTGCCCACGCGCACCAGATCATCGAGATAGCGCTGAAAGGCGCTCACTCGCATCAGGTCGGGTTCGCCGAAAGGCAGGGTGGAGGGGAACATCGGGCCGCTTTGAATCCGAATGTTACTAGCGTAGCGGGGCCGTGTCGGTCCGAGCGCTCGAAATGAGCGCTTGACGCAGCGCTTCTCGCGCGCGCTCGAAGGCGCGCCAGAAGCGCGCGTCCTGCGCACTCGCGAAGTTCACCCGCATCAGCGTGCCGGGCAACGGCCGCGCGAAGAACAGATGCCCGGGCGCGATCAGCCAGCCTTCGGCGGCCAGCCGCTCGGCCAGCGCCTCGGTGTCGACGCCGGTCTCGACCCAGCCGAACAGGCCCTGCGGCTCGGCCACGAAACGGCAGCCCGCGTCTTGCGCGAGCCGGACCACGCGGCTGCGCGACGCGGCGAGTCGGCCCGCCACACGTTCGGCATGGCGGCGCAGCAGCCCCTGCTCGAGGCACCAGGCGACCGCACGTTCCAGGATCGCCGGCGTGGTGAGCGAACTCAGCAGCTTGGTGTCGATGAAGCGGTCGACCAGCGCCCGCGGCGCAGCCAGCGCACCGACACGCCAGTTGGGCGCCAGGATCTTGGAAAAGCCCGTCACGTACACCGTGCGCTGCAGGCCGTCGAGTGCGGCCAGCCGCGGTGCATGCGCCGGCGCCAGCCACGCATAGGTGTCGTCCTCGACGAGGATCAGGTCGGCGGCCTCGGCCAGTTGCAGCACCTGGTGCGCCGCCGCCAGCGACAACGAGGCGCCGGTCGGGTTGTGCAGCACCGACACCGTGATGTACAGCCGCGGCCGGTGCTCGGCGACCAGCGCCCGCATGACGGCCATGTCGGGCCCGAGCGGGCCGCGCGGCACCGGCAGCAGCCGCATGCCCAGGCGCGAGAGCCGTGCGTGCTCGACCACCCAGCCAGGCTCGTCGACCAGCACCGCGTCACCCGGCGTCAGCAGTGTGCGCGCGATGATGTCCAGCGCGTGCGTCGCGCCGACCGAGGTGACCAGTTGCTCCGGTGTGCAGGCGATGCCGAGCTCGTGCGTCAGTCGCCGCGCCAGCGCCGAACGCAGCGACGGGTCGCCGGCCGGCTCGCCATAACGCAACGCGTCGTTCACGTCGCTCATCGCACGCCGCAGCGCACGCTGCAGCAGCGCCGCGTCGAGCCAGGTCTCGGGTAGCGTTCCCTGGCCCGGCCCGGGCAACGAACTGCGGGTGCGGAACATGCCGCGGATCAGCGCGGCAGCGTCCTGCGGCGCGGGCAGCGCCAGCGAGGGCTCGCTGCGCGGCATGCTGACCAGCGCGGCGGAGGTCGATCCGCGCACGAAGAAGCCGCGCTGCCGGCGGGCCTCGACCAGACCCTGGGCCTGCAGCCGGTCGTAGGCGGCGACCACGGTGCTCGGGCTGACACCGTGCGCCCGTGCGCATTCACGCACCGACGGCAGCCGTGCGCCCGGCTGCAGTGCGCGCTGGCCGATGCGTTGCGCGTAGTGCCGCGCGAGCTGCTCGCCGAGCGTGGCGCCGGCAGCATCGGCAGGAGCGGGGGCAATGCCGATCGACATGTGTGTGGGTAGGTGAGCCGGTACAGATGTTCTGTCTGTACCGGCAAGTGTACTGAATCTGTACTGCCAACCGCTCTAGACTGGTGGCCATGCCCACCTCGCCCGCCCTCCCGGCCAACGTGCCGGCGGCCACGGCCTCCCGCGCCACCGGCCTCGCGCACGACCGCGACCTGCGCCGCGGCCTTGTCTACGGGCTGCTGGGCGTGGCCGCTTTCGCGCTGACGATCCCGATGACGCGGCTGGCCAGCGGCCCGGCCGAAGCGCCGCAGCTGTCGGCCGTGTTCGTCGCCATCGGGCGCGCGGCGGTCGCCGGGCTGCTGGCGCTCGTCTACCTGGCGTGGTCGCGTGCGCATCGGCCGACCCGCGCGCAATGGCGCCAGCTCGCGCTGACCGGCATCGGCATCGTGTTCGGCTTCCCGCTGTTCATGGGCCTGGCTGTGCTGCACGTCGATGCGGTCCATGCCTCGGTCGTCACCGGCATCCTGCCGCTGGTGACCGCGGCGATGGCGGCGTGGCTGTTGCACCAGCCGCAGCGCGCGTCGTTCTGGTTGTGCGCCGGGCTCGGTACCGTGCTGGTGGTGGCCTTCGCCTGGTGGCGCGGCGGCGCCACGCTGCAACTCGGCGATGCGCTGCTGCTGCTCGCGCTGGTGCTCGGCGCCCACGGCTACGTATGCGGCGCCCGCCTGTCGGCGACGATGGCGCCCGCGCACGTGGTGTCATGGGTGCTGGTGCTGGCACTGCCGGTCACGCTGCCGGTGGCGCTGCTCAGCTGGCCGGCGCAGCCGGTGCCGATGGCCTCGTGGCTCGGTTTCGCCTACGTGGCCCTGTTCTCGATGTGGCTCGGCTTCTTCGCCTGGTACCGCGGGCTCGCGCTCGGTGGTACGGTGCGCGTCAGCCAGGTGCAGCTGCTGCAGCCGTTCCTGTCGGTGCTGGCCGCGGTGCCGATCCTCGGCGAGCGACTCGACGCGGCGACGCTGCTGTTCCTGCTGGCGGTGATGGTGGTGGTGAACGTGTCGCGCCGGCTCGCGCGCACGACGGCAAGACAAGGAAGCTCATGACGACATGGACCCAGGCGCGCCGCGCCGCGCGCATGAACCCCTCGATGATCCGCGAGATCCTCAAGCTGACCGAGAAGGCCGGCGTGCTGTCGATGGCCGGCGGCCTGCCGTCGCCCGACAGCTTTCCGGTCGAACCGATCCGCGCGGCCTGCGACAAGGTGCTGCGCGAGGCGCCGCGCGAGGCGCTGCAGTACGCCGCCAGCGAAGGTTTCGCGCCGCTGCGCGAGTGGGTGGCACAGGACCTGCAACGCCAGGGCATGACGGTCGGCGCCGACCAGGTGCTGATCACCACCGGCTCGCAGCAGGGGCTCGACCTCGCCGGCAAGGTGCTGATCGACGGCGGCGCCCCGGTGGCCGTGGAATCGCCCACCTATCTCGGCGCGCTGATGGCGTTCAACCCGTTCGAGCCGAACTTCGTCAACCTGGCCGGCGACGACGACGGACCGCTGCCCAGCGCGTTCGAGGCGCTGCGCCACGACGCGCCGGGCACCCGCTTCGCCTACCTGCTGCCGAACTTCCAGAACCCCACCGGCCGCGTGATCCCGCGCCAGCGCCGCGTCGATATCGTGCGCGCGGCGCAGGCCGCGGGTGTGCCGCTGCTCGAGGACAACCCGTACGGCGACCTGTGGTTCGACGAACCGCCGCCGCCGGCGCTGGCCTCGCTCTGGCCCGAGGGCTGCCTGTACCTGGGTTCGTTCTCCAAGGTGCTGGCACCGGGCTTCCGGCTCGGCTACGTGGTGTCGCCGCGCGAGTTGTTCCCCAAGCTGCTGCAGGCCAAGCAGGCGAGTGATCTGCACACGCCGGGCTTCAACCAGCGCGTCGTCTACGAAGTGGTGCGCGACGGCTTCCTCGACCAGCACGTGCCGGGTATCCGCGCGCGTTATCGCGCGCAGCGCGACGCGATGGCGCAGGCGCTGCAGCGCCACATGCCACCCGGCACGCGCTGGAGCGCCCCGCACGGCGGCATGTTCTTCTGGCTGCGCCTGCCCGACGGGCTCGATGCGCTGGCCTTGCTGCCGCGCGCGGTCGAGGCCGGCATGGCCTATGTGCCCGGCGCGCCGTTCTATGCGCAGTCGCGCGACGCCGGCACATTGCGATTGAGCTTCGTGACGCTGACACCGCAGGACATTGCCGACGGCATCGCCCTGCTCGGCCGCGTGCTGCACGAGGCGCTCGAGCTGCAGGCGCAGGTGGCACCGTGACAGGCGCTGCGGCACCGCCGCTCGCCGAGCTGCGTGCCGCGGCGCAGCTGGTGCATGCGCGCATGCCGCCGACGCCGCAGTACGACTGGCCGCTGCTGCAGGGCCTGGCCGGTGAGCGCCTGTGGCTCAAGCACGAGAACCACACGCCGGCCGGTGCCTTCAAGGTGCGCGGCGGCATCGTCTATGTCGAGCGGTTGCTGGCTTCAGGCTCGCGGCCCAAGGGGCTCGTCAGTGCGACGCGCGGCAACCACGGCCAATCGATCGCCCGTGCCGCTCGAGAGCATGGCGTGCCGGTGACGATCTTCGTGCCGCAGGGCAACAGCCGCGAGAAGAACGCCGCGATGCGCGCCTTCGGCGCCGAGCTGGTCGAGCAGGGCAGCGACTTCCAGGCCGCGCGCGAGCGGGCGCAGGCCTTCGCCGCCGCGCAAGGCTGGCACATGGTGCCGTCGTTCCACCCCGACCTGGTCGCCGGCGTGGCCAGTTATGCGCTCGAGCTGTTCGATGCGGTCGCCGACCTCGACACGGTGTACGTGCCGATCGGCCTGGGCTCGGGCGCCTGTGGGCTGATCGCCGCGCGCGATGCGCTCGGCCTGGCCACCGAGATCGTCGGCGTCGTCTCCACCGGCGCGCCGACCTATGCGCTGTCGCTGGCCGCGGGCCGGCCGGTGCCGCACGAGGTGACCACGCAGCTGGCCGACGGCATGGCCTGCCGCGTGCCCGAGCCGCAGGCGCTCGCCATCCTCGCCCGCGGGCTGGCACGGGTGGTGGCGGTCGACGACGAGGCTGTCGCGCAGGCGATGCGCACGCTGTTCGAGGCCACGCATCAGGTCGCCGAAGGCGCCGGCGCGGCGGCGCTGGCGGCCGCTTGCCAGGAGCGCGCGCGGCTGCAGGGCCGGCGCGTGGCCGCGGTGTGCAGCGGCGGCAACATCGATCGCGATGTCTACGCCCGCGTCCTGGCGCAGGCTTGACCGGAGCCACGCCCATGCAGCGACGCTTCTCCCAGCTCGATGTGTTCACCGACCGGCCGCTGCGCGGCAATCCGCTGGCCGTGGTGCACGACGCCGACGGCCTGAGCGATGCGCAGATGGCCGCGTTCGCGCGCTGGACCAACCTGTCGGAGACCACCTTCCTGCTG
>CALMQI010000060.1 GCA_937871935.1 uncultured Burkholderiales bacterium
CCGCGCCGGATGTCCTGCATCGCGATCGGAAGACCGGCCGCGCCGAGCGCGCAAATCGCGGCGGCGGCGTTGGAGAGCTGGATCTTCCCGCGCAGCGCCGGATACGCGAGCCCCGCGCGGCGCCCGCCGGGGCCCCGGTAGCTCCACTGCCCGGATTGCGCCTGATAGCCGAAATCGCGCCCGATCAGCAAGTGATTTCCGGGTGAATGCAGCACCGACTGCGGCGGATCCGGCTCCGCGATCACCGCCGGCCGGCCTGCGCGGAAGATACCGGCCTTCTCGCGGCCGATCGATTCGCGGTCGGGGCCGAGGTACTCGGTGTGGTCCAGCGCAATGCTGGTGATCACCGCGCAATCGGCATCGAACGCATTCACCGCGTCGAGCCGGCCGCCGAGGCCGACCTCCAGGATCACCAGATCGAGCGGCGTGTGCGTGAACGCGCGCACGATCGCCAGCAGCGTGAACTCGAAGTAGGTCAGCGTGATGTCGCCGCGCGCCGCTTCGACCGCCTCGAAGTGCGGCAGCAGCGTCTCGGCGTGCGCCGCCGCGCCGTTGATGCAGCAGCGCTCCTCGAAGCGCACCAGGTGCGGCTTGATGTGCAGGCCGGTCCGGTAGCCGGCCTGCCGCGCGATCGACTCGATCATCGCGCAGGTCGAGCCCTTGCCGTTGGTGCCGGCGACGATGATCACCGGCACGTCGAAGCGAAGCCCCAGGCGGTCGTGCACGGTCTTCACGCGTTCCAGCGTGAAGTCCATCGTCTTCGGATGCAGGCGCTCGCAATGCGCCAGCCAGTCGTCGAGTGTCCGCATCGGGCTCGTCATATCGTCTGCGGGCAAAGGGCGCGCCACACCATGCGCGCCGCGCAGTCGGGTACTAGGCCACCGCGTCGGCGCTCTGGCGCATCAGCATCGCCAGCAGGCGCGGGATGGCCGGACGCAACTGCCGTCGGTCGAGGATCATGTCGAGCGCGCCGGTGCCGAGCAGGAACTCGGCGCGCTGGAAGCCCTCAGGCAGCTTTTCGCGCACGGTGTTCTCGATCACGCGTGGGCCGGCAAAGCCGATCAGCGCCTTCGGCTCGGCGATCACGATGTCGCCGACGAAGGCGAAGCTCGCCGACACGCCGCCCATCGTGGGGTCGGTGAGCACGCTGATGTAGGGCAGCCTGGCCTTCGCGAGCTTGGTCAACGATGCGTTGGTCTTGGCCATCTGCATCAGGCTGAGCAGGCCCTCCTGCATGCGCGCGCCGCCGGTGGCGGTGAAGCAGACGAACGGCATCTTCTGCTCGACGGCCGTCTCGACGCCGCGCACGAAGCGCTCGCCAACCACGCTGCCCATCGAGCCGCCCATGAAGTCGAACTCGAAGCACGCGGCCACCAGCGGCACGCTGAGCACCGAGCCGCCCATCACGACCAGCGCGTCGGTCTCGCCGGTGGACTCGAGCGCCGCCTTCAGCCGCTCGGGGTACTTCTTGCTGTCCTTGAACTTCAGCGCATCGACCGGCATCACCTCCTGCCCGATCTCGAAACGCCCTTCGGCATCGAGGAAGGCGTCGAGCCGCGCGCGCGCGCCGATGCGGTGGTGGTGGTCGCACTTGGGGCAGACGTTCAGGTTCTGCTCGAGGTCGGTGTTGTAGAGCACCGTCTCGCAGGCCGGGCACTTGATCCACAAACCTTCCGGCACCGAGCGGCGCTCGGACGGGTCGGTCTGCTGGATCTTCGGCGGCAGCAGTTTCTCCAACCAGCTCATGCGTGCGTTCCTTCGTCGGGTTGGTCCAGGGCCGTGCGTATGCCCGCGATGAATTGTCGCCCCGCCGCAGCAACCTTGTCGCGGGATTCGGCCTCCAGGATCTGCACAAGGGCGCTGCCGATCACGACGGCGTCGGCCACACGCGACACCGCGCGCGCGGTGGCGGCGTCGCGGATGCCGAAGCCCACGCCGATAGGCAGCCTGACATGCGCCTTGATGCGTGGCACTGCGGCGGCTACTGAGGAGACATCCAGGTGTCCGGCACCGGTCACGCCCTTCAGCGCCACGTAGTACACGTAGCCGCTGGCCACGCGAGCCACCTCGCGGATGCGGGCCTCGGTGGAGGTCGGTGCGAGCAGGAAGATCAGGTCGAGCCCGGCGGCCTTGAGGGCCGCGGCGAAATCGGTGCATTCCTCCGGCGGATAGTCGACCACCAGCACGCCGTCGACGCCGGCCTGCGCCGCCTGTGCCACGAAGGCGCCGGCGCCGTGGCGCTGGTCGAAACGCTCGATCGGGTTGGCGTAGCCCATCAGCACGATCGGTGTGTGCGCGTCGCGTTCGCGAAAGCCGCGCACCATCGCGAACACCTCGGCCAGGCCGATGCCGCGCACCAGCGCACGCTCGGAGGCCTTCTGGACCACCGGACCATCGGCCATCGGATCGGAGAACGGCACGCCGAGCTCGATCACGTCGGCCCCGCCCTGCACCAACCCGTGCAGGATGTCGATGGTGGCGTCGGCGAACGGATCACCCGCGGTGACGTAGGGGATCAGCGCCTTGCGCCCTTCGCGCTGCAGGCGCTGCAGTGTGGCCTCGATGCGGCTCATGTCGTGCCCCCCCCCTTGACCATCTGACCGCGACACGACGGCCGGCAGTAGAAGTCGGCGCCCGACAGGTCGGCCACGGTACCGATGTCCTTGTCGCCGCGCCCGGACAAGTTGACCAGCAGATGCTGGTCGGCGCGCATCGTCGCGGCGAGCTTCATCGCATAGGCCACGGCATGGCTCGACTCGAGCGCGGGGATGATGCCTTCGGTGCGGCACAGGCGATGGAACGCGGCGAGCGCCTCGTCGTCGGTGATGCCCACGTACTCGGCGCGGCCGATGTCCTTGAGGTACGCATGCTCCGGGCCGACACCGGGATAGTCGAGTCCTGCCGAGATCGAATGTGTCTCGGTGATCTGGCCGTTGGCGTCCTGCAGAAGATAGGTCCGGTTGCCGTGCAGCACCCCGGGCGATCCGGCCGACAGGCTGGCGGCGTGCTTGCCGCTGGCCAGCCCCAACCCGGCCGCCTCGACGCCGATCAGGCGCACGCCCTCGTGTGCGATGTACGGATAGAAGATGCCCATCGCATTGCTGCCGCCGCCCACGCAGGCGATCACGGCGTCGGGCTGCCGGCCCGCCGGGCCGCCGAGTTCCGCGATCAGCTCGGGCATCTGCCAGAGGCACTCGTCGCCGATCACGCGCTGGAAGTCGCGCACCATCGTCGGATACGGGTGCGGGCCGGCCACCGTGCCGATGATGTAGAAGGTGTCCTCGACGTGCGTCACCCAGTCGCGCAGCGCCTCATTGAGCGCGTCCTTCAGTGTGCGGCTGCCCGACTCCACCGGCACCACCTTGGCGCCGAGCAAGTGCATGCGGTAGACGTTGGGCGACTGGCGCTTCACGTCTTCACTGCCCATGTAGACCACGCACTCCATGCCGTAGCGTGCACACACGGTCGCGGTGGCCACGCCATGTTGGCCGGCGCCAGTCTCGGCAATGACCCGCGGCTTGCCCATGCGCCGCGCGAGCAGCGCCTGGCCGACCGTGTTGTTCACCTTGTGCGCGCCGGTGTGGTTGAGATCCTCGCGCTTCAGGTGGATCTGCGCGCCGCCGATATCGCGCGACAGGCGCGCCGCGTGATACACCGGCGACGGCCGGCCGACGAAGTGCTTGAGTTCGCTGCGGAACTCGGTCTGGAATTCGGCGTCGTGCTGATAACGCTCGTAGACGGCCTTCAGCTCGTCGAGCGCATGCACCAGCGTCTCGGCGACGAAGGTGCCGCCATAGGGTCCGAAGTGGCCGCGGGCGTCGGGTTGCTGGTAGTGGAGCATCGGGTGTCTCGCATTCGGGGGTCGGAGCAAGGCCGCCGGGCCGCGATGGCCCCGGCGTCACGAAGAGGGGCACCTTCGGGTCGCCGACGCGTGAGCTGCCGCTTGTGCCGCCTCGTCAGCCGGTGGAATCGGCGCGCCGGGCATCGGCCTCGCGCACCGCCTCGCAGAACTCGCGGATCAAGCGGGCGTCCTTGAGGCCCTTGGCGGCCTCGACGCCGGAGCTCACGTCAACGGCCCAGGGCCGGACGTGCAACACCCCATCGGTCACATTTGCAGGATTCAACCCACCAGACAAAACGACCGGACGGGGCACGTCGGCAGGAATGAGCGACCAATCGAACGCCTTTCCACCGCCGCCGTAGCCCTGGACGTCGGCGTCCAGCAGCAGCGCAGCGGCGCTCGCGAAGCGAGCTGCAAAGTCTAGCAAAGACACGCCGGTGCGCATGCGCACCGCGCGCAGATAGGGCCGCTCCCATGCTTCGCAGTCGGCCGGCGCCTCGTCGCCGTGGAACTGCAGCAGCGCGTGCGGTAGCGCCTGTGTCGCGCGTTTCACCAGCGCCGCCTCGGCATTGACGAACAGGCACACCGGCGCCACGAACGGCGGCAAGTCGCGCGCCAGCGCCTGGGCGCGCTCGACCGTCACGGCGCGCGGGCTCGGTTGCCACAGCACGAAACCCACGGCGTCGGCGCCGGCTTCCACGGCGGCCTGCACGTCGGCCTCGCGGGTCAGGCCGCAGATCTTGATGCGGGTGCGTTCGAGCATGAACAACCAACCAGGCTAGGGCAACCAGTCGTGTGCCGGCACGTGGTCCGGCAGACCGAAGGTCGGATCGTAGTACGGCCCGGCGAAATAGAGTCCATCGGGCGCAAAGGTCGGCGCCGCCGCGGTGCGGTCGCGGGCGGCGAGCACCTCGGCCATCCAGCCCGGCGGGTGCTGGCCACGCCCGACCGCCAGCAGGCAGCCCATGATGTTGCGCACCATGTGGTGCAGGAACGCGCTGGCGTCGAAGTCGAAGCGCCAGTAGTCGCCGCGCTGCACGATGTCGAGCGCGCGCAGCGTCTTCACCGGCGTCGCGGCCTGGCACTCCGCCGCCCGGAACGACGTGAAGTCGTGTTCGCCGAGCAGATGCGTCGTCGCGGCGCGCATCGCATCGCCATTCAGCGAGTCGAACGCCCAGCCGACAAGGCCGGTCTCGAGCGCAGGGCGCACCGGCGAGCGCAGCAGCAGGTAGCGGTAGCGCCGGCCGCGCGCGTGGTTGCGCGCATGAAAGTCAGGCGCCATCGGCCGGCACCACTGCAGCGCGATGTCGTCGGGCAGATAACGGTTGGTCCCGCGGACCCAGGAGAAAGGATCCCGCGCCACCGGCGCGTCGAGGTGCACGACCTGGTTGATCGCATGCACGCCGGTGTCGGTGCGGCCGGCGCAGACCGTGCGCACCGGCTGCGCCGCGAACTGCGCCAGCGCCTTTTCCAGGTGGTCCTGCACCGTCAGGCCGTCAGGCTGGCTCTGCCAGCCGTGGTACCGCGTGCCGCGGTAGCTCAGCCCGAGCGCGAGCCGTTGAATGACTTCCGAGTGGCCGCCGCGGATCCGGCTCCGCCGGTCCGCTAGCGGCGCCCCCTGGAGGGGGAGGCGCCGAAGGCGCTCCGGGGGGGAGTCAAGCTAAGCTGTCGAGCATGCCCTGCGCCTTGTTCTTCAAGGCACCGCCGGCCTTGGCGACCACTTCCTCGAGCAGGTCGCGCGCGCCTTCCATGTCACCGATCTGGCGGAACTCCTCGGCCAGTTCGAGCTTGCGCGCCAGCGGGTCGTTGTCGTCGAGGCCCGCGTGCACGCTCGGTTGCGCCGGCAGCGTGAAGTCGCCGAAGTCGAGCGCCGGCTTGTCGATGCGGCCGTCGGCCGACGTGAGCGGCATCTTCGCGCTCGGTGGGTTGAGGTCGAGCGAGATCGCGTCGAGACTCATCTTCGGCGCGGCGGCCGGCTCGCGCGTGACGGCGCCGCCCGACCTGGACGGCGGCAGCGTGGTCAGCGGTTCAGCCTCAAATTCGGGTTCGGGCGTGGCGGCGCCGCCGGAGAAGGTGCCGAGATCGAGATCGAGGTCGACATCCGATGCCGGAACGCTCATCGGCGCCGAGGTGTCGAGCGCCGACGGCGGGAAGCCCGAGGTCGACGGCATCACCGACTGCGGCATCGTGCTGGCGCCCAGCGGTTCGATCATGCGTCCGCCGTCGCCGACGGTGGTGACCTTCGGCGCGCCGCCCGGCTGGTACATCGGGTTTTCGGGATCGATCTGGCGCCCGAGTTCCTGCGACTTGGCCCAGTCCTCGCCCTCGCCCTTGGTCAGCGAGTACAGCTGCGTGGCCAGCATCTCGAAGCCCTTGGTATCGCGCCGCTTGGCATAAACCTCGAGCAGTTTGGTGCGGATCGCCAGTCGATCCGGGTTGCCGCGCATGGCTTCCTTGAGGATCTCCTCGGCCTGCAGGTCGCGGCCATAGGCCAGGTAGACGTCGGCCTCCGCGACTGGATCGACATCGCCGATCGCGTCGAGCTGGCTCAGCGAGTAGCTCATCGACGACGACGCGCCGGTGGCATCGCGCGTATCGACGCGCTGGCCGCCACTGGCACCGAAGAACGAGTCCGGCTGCAGGCGGCTTTCGAGGAACGATGTCTCGCCGTTGTCCTTGCGGAAGCGCCCGCGCAGGCGGTACAGCCCCAGGCCAGCGAGCAGCGCGACCAGGCCGATCGCGCCCGGCATCGCCATCGGATGCTCCACCAGCGACGCCAGCACGCCGGGTTCTTCGGCGGTCTGCGGCGGCGTCGCCGGCTTGGGCGCAGCGGGCGGTGTCGGCGCAGGCGCGCTCGCCACGGCAGGCGGTGCCGGCATCGTGGGGGCCACGCTCGGCGCCGGCGTTTCCGCCGCGGCAGGTGCGGGAGCCGCGGCCACGACGGTGGCCGGCGCGGGAGCCGGGGCGGGCTTGACCTCGGCTGCCGGGGCCGGCGCAGGCGGCGGCTTCACTTCGGCGGCGGGAGCCGGTACCGGTGCGGCGGGGGCCGGCGCGGGCGCCGCGGGTGCCGTCGCGACCTTGGCGCTGCTGCTGGTGCCCTGCTGCAGCTTCTTGAGTTCCTCGACGTTGCGCGTCAACTCCGCGACGCGGGCCGCGGAGTCCTTCTTCTCGGTCGCCTGCGACACCTTGGCCTCGGTGCCGGCGGGCTTGGCCGTGCCCTGCGACAGCGTGAGCTTGTCGGGTGATGCGGCGGCGGCCTGCTTGCGATCATCGACCGCGGCCTGCACCTTGCCCTTGGCCTGGCGGCCACTCTCGTCGGCCTTGGTGGTCGGCACGTTGCCGGCCAGGCGCTGGCGGTAGGCGCTGAAGTCGGCGCTCTGCGTCTTGATGACGTCGCGCGCTTCGCCAGAGGCGATGGCCCGGGCTTCTTCGGCCGACGGCACGTTGAGCACGGCGCCGGCCTTCATGCGGTTCATGTTGTCGCCGATGAAGGCGTTCGGATTGCCGCGGAACAGCGACACCAGCATCTGGTCGAGCGATGCGCCCTGGCGCTGCGTGCGTTGCGCTATCTTGTACAGCGTATCGCCCTCGCGCACCTTGTATTCGTCGACACCGGCCGGCGCGGGCGCGGCGGCCCTGGGCGCGGCGGCGGTACGTGGTGCGGGCCGCTCCGGCGCGGGCGGCCGCGGCGCGGCGCCTGCGTGCGGCGTGCTCAGGCGGCCTGCGCCTGGCCGGCGGAGCGCGCCTTCTCGGCCGTCAGCTCCGCGCGCGTCGGGAAGAAGAACGCGGCGACGAAGATCCCCGAGGCCAGCACCGACAGCAGCATGAACACGTTGGCGAAGCCGCCCTCGGTCTTGTGCAGGGCGGCGATCATCGGCACCGCCACCGCCGCCACGCCCAGCGACACCACGTAGCGCACGCCCAGCACGCGGGCGCGAAATTCGTCCGCCACGTACTTGC
>CALMQI010000061.1 GCA_937871935.1 uncultured Burkholderiales bacterium
GGCAAGCCGCTGCTGCTGCCGGCGCGGCACTGGCTCAACCTGGCCGGGCTGCTCGTCGTGCTCTGGTTCGGGCGCGCCTTCCTGAACGCACACAGCATCCAGGACGGCATGCTGCCGCTGATGGTGATGACGGTGGTCGCGCTGCTGTTCGGCATCCACATGGTGATGGCCATCGGCGGCGCCGACATGCCGGTGGTGGTGTCGATGCTCAACAGCTACTCAGGCTGGGCTGCGGCGGCCACCGGGTTCATGCTCAGCAACGACCTGCTCATCGTCGTCGGCGCATTGGTGGGCTCATCGGGCGCGATCCTCAGTTACATCATGTGCCGCGCGATGAACCGCAACTTCATCAGCGTCATCGCCGGCGGCTTCGGCACCGGGGGCGGCACGCCGGCGGCCGGTGGCGGGGCCGCGCAGCCCGCGGGCGAGGTGTCGCCGATTCTCGCGGCTGAAACCGCCGAACTGCTGCGCGAGGCGAAGAACGTGATCATCGTGCCCGGTTACGGCATGGCAGTGGCGCAGGCGCAGCACACGGTGTTCGAGATCACCAAGCTGCTGCGGGACAAGGGCGTCACCGTGCGTTTCGGAATCCACCCGGTGGCCGGCCGCATGCCCGGCCACATGAACGTGCTGCTGGCCGAAGCCAAGGTGCCCTACGACATCGTGCTCGAGATGGACGAGATCAACGCCGACTTCCCGGCCACCGACGTCTCGATGGTCATCGGCGCCAACGACATCGTGAACCCTGCTGCGCAGGACGACCCCACGAGCCCGATCGCCGGCATGCCGGTGCTCGAGGTGTGGAAGGCCAAGACCAGCATCGTGATGAAGCGCAGCATGGCCAGCGGCTATGCAGGCGTCGACAACCCGCTCTTCTACAAGGACAACAACCGAATGCTCTTCGGCGACGCGAAGAAGATGCTCGACGAGGTGCTCTCGGCGCTGAAGGCGTGATCGAGGGGCGGGCGCAACGCAGCGCTCGGCCACGACGGTTCGGCGCGCCGGTGTGCGCGCAGGCACCGCCTCAGCGCAGGCCGGTGGTGTATTTCTTCAGCACCATCTGGCGAAGCTCTTCGGCAGTGGGATTGCTTCGCTCAGGTGTCGTCGCGCCCGAGCGCTCGGCCGCGATCGGCTGCGTCAACGGGGTATCGGGCTTTGGCGCCTTCGGCGTCTGGGTCGCGTTGCGCGGACCGAGGTGGTGCGCCGCGAGATAACTCGCATAGTGCTGCAGCCGCGGGTCCTGGCTGGTCAGCGCCTGCTGGATGACCTCGTGCGCGTACTCCAGGTCGTGCAGGAAGTGGCGCACGTCGAGCTGGCGCCCGAACTCGCGGCGCATCGGCACGACCATGCGCACGACGGTATTCAGCACCTCTTGTTCGTCGGGTGTGGTGGCCATGGAGCCTGCGCCAGCGGCGATGAGGGTTCGCGTGGATCGCCGCTCAGGCGTTCGGGGCCAGCATCTCGCCGTGCTGCGCGACGTCCAGGCCCACCTTCTCGGCCTCGGCATCGACGCGCAGAGTGAGCACGATGCCGATCACCTTCAGGATGATCCAGGTGGCGCCGCCGGCGTAGGCCATGACGGCCAGCGCACCGAGGCCGTTGGTCCACACGGTGGCGGTGACGGGCGCCACCGCGGTGGTGGCCAGCAGCGGCGTCAACAGCGTGCCGACCAGGCCGCCGACGCCGTGCAGCGCAAAGACATCGAGCGAGTCGTCGATGCCCGTCACCGCCTTGAAGTAGACGACGCAGAAGAAGCAGACCACGCCGGCCGCGGCGCCGATCAGCAGCGCGCCGCCGATGCCGACGAAGCCCGATGCCGGCGTTACGCCGATCAGGCCGGCGATCGCGCCGGTGAAGCTGCCCAGCACGCTCCATTGGCCGCGGCGCGCGTATTCGCAAATGCCCCAGAACATGGCGCCGGCGCAGGCGCCGACCTGCGTGGCCAGCAGCGCGCCGGCGGCGCGGCTGCTGGCCTCGAAGGCCGAGCCGGCGTTGAAGCCGAACCAGCCGGCCCACAGCAGGCCCGCGCCGAGCACCGTGATCATCAGGTTGTGCGGCACCATCGGCTCCTTGCCGAAGCCGCGCCGGGGCCCGAGCACCCAGGCCGCCACCAGGCCGCTGGCGCCCGAGGCGATGTGCACGACGGTGCCGCCGGCGAAGTCCATGTGGCCCATCTTGGCCAGCCAGCCGCTCGGATGCCAGATCCAGTGGGCCACCGGGGCGTAGACCAGCACCGACCACAGCGCGGCGAACGCCACCGTGACGCCCAGCCGCATGCGTTCGGCCGTCGCACCGAGGATCAGCGCGAAGGTGATGATCGCGAACGACAGCTGGAACAGGAAGAACACCGACTCCGGAATCGTCGGCGCCGACGGATGCGCGCCGACCGCCTTGCCGATCAGGCCGTGGGCATACAGGCGCGCGGTGTCGCCGATCCACGGATTGCCGCCGCTGAACGCGAGCGAGTAGCCGAACATCGCCCACAGCAACGTGATCACCGAGGCCGCGGCCAGCGTGTGGGCGACGATCGACAACGCGTTCTTCGTGCGCAGCATGCCGCCGTAGAAGAGGATGATGCCGGGAATGGTCATGATCAGCACGAGCACGGTGCTGATCAGCATCCACGCGGTGTCGGCACCGTCGAACTTCGGCGCCGTCTTGGCGGCGGCCGCGGCGAGGGCGCCGCCGACCGGCGCTTCGACCGCGGACGGTGAGGCCTGGGCCAGCAGCACCGCGGCCGTCGGAGCCGCCGCGGGTGCCGCAGCAGCGGCGGTCGCCGCATCGGAGGCCGCGACCGGCGTGGCGGGCGCGGGCACCATCGGCTGCATGCCTTGCGACCAGGCGCTGCCTGCGGCGCCGAGCAAGCCGATCGTCAACACCGCTGCGCGGGTCCATCGTGTCATGGAAATCATCTTCACCACCACCCTCGTGCTCGAACGCGGGACGCTCGACTGGTTTGTTGTGGCGCCGATGGTAGGCAGCACGCTGGCCGCAGCGCGAGCACAAGTTGGTGCATGCGCAGGCAGCAGTCCACATCACGCTCGACATCCGCGTTAGAGATCCGGCGCAAGCGTGCTGAATGTCGCGCGACCCGCCGTGCACTGCCCTCGACGCGGGCAACCGCCGGTCTACTTCTTGGGCGTCAGGTCATGGTCGAAGCCGTCGGCCACCCAGCGATCGTCCTTGCGGAACTGGCGAATGCCACCGCTGCCGTCGTTGCGGATCACGTAGCGGAACGGCTCGCAGCCGGCCAGGGTCGGCGTCACGGTGATGGTCGTCGTGTCGGCGCCGCGTTGCACCTCCGCCGGCAGGTCGCTTGCGCTGATGCACAGGTCGCCACGGCCGGAGGTGAGCATGCGGAACGTCGCCTGGCCGTCCTTCTCGGTCAGCGTGATGGTGGAGGTCCGGAACTTCTCCTTGTCGTACTGCCCGCTGGTGCGGTCGCGCAGGTAGGACTTGTAGTTCCAGGCCTGGCTGTCGGCGAGTGCGGCGCCGGCGGTGCCGGCCAGCGCCAGCGCCGTGACCCACGGGCGCAACGCGAGGATCAAGGTCTTGTGCAGCGCAATCATGACGGTCCTTTCGGTGGGGTGGGGAAAGCAAGAGATGAGGCGTCAGCGGGCGGGCAGGTCGATCCCGATCTCCAGCAGTCGCTGCGCCCGCGGCATGCCGTCGCCCGTGGCGGCGAAGCGCACGCTGTCGAGTACCCGCGTCAGTTCGGGCAGCCGGGTGGAGAAGTCAACACGCGCCGCAGCCGCGACGAACAGGGTGGCCAAGTCGCCCCGACGTACCGCCACCAGGCTGGCACGGCCCTCGAAGACGGGGCTGCCGTAGTCGAACAAGGCGCTGGCTATCCGCGGATCGCGCGCCTCGACCTGGAGCATGCGCACGTTGTGCAGCCCCGGCTCGGTGGCCGGGTAGCCTTGCTGCAGCCAGGCGGCCAGCGTCTGGCCGGGCGGCACGATGCGCGTCCGTACCATCGCCGCGGCGCTGCCCGTCGGATGACTGACCACGATGTCGCCCGGTCCGGCACTGCGCACCGACCAGGCCGCCGGCTGGAACAGGCTGAAGCCGGCCGGATCGCGATGCGTCCGCCATGCGGTGGTGTCGGTGGTCTGGGCGAGCGGCATCGGGGGCGTCGTGGCATCGACGCCGCGAAGGATCCGGCCCGACCGTTAGGCAATCGCTAGCAATCCACCGACGGCCTCGTCGGTCGATCCGAAGCCCCTCTCGCCGATCAGCTCGTCCCCGCCAGCGCGAGCGCCACCGCCTGCGGCAGCGACATCTGCTCGCCGTCGCGCCACAGCGCCTGCAGACGATCCGGTGCCATCAGCCGTCGGGCCAGACGCCGCACGCGTCTCAGGTACCGATGATCGGCTGCCTGCAAAGGGCCGAAGCGGTCCTGCCAGAAGGCGGCGGCCCAGGCCGCGATCGGCACGGCCGTGTCGGGCCGGCGCAAGTGCAGTAGTGCGCGTGGCAGGTTCCACAGGCCGAAGGCGAGGTCGTAGGCGGCCATGCCGGACCAGGCGACGCGCACACATTCCTGATAGTCCGCCACCGCGCGCGGCCAGTCGCGCAGGCCGCTGCAGGCGTTGCCGCGCACGTTGAGCGATTGGCTCAGACGCCGCCAGTCGTGCTCGTGGCGAGCGCTCTCGATGACCGGTTCCAGGCGCTGCAGGCATTCCCCATTGCGGCCCGCGTTCTGGGCGCACACGGCAAGGTTGTAGCGACCGCTGTTGATCGCGTGCTGGTTGCCCAGCTGCTCCCACAGTGCCAACGCCTGCGCGTGCAGCTGCTCGCCGCGGGCGAGTTCGCGATGGTGCGCGTTGCAGACGAAGGCGCGCAGCGCGAGCAGGCTGGCACGCAGCTCGAGCTGGCCCTCGGCCGGCAGCAGCGCCTGGGCCTCGTCGATCAGCGGCTCGACGGTGCCGGCTTCGCGCCGGTTGCGCCAGCGCACGCGCGCCAGCGTATGCAGGGCGCGCGCGCGCTGCAATGCGTCGAGTCCGGTGCAGGCCACGCCCTGCTCGGCGTGCCGCAAGGCCGCATCGGCCTGGCCCGCGGTGAACAGCAGCGGTGCGATCACGACGTGGCCGAGCGCGCGCCATCGCTCGTCGGCGCAGCGTTCAATGGCGCTGCACGCCTGAGCCAGGCCCTCGACCGGCAGCTCGACGTCCTCGAAGCAGCGGCGCAGCACGAGCAGCAGCTCGATCGCCTCGGCCGACGCATCGTCGGTCACCGCACTGGCCAGCGCGGCCACCAGATTGGGCAGCTCGGTGCGCAGCGTGGCCAGCGGCGGGGTCGGCGGCAGTGAGCGCGCGAACTGCAGGGCCCATCGACGCAGCCGCCCGCGCCACATGTGTTGCTCGGCGGCGTCCTGCCGGGCCGCGACGAACTCGCGGATCGGCTGGTACAGCGCGAAGCGCGGCGAGTCGCCGTCGTGCCGCGTGTGCACCAGCGAGTGGGCAACCAGGTCGTCGAGCAGCAGTGGCGCATCCAGGCCTTCGTGCGGCGGTATCAGCAGGCCCGCTGCGGCGGCGGTGAAGCCCTCGGCAAACACCGTCAGCGCCGACAGCAGCCGAGCCTGCGGGGCGCTCAGCAGTTGCCAGCTCCAGTCGATGGTCCGCTGCATCGACGAGTGCCTTGAATCGCCGTCGCGGCGCGCCGTGCTGCGCGCCAGCAGATCCAGCCGCGGCGTCCCGGCGCCGCGCAGGCGCTCGAGCATCTCCGCCGGCGCGATGCTGCGCACCCGTGCGGCCGCCAGTTCGATCGCCAGCGGCATGCCCTCCAGCGCGCGCACCAGCGCACACACGGTGGCGACATTTCGCGCATGCAGATGGAAGTCGGCCCGCGCGGCGCGCGAGCGTTCGACGAAGAGCGCCACCGCCGGATTGGCGGCTACCGCGTCGAGCGACGCCTCGGCCGACGGCAACGCCAGCGCGTCGACGACGAACTCGTGTTCGCCGGCCAGACCGAGCACGCGGCGCGACGTGACCAGCAGGCGCAGCTGCGGCAGCGTCGACAGCAGATCCTGCAGCAGCGTCTCGGCCTCGCCGACCAGCTGCTCGAAGTTGTCGATCACGAGCAGTGCGCGGCGACCGGCGAGCGCCGCGACGAGCGCCGAGCGCGCACCTGCGGCGCCCGATGCGACCTGCAGCGTGCCCAACAGCTGGTCGAGCACCTGCACACACGTGCTGCAGGCGGCCAGCGGCACGAACGCGAGCAGATCGAACGGCTCGAATGGCTCGGACGCCGGCAGCGGCCAGGCCGCGTGCTCGCGCACAGAATGGGCCACTTCGACCGCCAGCCGCGACTTGCCGGCGCCGCCAGGCCCGATCAGCGTGACGAGACGCTGTGCCAGCACGAGGTGGCGCAGCCGCAGGCCTTGGTCGGCAGCGCCGAACATGCGTGTCAGGTAGTTCGGCAGAATGACGCGCGCGCCGGCAGGAACCGGCTCGGCCGGCGGCGTGGCAGCCGACGCGCCATGGGTCTTCGTGGCTGCGCTCGGCGGGCTGGCGATCGCCAGTCGGTCGTGCAGCGCGGCGAGGCGCCGGCGCTCGTCGTCGATCCACTCGTCGTAGAAGCCCGGCAGCAGTTCGCCGCGATAGAGATGGCGCGCCATCTCGGAGCGACCCGCACGGACATGGCGCTCGAAGTCGAGCGCATCGCAGCCCAGTGCATGCGGCGCGACGCGCACCTGCAGGCGATCGGCCAGCAGCACCGGCATCGGGTCTGCGCCGGGTGGCTCGAGGATGCTCTTCAGTGTCGACAGGGACTGACGCAGCCGGTTGCGCCCGGTGGTGATCTCGACGCCGGGCCACAGCAGTTCGACCAGCTCCTCGCGCGCATGGGCACGATCGGGCGCCAGCGCCAGCCGCGCCAGCAGGGCGGTCACGGCGCGGCTGGGCAGCCGCGTGATCTGCTGACGGCCGTCGCCCAGCGTCAGCCCACCCAGCAAACGGACGTGCCAGCGGGTGGGCGTGTCGTCATCGCCGAGGCTCGATTGCGGCAGAGCAGCGTTCTGACGCGCCGCGGTCATGAGGTCCCTTGGTACAGCCCTGGATTCTAGGAAGAGTCGGCGGCGGAACCCACCACCGGGATCGGGGTCGGCCCGCGCTATCGAATCCCCTGATCTGTGCGGCATCACTCGACGCGCAGAATGCACGGCGCGAGCAGGAGCGTTCGATGGAGAAGGTCTGGCTGAAGCAGTACCCAGCGGGCGTGCCGGCGCAGATCAAGGTCGACCTGTACACCTCGCTGGTGGCGCTGCTCGAGGAGAGCTTCGCCAAGTACCGAGGCCTGCCGGCCTATCGGTTCATGGGCCGCGCCATCACCTTCGGCCAGGTCGACGACTGGTCGCGCGGCCTGGCCGCCTACCTGCAGGGCCTGCCGCTCGACAAGGGTGACCGGGTTGCCATCATGATGCCCAACGTGCCGCAGTACCCGGTGGCGGTGGCGGCGATCCTGCGTGCGGGCTATGTGGTGGTCAACGTCAACCCGCTCTATACGCCGCGCGAGCTCGAACACCAGCTGAAGGATTCGGGCGCCAAGGCGATCGTGATCCTGGAGAACTTCGCCGCCACGCTGGCTCAGGTGTACGACGCGGTGCCGACCAAGCAGGTGGTGCTGGCGACGATGGGTGACCTGCTCGGCTTCGTCAAGGGCCGGCTGGTCAACCACGTGGTGCGCAACGTCAAGAAGATGGTGCCGCCGTTCAACCTGCCCGGGGCGGTGCGCTTCAACGATGCGCTGGCCGCGGGCCGCCGCAAGACCTACACGCCGCCGAAGATCGGGGCCGACGACATCGCGGTGCTGCAGTACACCGG
>CALMQI010000062.1 GCA_937871935.1 uncultured Burkholderiales bacterium
CACCACGGCGATGGTTTGGCCTGGGTGGGCCGCAGCGATGCATGACACGGTCTGCACGCAGCGCGCATAGAAATCGCGCAGCACTTCGCCACCCGCCGGCCCGAAACCGGGTTCGCGCCGGCGCCAGCGTTCACTTTGTTCCGGCCAGCGGATTTCCACGTCGCGATAGAGCAGGCCCTCGTATTCACCGAAATGGCGTTCGCGCAGGCCGGCGTCACCCGGCTGTCGATCGGCGTGCAGAGTTTCGACGACGACGCGCTGCGGCGCATCGGCCGCGTGCACGACGCCGCGCAGGCACGCGACGCGATCGAGGAGGCGAGCTCGGCCTTCGAGCGCTTCAACATCGACCTGATGTACGCCTTGCCGGGGCAGGACCTGCCGGCGCTGCAGCGCGACCTCGACGCAGCACTTTCCTTCGAGCCGCCCCACCTGTCGATCTACCACCTGACGATCGAGCCCAACACCCGCTTCGCGCTCGACCCGCCGCCGCTACCCGATGACGACCTGGCCAGCGAAATGCTCGATGTCATCACCGAGCGCGCCGAGCGCGCGGGCCTGGCGCGCTACGAGGTGTCGGCATTCGCCCGCAGCGGCCGCCAGTGCCAGCACAACCTGAACTACTGGCACTTCGGTGACTACCTGGGCATCGGTGCCGGTGCGCACGGCAAGTTGAGTTTTCCGCACCGTGTCGTGCGGCAGACCCGCTGGCGCGAACCCGCGAGTTATGTCGAGCATGCCCTGGCCCGGCGTGCGGTCAGCCAGGAGCACGAGATCGCGCGTGATGCGCTCGCCTTCGAGTTCATGCTCAACGCGTTGCGCCTGCGCGATGGTTTCGAGCTGGCGCTCTTCAGCCAGCGCACCGGGCTGCCGCTGTCGGCCATCGCACCGGCGCTCGACGAGGCAGAGCGCGCTGGGCTCATCGGCCGCGACCTCGCGCGCGTGTGGCCGACGGCGCGGGGTTTCGACTTCCTGTCCGATCTGCAGCAGCTGTTCCTGCCACCGGGCTGATCGGCGACGCGTCGGCCGCTGCCCAGGCGCGGCGCGACTGTTCCAGCTGCGCGAGCAGCCAACGGCGTAGTGCCTGCAAAGGTGGCCAGTCGTGCAACGACTCCGGGAAGACCAGCCAGTAGGCGTCGACGCCGTCTTCGGGCAGTGCCAGCGCCGACAGGCGGAACAGTCGACGCTCGAGTAGCGCATCGGCCGCCAGTACTTCGCGGGCCAGTGCGATGCCCAGGTTCTGCTCGGCGGCCTGCAGCATCATGCCGGCGTCGTTGAAGGTGGCCACCGGGTTGACGCGCACCTTGACGCCCGACAGCGCGAACCAGCGTTCCCACATCGAGGGACTGCCGAGCAAGGGCTCGCGCGACAACGCCCGCACGTCGCGGCCGAGCAGGCGCTGCGCAGCCTGCGGCGAGCCGACCGGCACGCGCGGCGAGTGGATCAGTCGCTCGGCACGCAGTCCGCGCCACACGCCGTTGCCCTGGCGCAGCGCGGCATGGAAGCCTTCGCGCT
This sequence comes from uncultured Burkholderiales bacterium, assembly GCA_937871935.1. Lineage (GTDB taxonomy): Bacteria > Pseudomonadota > Gammaproteobacteria > Burkholderiales > Burkholderiaceae_C > JAEUPI01. The sequence continues at coordinate 1,513 of CALMQI010000062.1, forward strand.
GCAGGTCGACGATCTGCTGCGAGGCGTCGAGCTCGATGCCCACGTCGGGATGCTGCTGATGCCACAGACCCATGCGCGGCAACAGCCAGCGTTGCGCGAACGACGGCAGCACGCTGACACGGATGCGTTGGTGCGTACCGGCCGCTGCCGCAGCCGCCGAGCGCACGCCATCGTCGATCTGCGCCAGTGCCGGCTCTACCGCGCTCAGCAGCGCGGCGCCGGCCGCATTGAGCACGATGCGGCGCGCGCGCCGGTCGAACAGCTGGAAGCCGAGCTGTGTCTCGAGCAGGCGCAGTTGCTGGCTGACGGCGCTGTGCGTCAGATGCAGTTCGTCGGCGGCCGCACGCAGGTTGCCCGTGCGCGCGATGGTGCGAAAGCTGGCCAGGGTTTGTAGCGGCAGGCGGCTCATAGTGGTCAGCAAAGCTTACCAACTGATCAAGAAATGATCAATTCCCACGGAGGATCTGTGCAGCTACGCTACACACCACTGGCTGTTCAAGCCCCTGGAGTTTTCTATGCGTTCACTGCCGCACCCGATTCCGCTGAACCGCGCTGCAACGTGGCGTGCCCTCGACGGCTTGTTCGACACCGGGGCCTTCGTGCTGGCTCTGGCCCAGGCGGTCTGGTCGCGTTGGCGCGTGGCCCGCCGGCAGGCGGCGGCACATGCCGCCATGCGCGAACTGCATCCCGGGCTGCTGCGTGATATCGGCGCGCCGCCTGAACTGATGGCGCAGGCAGAGAGCCGCCGGGCGGTCGACAACGCGCAGCGCGAACGGCTGCTGCGCGGCGACTGATGCGTCGCGCTCAGATCCGGTGCAGCGTGCCGCCGACGGTGTTGCGCAGGTGCGCCAACACGGCGGCGCCGATGCGCGACAGCGGCAACACCTCGTGCGCCGCGCCGCGCGCGATGGCCTCGCGCGGCATGCCGAATACCACGCAACTGGCCTCGTCCTGGCAGACGTTCCAGCTGCCGGCGTCGCGCATCGCGCGCATGGCCTGGGCACCGTCGGCGCCCATGCCGGTGAGCATCAGGCCGACGGCGTTGGGGCCGACCACGCGTGCGGCCGAATCGAACAGCACCTCGACCGACGGCTTGTGCCGATTCACCGGCGCACCATCGCGCACGCGCGCGATGTAGTTGGCGCCGGAGCGCTCGACCGACAGGTGCAGTCCGCCCGGTGCCAGGTAGCCGTGGCCGGGCAGCACGCGCTCGCCGTCGGAAGCCTCCTTGACGCGGATCTGGCACAGCGAATCGAGTCGCTTGGCGTAGCTGGTCGTGAAACCCGGTGGCATGTGCTGCGTGATCAGCACCGCCGGCATGTCCGCCGGAAAGTCCATCAGCACGGTCTTCGTCGCTTCGGTGCCACCGGTGGAGGCGCCGATGAAGATCAGCTTCTCGGTCGACAGGCGGCCGAGCGGCAGTCCGGGCGTCGACGCGTTCCGCGCGACCAACTCGACGCTGCCGCCGGGTGCCGGCGGCAGCCGCCGCACCTGCGCTCGCGCCGCGGTGCGGATCTTCTCGGTGATGTCGTCGCCCAGCCGGCGCAGGCCGTCGGCGACGCCGAGCTTGGGCTTGGCCACGAAGTCCACCGCACCGAGCTCGAGCGCGCGCAGCGTCACGTCGGCGCCGCGCTCGGTGAGTGTGCTCACCATCACTACCGGCGTCGGGCGCAGGCGCATCAGGCGTGCCAGGAAGTCGATGCCGTCCATGCGTGGCATCTCCACGTCGAGCGTGATCACGTCCGGATCGGTGGCGCGGATCATCTCGCGGGCCACTAGCGGATCGGCCGCGGCGCCGACGCACTCCATGTCGGTTTCGCGGTTGATGATCTCGGCCAGCAGCCCGCGTACCAGCGCCGAATCGTCGACCACCACCACGCGTGTCTTGGCCATCGTCGTCGTGCCGTCGTGCCCGTGGCTCAGAACAGGTCGACCGAGCCGCCGCTCTGGGCGATCGGCACCGCCTTCTCGGAGGCCGCGCGCTCCTGCGCCGCCAGCGCTGCCGCATTGGTCGACGCAAGGCGCTTTACCAGCACCTTGCCGCTGTTGGGCAGGAAGCAGACCTTGCGCGCATAGACGTCGAGCACGTCCTTGCTGACGATCGGGATGCGCTCGGTGCGCAGGTAGTCGATCACGAAGGCCGTGTTGCGCTCGCCGACGTTGATGCTGGTCATCGCACTGATCACGGCGCCGCCGCCGAAGATCTTGGCCTCCATGGTCATGCGCGAGGCGCCGCGCTTCATCATCTGGTTGATCAGCAGTTCCATCGCGTATGAGCCGTAGCGGCCCGACTCCCCGCTGCCCTCGGGCAGCATGAAGTGGTTCATGCCGCCGATATGGCGCTCGCGGTCCCACAGGCATGCCGAAATGCACGAGCCCAGTGTGGTGACGATCAGCAGGTCCTCGTCGGAGACGAAGTACTCGCCGGGCAGCACCTTGACCGCGTCGTTGCGGAAGTTGGCGTCCCAGAAGAAGAACGACGCCTCGCCGGCTACCCGCGGCGTGGCGCGCAGGCGGTCCAGCCGCGGCGTGCGCGTCAGCGGCGCGGCGGCGCCGGGGGCCAGGGGTGAAGTGGCAGTGGCCATCGTCGGGCACTCAGACCTTGCTGTAGATCGTCTTGCCGCGCAGCTGGAACAGGTCGCGCGACTCGGTGAAGTTCTCGGAGTGCCCCACGTAGAGCAGGCCGCGCGCGCGCAGCATGCCGTGCATGCACTGCAGCACGCGCCGCTGCGTCGGGGCGTCGAAGTAGATCATCACGTTGCGGCAGAAGATGATGTCGAACGGTTCACCCAGCGGCCAGGTCGCATCCATCAGGTTCAGCGGCTGGAAGACGATGCGCTTGGCCAGTTCCGGTCGCACGCGGATGCGGCCGTCGTTGGCGCCCTTGCCGCGCTGGAAGTGCCGGCGCAGGCGCTCCGGCGTCAGTCCGCGGGCCTGCGCGTCATAGACCCCGCGCTGCGCGGTGGCGAGCACTGTGGTGTCGATGTCGCTGGCCACGATCTCGGCGCGCGAGGATGCACCCAGCGTCTCCTCGACCACCATCGCGATCGAGTAGGGCTCCTCGCCGGTCGAAGAGGCCGAGCACCAGATGCGCACGTCGGGTCGATTGACGCGCTTCAGGTCGTCGACCAGGCAGTCGAAATGATGGCTCTCGCGAAAGAAGCTGGTCAGGTTGGTGGTCAGTCCGTTGACGAACTGCTGCCACTCCTGCGCGGCGCCGTCGGCGCCCGACTGCAACCAGCTCAGATAGTCGGCGAACGAGCGATGGCCGGTCTCACGCAGGCGCCGGGCCAGGCGGCTGTAGACCATCGCGTGCTTGCCGGCGTTGAGGCTGATGCCGGCGTGCGCATGGATCAGCGCGCGCACGCGTTCGAAGTCGTGCTGGGAGAACTGGAACTCCTGCTCAGTGGGCAGGGCCATTTCGAGGTTCTGGCGCAGGGCGGCGGCGGACATGTCGGCAGGTATGTCTCTCGAAGACGATCGGAGCCGAAACAGCACTCTCGACCCGACAGCCATGTTGCCCGCCGGCTCGCCCGCACAGCGGCGGAGATGCGGTGCGATCCGGCCGCAAATCCACCCTGTTGGCGAAAGGGCCACTGCTAGACTGCCTCGAACGCGGTCACCTCTGGCCGCAGATGCCCACATAGCAGCCCTTGGACACGCGCGCGCCCGAGTCGCAGCCGCCCCAGCCCGGGGCGGGCAATGTGCCCGTGCTGCGGCTTGATGTGGCATTGCAGTTGTTGCGCCAGTCGGGGCAGACGGCGCCCCAGTCGCCCGCAGGCAGCCAAGCCTGGCTGCAGGAGATCGTCGATGGGCTGGTCGACCTGTCGAGCCGCGATGCGCTGACCGGGCTGTCGAACCGCCGCACCTTCGAGCTGGCGCTGGCCCGCGAGATCGACCGGGTGGCCCGCTCCGGCGAGCCGGCGTTGCTGTTGACCCTCGACATCGACCACTTCAAGCGCGTCAACGACACCTACGGCCATGCCGCCGGCGACGAGGTGATTCGCGCCGTCGGTGTGGCACTCGCCGACACCGTGCGGCCGATGGATCTCGTGGCGCGCATGGGGGGCGAGGAGTTTTCGATCGTGCTGCCCAACTGCCCGGCGGCCTTCGGACCGCAGGTGGCCGAGCGCATCCGGGCGCGGGTGTCGCAGACACCGGTGACGGTCGCGCCGGGGCAGACGGTGTGCGTCACCGTCAGCGTGGGCGGCGCGTTCGCGCCGCAATGGGTGCGCACGACGCCGCGCTTGTGGATGGACCGCGCCGACGTGCAGTTGTACCGGGCCAAGAGCGGCGGCCGCGATCGCAGCTGCCTGGAGGCGACGGCGGTGTCGCTGGTCAGTGCCGAGGAGAAGGGTTTGCTGTTCGCCAGTTCGATCTTCCAGGACCTGCCATGACCGGCCCGACCGGCAAGGGCGCGCGCATCACCGCCGTCACCAGCGGCAAGGGCGGTGTCGGCAAGACCTTCGTCTCGGCCAACCTGGCTGCCGCGCTGGCGCGCCAGGGCGAGCGCGTGCTGGTGCTCGATGCCGATCTGGGCCTGGCCAACCTGGATGTGGTGCTCAACCTGTTTCCGAAGCTGACGCTGCACGACGTGTTCACCGGCAAGACCGCGCTCGAAGAGGCGATCCTGCCGGCGCCGGGCGGCTTCTCGGTGCTGCTGGCTGGCTCCGGCATGATCGAATACTCGCGGATGACGCCCGAGGTGCGCGACCAGCTGCACGACGTGATCGAGCGCGTGCGGCCGCGCTTCGACCATGTGCTGCTCGACACCGGCGCCGGCATCTCCGACGTCGTGCTCTACACCGTGTCGCTGGCCGACGAACTGGTGATCGTGGCGACGCCCGAGCCCACGTCGCTGACCGATGCCTACGCCACCATCAAGGTGCTGGCCTCGAGCCAGCCCCTGCGGCCGACGCACCTGCTGGTCAACCAGGCGCAGCGCGCCGGCGAGGGGCGAGTCATCCGTCACCAGCTGCAGCAGGTGATCGACCGCTTCGTCAATGCCGGACTCGAGGTCCCGCTGCAGGTCGACTTGCTCGGCGAAGTGCCGCTCGACCCGGCGGTACGCGATTCCGTGCTGCGGCGCGAACTGTTGCTCGAGTTCGCGCCCGGCACGCCGGCGGCGCAGGCCATCGTGGCCGCCGCGGCACGGTTGATCGGGCGCTAGAGGCAGGCCCTAGGAACCATGGACGAACAACAAGCCACGCCGTTCCAGCAACTCGGCGGCGAGACCGGTGTGCGGCACCTGATAGACCGCTTCTACGACCTGATGGACCTCGAGCCCGGATATGCCGGCCTGCGCGCGCTGCATCCGACTCCGCTCGACGGTTCGCGCGACAAGCTGTACTGGTTTCTGTGCGGCTGGCTCGGCGGCCCCAACCACTACATCGATCGCTTTGGCCATCCGATGCTGCGCGCGCGCCACTTGCCCTACGCGATCGGTGACGCCGAACGCGATCAATGGATGGCGTGCATGCGGCAGGCGATGGACGAATGCGAGATCGAACCCGCGCTCAGCGCCGCGCTGAGCAAGGCCTTCCAGGGCACGGCCGACTGGATGCGCAACCGCGCTGGTTGACCGAGCGGCGAGGACTCGGCGCGCTCAACGACCGACCCGCGGCGCCAGCAACACCAGCAGCGCGCCTGCGCCGCCCTGAGGCGCGCTGGCCTGCGCAAAGGCGATCACCTCGGCGCGCTGCGCCAGCCAGCGCTGCACCTTGGCCTTCAACACCGGCTGCCTGCCTGGCGAACCCAGACCCTTGCCGTGCACCACGCGCACGCAGCGCACGCCACGCCGGTGCGATTCGCGCAGGAACGCCACCAACTGCTCGCGCGCCTCGTCGCGCGTCATGCCGTGCAGGTCGAGCTGGCCCTGCAGCGCCCAGGTGCCGCGGCGCAGGCGCGTCAGCACATCAGGCCCGATGCCCGGGCGACGAAAGCTCAGGCCGTCGTCGGTGAGCAGCAGCGTTTCGACATCGACGTCGTCGGACAGCGCCTCCTGCATTGCGCGCTGTTCGTCCAGCTCGCGCTGGCGCGCGTGCGGCGCAGGCCGCGTGCGCTCGATCAGCGCCTTCTGCGCCGCGGGCAGCGCACGCACCGCGCCCACGCTGCGCGCGAACAGCTGTGCCTCGGCCTGGTCTTGTCGGGCCTGCGCCGCCTCGCGGGCCTGGCGCTCGGCGGCGTCGGCCTGTTGCACGCGCAATTGCTCGCGCAGCGCCTGCAGCTGGTCGAGCGACTTCGCCTTCACAGCAGCCCCCGCTCGGCGAACGAAACCACGGCGCCACGGCCGACCACGAGATGATCGAGCACGCGCACGTCCACCAACTGCAGCGCCGACTTCAGCGACTGGGTGAGGAACTCGTCCGCCCGCGACGGCTCGGCGGCGCCGGAGGGGTGGTTGTGCGCGAAGATCACCGCGGCGCTGTTGAGTTCGAGCGCGCGGCGGACCACCTCGCGCGGGTACACGCTGGTCTGCGACAGCGTGCCGCGGAACATCTCGTCGTGCTTCAGCAAGCGGTGCTGGCTGTCGAGGAACAGCACCGAGAACACCTCGTGCGGCAGCGCGCCGATCGCCAGGCCGAGCCCGTAGCGCCTCGCCGGTTGCTCGTGGCGATGGAGCCGCAGGTCGCCGAGCAGGCCGTAGAAGGTGTCGAGGCCGATGCGGGACAGAAGGGCCACCGCGGGCACGTTGCGAGAATTGGCCAGGGCGACCCGCGGCAGCATGGGCCCGAGAAAGCGCTCGTCGGAGTTCAGGATGCCGCCGGGTCCGGGCTCGAGGTCGTCGAGGATGGTGCTCGGATCGATGGTGCGTTGTTCGAGCGCCTGTGCGAACAGCAGTGGCTTCAACGTCGAACCCGAAGAGCGAGGCAGTCGGAGGTAGTCGATGGCGCCGGCGCGCGCGGTGTCGAAGTAGTCGGTCGAGGAGACCGCGGCGCGGACGCTCGCGAAGCTCCAAGCAAGCTATCCCAATCTCGCATCGACCCTTCAGCCGAAATTCAAGAAGCCCCTATGGAAGAGCATCTTCAAGCTTGATTTGGAGACTGATGACGGCATCCCACTCAACAAGCGCGGATCGGGTGTCCGCCGCCTTGTACTCTTGAGTTTCTTTCAGGCCGAAGCCGAAAAGCGCCGTGCGGCGGCCGCCGGCGCACCACAGCCCAGGCGCGTCGTCTATGCGATCGAGGAACCCGAAACCTCGCAGCATCCGGACAGCCAGGAGCAGATCATCGGCGCGTTTCGCGAACTCGCCGCCACCGGCGACCAGGTTCTGTTGACGACCCATGTCCCAGCACTTGCCGGCCTCGTTCCTCTCAACAGCCTACGCTACGTCGATCGGGTTCCCAGCACCCTT